>NZ_JBPZHC010000006.1:0-332199 GCF_051857465.1 Pseudarthrobacter cremeus | reverse complement strand
TCAAACCACGCTACCGCCGCCTCGCGCTGGACCTCAGACAAAGAACTATTAGCACGCATAAAACTGCTCCCCGGAAGTCGAAACTGAATTTCTCAGTCCAACTTCCGGGGAGCAGTTCACTTTCTTCAGGAAAGTGAGAGAGCATCGCCGGAAAACCCGCAGGAAGTGCAAGAGCGTCCCGGGAAAACCAGCGGGTAGTGCCAGAGCGTTCAGCCGGTGTTGCGGAGGCCGGCCGCCACGCCGTTGACCGTGATCAGCATGGCCCGTTGGAGGCGCTCATCGATCTCGGCGCCGCTGATGCTGCCGGCTTCGGCGTCCTTTTCTGCTGGCCTGTTTGCAGCGTTGTCCGCCCGCACACGGCGGAGCAGTTCCACCTGCAGGTAGCTGATGGGATCAAGGTACTGATCGCGGATCTCCAGCGAACGCTTCAGAGTGGGCTGGGCGTCGAGGAGGACGTGCTCACCCGTCAGGTTCTGGACCTCGGTGACCGTAAGTTCGTACTCTTCACGGATAGCCCTGAAAATGTGGTGCAGCTCCTCGGGGACCAGGGTGGAAACGTAGTAACCGGCGATGTCCATGTCAGTCTTGGCCAGCGTCATCTCCACGTTGGACAGGACCGACTTGAAGAAGTGCCAGCCCTCCATCATCTCCACCAGCTGGGCGGAATTCCCGGCCTCACGGGCCGCTTTCAGGCCGGAGCCCACACCGAACCAGCCGGGGACGATCTGCCGTGACTGGGTCCAGCCGAACACCCACGGGATGGCGCGCAGGCCCTCAAGGCCGGCCCCGGAGTCCGGGCGTTTGGACGGCCGGGAGCCAATGTTCAGCGAGCCCAGCTGCTCCACCGGCGTGGATGCCAGGAAGTAGGCGGGCAGGTCCGGATCGTCAATGAGCTTCCGGTACCTCTCGAAGGCGCCGTCGGAGATGATCTCCATAACGTGCCCGTACCGTTCGCGCTGGTCGTCCGAGGTCCGCGGATCCCGGTGGAGGGCCGAGCCCTGGAGTACGGCGGCAAGCGACAGCTCCAGGTTTTCACGGGCCAGTTCCGGCAGCGAGTACTTGTCCGAGATGACCTCGCCCTGTTCGGTGAACTTGATTTCGCCTTCGAGGACGCCGTTGGGCTGCGCCATGATGGCGTCATAGGTGGGTCCGCCGCCACGGCCCACGGAACCGCCGCGGCCGTGGAACAGCCTGACGCGGACGCCGTGCTTGGCCGCAACGTCGCGCAGGTTCCGCTGGGTCTTGTGGATCTCCCACTGGCTGGTGATGACGCCCGACTCCTTGTTGGAGTCTGAGTAGCCCAACATGATTTCCTGGACGTCGCCGCGCAGCCGGACCAGGTCACGGTACGCAGGAACAGAGAGCAGCTGGTCCACGATCTCCGCCGAGGCGCGCAGCTCCTCCACCGTCTCCAGCAGCGGGGCAAACCCGATCTTGGCGTACGGCGCAGCGCCGAACAGGTTGATGAGGCCGGCCTCCCGGGCCAGGACAGCCGCGGCCAGGACGTCGTCGGCGCCGCGGGTCATGGAGATGATGTACGTCTCGATGACGTCCGGGCCGTAGGTGCGCAGGGCGCGCCGGATCTCACGGAAGACGTCGTACGTTCCGTCAGCGACGCCGTCGAGCTTAATCGGGTGGCCGGACAGCGGCCGGCGCGAGGCGAGCTCGGAGCCCAGCACATCGAAGCGCTCGTGGCGGCTCAGTTCGGCGTACCGGAGCCCCGGTCCGCCGAGCCGGTCCATCAGCTGCCCGACCGCGTCGTGGTGGTGGTCTGCGTGTTCGCGGATGTCCAGGGTGGCCAGGTGCAGGCCGAAAGACGCCACCGCACGCCGGACCCGGGCAAGCGCGCCGTCGGCCGCGAGGGAAGCTGAATGGTTGCGAAGGGAGAGTTCGAGCAGTTCGAGATCGGCCAGCAGCTCATCCGTGGCGCTGTAGTCGCGGCCGTGCTCATGGCTGGAATCAGCGGCTATGCGTTTGCCGGTATTGATCAGCTTGGCCTTGATGCAGGTGAGCTTGAGCCGGTAGGGCTCCTGCGCGTTGAGCTCAAGGACCCGGCGGTCAAGGCCCGGGAGCTTTTTCAGGTCGGCGTCGATGGAATCCAGGAGGTTCTGGTCCGCTCCGGCCAGCGCGGTGGAGTTGGAGAGGATGGAAATCAGTCCGTCCATCATCCCGATGCTGATGCGGATGGCGTGCTGGCTTTGGATCTGCAGGATCTCCCTGGTGACCGCGGCGGTGACGTTGGGGTTGCCGTCGCGGTCCCCGCCGATCCAGGACCCGAACCGGACGGGGGCGTTCTGGGAAGCCAGGCTCACGCCGTGCTCATCCAGCAGTTCGGCAAGCTCCGTGAGCATCTCGGGCATGGCATCGGTGAGGATGCCGCCGAGGTAGTAGATGGCGTTGCGGGCCTCGTCCACGGGGGTGGGGCGGACCTGCCGGAGTTCGTCCGTCTGCCACATCTGGTCGATGACCTCCGCGAGCTGCCGGTCCTGGCGGCGGCGGGCAGTGGTGCCTTCCTTGGTGGGCTGGGCAAGAACGTCGGAAAGCTTCCTGATCTTATCCAGCACCGAACGCCGCGAGGCCTCCGTAGGGTGGGCGGTGAATATGGGCCGGACATCCAGGCCGTTGACCACTTCCTGAAGAACCCCGGGACCCGCCTTCGCGGCAATCTCGGTGACGGCCTTGGCCAGCCAGCCGTCCTTCTCCTGCCTGGTCCGCAGCCCGCGGACGCGGTGGACCTGCTCTGCGGCGTTGGCCAGATGGAAGTAGAACGCGAAGGCCCGGACCAGGTCGGTGGCCTGCTCGATGGGGAGGGAGCCGAGCAGCTCACGGACCTGCTCGACGACGTCGTGCGCACTCCACGGGCCGGTGGCGTCCGCACCGCCGCGGGCAGCCTCCTTGGATTCCTTGGTCAGCAGGCGGACCTGCTCCACGAGGTCAAGAAGCTCCGGACCGTGCTGCCGCACCAGGGATTCGCCCAGCAGTGTGGAGACACGGCGGACGTCGGCCCTGAGTTCGGAGGCGAGGTCGGTAGCGGAATTCATTGCAGTGTTAGCCATGGAAACTGTCTTTCGAGGGTTCGGACTTGGCTCGTACACTGCGCTGGATACTGTGAGCCACGTTACTGGCTTTCGATGCTACCCGCACGTGGCCCCCGCGCGGAATCTGTCTCAGATGATGTGACGCTGTCCTTACCGGGCCACCTTGAAATTGAACTCGCCGGTCCCCAGCGCGCCCCAGATCCGCAGCCAAAGGGGCAGGATCATCTCGGCACCGCGGGCGGTGGTGATGTCACCGAGATCCAGCACATCCGTGTGGCCGAGGGCCTTGAGGAGTTGGGTCACTTCTCCCTTGGCCCCGGCGTCATTGCCCGAGACAAAGACAGTGTGGTCCCCGCCGGCGACGTGCATAGGGTCGACCATCACGCTGTTCGTCATGGTGTTCAGCGTCTTGACCACCTTGGCTTCCGGGAACGCCCGCTGGATCTGCTCCCCCAGGCTGTCGTCATTGACTGGATTGAGCGCCGGCGGGAAGCCCTTGGAGAAATCAAGCGGGTTCGCGATGTCTATCACGATCTTCCCGGCAAGGTTTTCGGCCCCGGCGGCAGCCAGGGCTTCGAGCGAGGCCGTGCCATTGGTGGCGTTGACAACCACGTCACCGGCCGCCGCTGCCTCGGCGAGCGTCACGACGCCTATCTGCGGATGGGATGCGTGCCACTGGGAGAATGCCGGTCCGCCCGTGGCGCCAGGGCCGGTGCGCGCCAGTGTGGCCTGGGGATCACGGGTTCCGATCACGACGTCGTGGCCCAGCCCTGAGAATGCAGCGGCGACGGCGGGTCCGACACTTCCGGTTCCAAGTACGGCGATCTTCATGGTGTTCCTCATTCTGC
Source organism: Pseudarthrobacter cremeus (assembly GCF_051857465.1). Lineage (NCBI taxonomy): Bacteria > Bacillati > Actinomycetota > Actinomycetes > Micrococcales > Micrococcaceae > Pseudarthrobacter > Pseudarthrobacter cremeus. The sequence goes on along the minus strand of NZ_JBPZHC010000006.1, from coordinate 328,313 downwards.
AGTGATGGAGTAGACAGGTTCGTCTACTGGTTGGCCATGACGCTATCAGACAGACCTGTCTACGGCAAGGACGCGAGACCAGCGATCCTAGTCTAATGACAAATATTGATATCTGTCAGATGATTGCTGTAACATTGACGCCATGACAACAGACCTCCTGGGCGACAGCCGCACACTCGGCTCCACCGGCCCCACCACTGCACCCATCGGCCTTGGCCTGATGGGAATGTCTGACCTTTACGGCCCGGCGGACGACCCCGAGAGCGTCGCCACCATCCGAGCGGCCCTCGACCAGGGAGTTAACCTGCTCGACACCGGGGACTTCTACGGCATGGGCCACAACGAACTGCTTCTCCGCGATGCCATCCGCGGCCGCCGGCGTGAGGATGCGCAAATCAGCGTCAAGTTCGGCATCCTCCGTGATGCACGCGGGGGCTGGAACGGTGTCGACGCCCGCCCCGCCGCCATCAAGAACTTCCTTGCCTACAGCCTCAGGCGCCTCGGGACGGACTACGTTGACATCTATCGGCCGGCCCGTCTCGATCCGGCCGTCCCGGTCGAGGAGACCATCGGCGCACTGGCCGAGCTCGTAAAGCAGGGCCTGATCCGCCATATCGGCCTCTCCGAAGTCGGCGCCGATACCCTGCGCCGCGCGCACGCAGTGCACCCGATCTCGGATCTGCAAATCGAATACTCCCTGATTTCCCGGGGCATCGAAGCGGACATCCTGCCGGCCGCCCGGGAGTTGGGCGTAGGCATCACTGCCTACGGCGTCCTCTCCCGCGGCCTGGTATCGGGCCACTGGCCTTCCACGGGGAGCGGAAACCGGCGGGACTTCCGGGCGCACCTGCCTCGCTTCTCCGGCGAGAACCTGCAGCGGAACCTTGAACTGGTGGAGCGGCTGCGGCTGATTGCCGACAGCAAGGATGCCACCGTCGCGCAGGTGGCCATCGCGTGGGTTCTGTCCCGCGGGGAGGACATCGTGCCACTGGTGGGCGCCCGCCGCCGCGACCGGCTCGTCGAATCGCTCGGGGCCGCCTCGCTGGACCTGTCCGGCCAGGATCTCGCCGCCATCGAGGCTGCCGTTCCCACCGGCACTGCCTCAGGTTCGCGCTACGACGCCGCCCAGATGGCCATGCTCGACAGCGAGCGCCGGTGAGTCCGGCCGCCGTCGTTCTGACGGAGGCACGCATACTCGACGCCGCCGAGGACGTCCTGCGCCGCTTCGGACCCGGCAAAGCCACTGTGGTGGATGTTGCCAAGGCGTTGGGCGTCAGCCATGGAAGCGTGTACCGGCATTTCCCCACGAAGGCGGCGCTGCGGGATTCCGTGGCCCGCCGCTGGCTTGCCCGGATAGCCGAGCCACTGGAGGCATCCAAAGACACCGACGGGCCGGCGGCCGATCGCCTGCTCCGCTGGCTCCAGCGGCTGGCTGCCATCAAGCAGGGCATGGCCCTCGAAGACCCCGAGTTGTTCGCAACCTTCGGCCAGCTCACCGCTGAGGCGCGGACCGTCGTTGCCGAACATGTGGACCACCTCGCCGCCCAGATCACGGCGATAGTCGCGGACGGTGCGAACAGGGGCGAGTTCGAAGTTGCCGATGTTTCGGCTGCCGGCAGGGCCGTGCTGCATGCCTCGGCGCGGTTCAACCACCCGCTGCACGCGTCTGAATGGGCCGATCCTGCGATCCATGGGGACCTGATCGAGGTATGGAGGCTGCTCGTACAGGGCCTGGCTGTCCGCCGCTGAAGATGGGGAAGACTGGGTAACAGACAGACTTGTCTGTGTACCATGGAGCCATGACAACGAGCGACATTGGGAAGCCGCCGGCAGCCCGTACGCCGGCAGGGCAGGCCAGGGAAAGAATCCTCGCCACTGCCTTCCGGCTGTTCTATTCCCAAGGACTGCGGGCGGCCGGCATCGATACGATCATCGCCGAATCCGGTGTTGCGAAGGCGACGTTCTACAAGTACTTTCCCGCCAAGGACGACCTCATCCTTGCGTATCTGGACAAGGTTGACGGCGTCTGGACCGGGCAGCTCCACGCAGCCGCGGAAGCCGCCGGGCCCACCCCTGCGGACCAGCTCGTTGGGCTGTTCGATGCCCTGGCCAGCGCCTGCCGCCGGGACGGCTACCGCGGCTGCGCCTTTATCAACGCCGCGGCCGAGTCCCCCACCGGAACCCGCGTCCACGACCGGACCGTTGCGCACAAGAAGCAGATCAGCGCCTGGATCCGGGACCTGGCCGTCCAGGCGGGTGCCCCGGCGCCGGACCAGCTGTCGCGCAGCCTGACCTTGATACTCGACGGCGGCCTGGCCAGCGGCGTACTCGATGCTGACCCGGAGGCGGCCATCGTGGCCCGCAACACCGCTTCGCAACTGGTGTCCGCAAGCCTGGGGAGAAACCCGTGAGCCCTCCGCAACCCGATCCTGAGGCGCAGGTGAAGCGCTGGCAGCGCTTCCGCGCCAACCGGGAGAATGCCCTCGCAGCTCCCCACGGCTGGCTGACCCTCACCTCCTTCCAGTGGCTCGAGACCCAACCCGCCGGCGTCGAACTCTGCCCAGGCCTTTGGTCTGCGGACGGCACGACGGCCACGCTCACCGCCGTGGCAGAGGACGGACTGACGCTCGGGGAGACCGGCGAAGCTGTTGTCGGCACGATCACCGCCACCCTCGCCGACGAGGAGTCCCTGATGTGGGTGCAGTTCGGCGGCGCCGACGGACGGCAGGTAGTGGTCGAGCTGGCCATGCGCGCGGACCGCTACGCCATCCGCACCCGCGATTCCGGCTCACCGGTGTTCACCGAATTCGACGGCGTGCCCACCTTCGACTACAACCCGGAACTGGTAATCGAGGCTGACTACAAGCCGTATCCCGAGCCGGTAGCCATCCCGATCGGCACCGCCAATCCACTGGTGGACGGTGTGCACTACTCGGTGGGTGAGGTGGTCTTCCGGCTGCCGGGCAAGGACCACGAATTCCACCTGCAGGCAGAGGAGGAAAAACTCGGCGCCCTGACGGTGACGTTCCACGACGAGACGAACGGAGAGTCAACCGACGAGTGGCGGAAGGTCTCCACCGCCCGGCCCCGCGTCGATGCGCTGGGGAACCGGACGGTCATCCTGGATTTCAACCGGGCCATCAACTACCCCAGCGCCTTCACCCCGTACGGGACCTGCCCTATGCCGGTGAAGAACAACAGCCTGGATTACCGGATCGAGGCCGGCGAGAAAGAGCCCGCGGTGTTTTAGACGCGCTGTTCCAGCGGCGCTGTTCTAGACGATGGCCGATACGCCGGTGACGGCCCTGCCCACAATAAGGGTGTTGATCTCAAACGAGCCCTCGTAGGTGTAAATGGCCTCGGCGTCGGAGAAGATCTTGGCCATCCGGTAGTCGGTCACAATGCCGTTGCCGCCCAGGATCGACCTGCCCAGCGCCACCGTCTCCCGCATCCGGGCACTCGTGTAGGACTTGGCCAGTGCCACCTGGGCCATGTCCGCCGCCCCCTCGTCCTGCAGCTGGGCGATCCGCACCATCATTCCCATGCTCGCGACGGCGTTGCCCAGCATCGTGACCAGCTGCTGCTGGATGAGCTGGAACTTCGCCAGCGGCCGCCCGAACTGGTGGCGTTCGACGGCGTACTGCCGGGCGACGTCGAACGCCGCCAGCTGCTGCCCCACGGCCTGCCATGCCACCATGATCCGGGACCCGCGCAGGAGCTGGTTGGTGTCCTCGAAGCTGCTGATCCCGGCAAAGCGGTCGGCTTCGGCGACGCGGACGTCCTCGAAGACGATGTCCGCGTTCTGCACCGTCCGCAGGGCGATCTTGTTTTCGATCCGGCTGCGGGTCACGCCCGGCAGGGAGGCGTCGACGATGAACCCGCGGACGGCGCCGCGGCCCGCCCCGCCGTTTGGGGCCTCCTCCCGGGCCCACACCAGCAGGTAGTCGCAGAACGTCCCGTTCCCGATCCAGCGCTTGGCACCGTTGAGCACCCAGGTGTCGCCGTCGTCGTCGGGTTGTCCCGTAGCTGAGGAAATCCGGCGTGCCCGCGTCTCCATCCCGCCGGCCACATCGGAGCCGTGCCCGGGCTCGGTGAGCGCGAATGCGCCGGTGATGCGAAGGCTTGAGGCATCGGCCAGCAGCCGCGCCTTCTGGTCCGCCGAGCCAAAACCGAAAAGCGACTCCACAAACAGATCGTGATGAACCAGGAAAAACGTGGCAATCGAGGTGTCCACGCGCGTCATCTCCGCGATGACCAGGCCTGCGAACAGGTTGCTGTAGCCGCGCTGCGCCGGCGTGCTCAGCTCCAGGGCGGCGAGCTTGGGGAGAAGGTGGGCGGGAAACTCCGCTTTGTTCCACCAGTCGGACGCGTAAGGTGCTATTTCCGTGGCGAGGAACCCGCGCAGTTCGGCCAGCTTGGCCTGCTCCTTCGAACTGAGGAGCGCCTCGAAGGAGAAAAGGTCTGCGGCAGGCAGGTCCTCGAGCCGCGGCCCCGCGGCCGCCTCAGCCGGATCCATCCTCATTTCGGGCCCATCCTGATGGCGCCGTCGAGCCGGATGGTTTCCCCGTTGAGCATGGCATTTTCGACGATGTGGGCCACGAGGTTGGCGTATTCTGCGGGCTTGCCCAGGCGGGACGGGTGCGGGACCTGTTGGCCCAATGAGTCCTGGGCTGCCTGCGAAAGCGTGGCCATCATGGGCGTCTCGAAAATCCCCGGGGCGATGGTCACCACGCGCACCAGCGAGCGGGCGAGCTCCCTGGCCAGCGGCAGCGTCATGGCGGCAACGGCGCCCTTGGATGCAGCATAGGCGGCCTGGCCGATCTGGCCATCGAAGGCCGCCACCGAGGCCGTGTTGATGATGACGCCCCGCTCCGGACCGCCCAGTCCGGTGCTGACCGGCTCGGTTGCGACCATGGCCGCCGCAGCCAGGCGAAGGACGTTGAATGTGCCGATGAGGTTGACCTGGATGACCCGGCTGAAGGAGTCCAGCGGCAGCACGCCCTCGCGGCCCAGAACCTTCCCGGGCGTGGCGATGCCGGCGCAGTTCACCACGATCCGCAGTGGCCCCAGCTTCGCAGCGGTATCGACGGCGGCCTGCACCTGGGCTTCGTCCGTCACGTCCGCCGGGACGAAGACGGCCGTCCGGCCCGCTGTGCCGCCACCAGAGGAGCCTGTCCCGTTCAGCTCAGCAGCAAAGGCCGCACCGGCCGACGACGGCAGGTCGATCAATACAACCGAGGCGCCGGCGTCGAACAGGCGCCTGGCTGTGGCGGCACCCAGACCGGACGCCCCGCCCGTAATCAGAGCGACAGTACCCGAGACGTCCATACATCCTCCTTGATGCGGCCACCGGACCTGCCCAGCGCGACCATTAGTTAGTGAATGTTAACTGAAATACCCGCGTCCTGCACCCGTTAGGCTGGAATCCATGACCATGCCGGACCCCAGCCCCGCCCCACTCAGCCTGCAGCCGACCGACTGGCAGGACAGGGCCAATGTGGCCGCCCGCTCCGTCACGTCGATGTTCGGCCGGCGGCTGCTCTGGCTCCCGGGAACCCACCTGGCAGCAGTGCAGTGGCCATCGAAGCAGCTTAAGAACCTCCTCCAGCCATGGCATTACTGGTGGCAGGCACACTACGTGGACTGCCTGGTTGATGCCGGCCGCCGTGAACTGGGCAACGGAGCAACCCCGGCGGCACGGTTCAACGGCCCGGAACGCCCCAGTGCGGGCCAGCTCGCCTCCCGGCTGGTCACCGGCATCCGCCTCCGCAACGCCTTCACCTTCGTCAACAGCTATTACGACGACATGGCCTGGCTGGCACTGGCCACGCACCGGCTGGAAAAACTTGCCGAGCAGACACGCAAACCCGGCGGCCGCCGCCGCAACGCCAGTGTCCGCGCAAAACTCACGTCGCAGTTCGACTCCGCCTCCACCGACGACCTGGGTGGCGGAACGTACTGGAGCAAGAAGCGGGACTTCAAAAACACCCCGGCCACAGCCCCGGTTGCGCTCTACTACGCGCGGACAGGCCAGCAGGCAAAGGCCCAGCGGCTGGTGGACTGGCTCAACGCAGTCCTTTTTGACGGGTCCCAGGGCCTCTACCTCGACGGCGCGCGGCTCAACGCGGCCGGAGAAGTTGTGGTGGAGGGCGCCATCTACACCTACAACCAAGGACCGGTCCTTGGCGCACTGCTGGAGCTTGGCGGTGAGGCTAACCTCGCCCGCGCCGCCGCTGTCATCGAAGCGGTTGCCCGGCACCTTACGGTGCCCTCCGCTGCGCCCACACCAGCCCCCGACACCGCAGAGACCCCGCTGCACACCCCGCCGCCGTCGCGCGTCCTGCGGTGCGACGGAACGGGCGACGGCGGCCTCTTCACCGGGATCCTCTGCCGGTACCTGGCGCTTGCCGCCCGCGATGAGCGGCTTCCCGCGTCCTCCCGGGCCACCGCCGCGGAACTGGTGACGGCGACGGCCGAAGCGTTCTGGGCCGGCCGCCGGCCGGAGCTGGACAGCCACAAGCTAGACAGCCACGAGCAGGGCAGCGTGATCTTCTCCATCCACGCGGCACAGCCCGCCGAAGCCACCTATCCGCCGGGCGCCGCCGTCGAACTTTCCACTCAATTGCAGGCCTGGATGGCCCTGGAAGCTGCCGCCGCCCTTCATCCGAAACCCGCCCAATAATTAAGTCACGCAACAGTTACGTAATTGATGTGATCCTGATCACTTCCGGCGGATCGGGCTTGGTACCTTAGGTATGGCTAACCTACAGTTTCGAGAGTGAGCCACCCCCTTCCCGGCTTGCACGGACCGACGGTCCACAACACTTTTCCCCAGAAAGCAGCCTCGATGAAGATCCGCAACAGCGCCTTGGCCGGTATCGCACTCGCCGCCACCGCAGCCCTGGGACTGACCGCCTGCGGCGGCAGCACCGGACCGGCAGCCACCGTCTCCCCCTCCGCCGGGACCGACACCAAAGTCTCCGGTGAGATCACGGTGTACAACGCCCAGCACGAAAGCCTGACCAAGGAATGGATCGACGCCTTCACGGCTGAGACCGGTGTCAAGGTGACCATGCGCCAGGGTTCGGACACCGAGCTGTCCAACCAGATCGTCCAGGAAGGGGCGGCATCCCCTGCCGACGTTTTCCTCACCGAAAACTCGCCTGCCATGGCGCAGGTTGAGAACGCCGGCCTTTTTGCAGACGTGGACAAAGCCACTGTTGACCAGGTTCCGGCCGAGTTCCGCCCCAGCACCAACAAGTGGACCGGCATTGCCGCCCGCTCCACCGTCCTGGTGTATGACAAAGCCAAGCTGACCGAGGACAAGCTCCCCAAGTCCATGCTTGACCTCGCCAAGCCGGAGTGGAAGGGCAAGTGGGCAGCGTCGCCTTCAGGCGCCGACTTCCAGGCCATCGTCGCGGCCCTGCTGGAGCTCAAGGGTGAAGCCGCCACCGAGGAATGGCTCAAGGGCATGAAGGAAAACTTCAAGGCGTACAAGGGCAACAGCACCGCCATGAAGGCCGTCAACGCCGGTGAAGTCGACGCCGCACTGATCTACCACTACTACTACTACGGTGACCAGGCCAAGACCGGCGAGAACTCCAAGAACGTCACCCCGTACTACTTCAAGAACCAGGACCCGGGCGCGTTCCTGTCCATCTCCGGCGGCGGAGTGCTCAAGTCCGCAAAGAATGCCGCCGCTGGCCAGGCTTTCCTGAAGTTCGTTACCGGCAAGAAGGGCCAGGAAGTGCTGAAGAACGGCACCTCCTTCGAGTACGCCATCGCCTCGGATGTCGCGGCAAACGACAAGCTTGTTCCCGTCAAGGAACTGCAGGCACCCACCGTTGACCCGGCCAAGCTCAACTCCAAGACGGTTACCGAAATGATGACCAAGGCAGGACTCCTGTAATTCTGTGACCACTGATATATCGGCTCCCCCGTCCACGGGGAGCACGACGACGGCGGGCCGGGGCAGCAGCCCCCGCCCGCCTTTCGGCGTTTCCATAGTGTCCATCCTTGCGGTGCTGATCGCCCTGTTTTCCCTCGTTCCGCTGGGATACGTCATCTACATGACGGCGGCGACCGGGTGGGACACCGCCGTCGAACTGATCTTCCGGCCGCGGGTGGGCGAGCTCCTGCTCAACACTGTGCTCCTGATGCTGGCCACTGTGCCGCTCTGCCTCGTCCTGGGAGTGGGCGGTGCCTGGCTTGTGGAACGAACCTCCCTGCGCGGCCACAAAATCTGGGCAGTGCTCCTGGCCGCGCCGCTTGCCATCCCGGCGTTTGTCAACAGCTACGCCTGGGTATCGGCCATCCCGTCGCTGGAGGGGCTCGGCTCCGGCGTCCTGATCGCCAGCCTCTCCTACTTTCCCCTCGTGTACATTCCGGCGGCGGCAACGCTCAGCCGGCTGGACCCGGCCATTGAACAGTCTGCCGCCGCGCTGGGGCTCGGCGCCTGGCGGGTCTTTTTCCGGGTGGTCCTTCCTCAGCTGCGCCTCGCCATGACCGGCGGCGCGCTCCTGGTGGGCCTGCACCTGCTCGCCGAATACGGCGCCTTCGCGATGATCCGCTTCGACACCTTCACCACCGCGATCATGGTCCAGTACCAGTCCACCTTCAACGGCACTGCCGGCAACATGCTGGCCAGTGTCCTGGTGTTCTTCTGCCTGATCCTGCTCGTGGTGGAGGCCCGCGGCCGCGGTACGGCCCGCTACGCCCGGGTAGGCTCAGGCGCCCAGGCCAAGGCCCTGCGCCTTCCGCTGCACGTGTACCAGGTCCCGGCGCAGCTCGCGCTGACAGCCCTGACGGCGCTGGCCTTCGGGCTCCCGCTGTTCTTCGTCCTGCGCTGGATCGGAGCCGGCGGCCCGGCCATCTGGGCGGCGGACGAATTCCTGCCGGCCCTCCTGACTACGCTGGGCTACGGCCTGGCCGGGGCGGTGGTCACCACCGTCGTCGCGTTCCCCATGGCCTACCTGGCGGTCCGGCACCCCAGCTGGTTCAGCAAGTCCCTGGAGCTCTCCAACTACGTCACCAGCTCACTGCCCGGCATCGTGGTGGGGCTCGCGTTCGTGACGGTCAGCATCCGGCTGGTTCCGGGCGTCTACCAGAGCGCAGGGCTGCTCGTGGCCGCCTACGTCCTGCTCTTCCTCCCGCGGGCGCTGGTCAATCTCCGCGCCGGCCTGGCCCAGGCTCCCAAGGAACTCGATGAGGCGGCCCAGGCCCTGGGCAAACCTCCGCTGCTCTCGTTCATCCGGGTGACGCTGCGGCTCACGGCTCCGGCGGCCGCGGGCGGGGCGGCCCTGGTGTTCCTGGCCATCGCCAACGAACTCACCGCCACACTCCTGCTCTCGCCCAACGGCACACGGACGCTCGCCACCGAATTCTGGTCCAAGAGCAGCGAGATCGACTACGCGGGCGCGGCCCCCTATGCCCTGCTGATGATCCTGCTCTCGGCGCCCATGACCTACCTGCTCTTCCAACAGTCCAAGAAAGCGGCCGGACAGTGACCGAACAATCCCCCTCCAGGCTTCCCGAACCCCGGATCGCCGCATCGGTGGCTCCCAGCACGAACAGCCATCTGACCATCACGGATGTCACCAAGAACTTCGGCTCCCAGGCCGTCCTCAAGGGCGTCAACCTGTCCGTGGCCAGGGGCGGCACCACTGCCATCGTGGGACCGTCCGGTTCCGGCAAGACCACCCTCCTGCGGCTGATCGCCGGCTTCGAACACCCTGAGACCGGCAGCATTTCGCTCAGCGGCCACAAGATAGCCGGCGACGGCGTTTGGCTGCCCGCTCACAAACGCCAGGTCGGGTACGTGGCCCAGGACGGCGCCCTCTTCCCGCACCTGACAGTGGGCCAGAACATCGCGTTCGGCCTGAATGCCCGCAAACTGCCCGGCGGCCGCGGTGCCGTTGCAGCCCGGATCAGCGAACTCCTGACGATGGTCTCCCTGGATGAGGGCATGAGCCGGCGGCGGCCCCACCAGCTCTCGGGCGGGCAACAGCAGCGCGTGGCGCTGGCCCGCGCACTGGCCCGCGAACCTGAGCTGATGCTGCTGGACGAGCCTTTCTCAGCCCTCGACGCGGGCCTGCGCGTAGCCACCCGCCGCGCGGTCGCCAAAGTCCTGGCCGAGGCCGGCGTCACCACCATCCTGGTCACCCACGACCAGGCCGAAGCCCTGTCCTTCGCGGACCAGGTGGCCGTGATGCGCGGCGGCAAACTGGCCCAGATCGGCAACCCGTTTGTCGTCTACACGCGGCCGGCTGACCGCGAAACAGCCGAATTCCTGGGCGACGCCGTCATCCTGGACGCCTGGATGGAAGGCTCGCTGGCCACGTGTTCCCTCGGCGGCATTCCCGTGCGGCGGCCGCCGGCCCAAGGGCTCGTGCAGCTGATGCTGCGGCCGGAGCAGATCCGCATCGCCGAGGACGGCCCCATCCGCGGGGTGGTGGTGGACACCGACTACTTCGGCCCGGAAACCACCGTGCGGCTGAAACTCGCGGTACCCCCCGAGCTGGCGAGCGGCGCAGATCACCGCTACCCCGGCGGCGGAGAGGTCATCACCATCCGGCACTGGAATGCTTCGATTGCCCGGCCCGGGATGGAACTCTGCCTGCGGGTTGTCGGCGAAGCCGTAGCGTTCCCGCTCGATTCATCCGGCGACTGAGTCCGTCCCTAAGCGCCGGTTTGGCCTCCCGGAACCGTTAGCGGTCCACCGCAGGCTTCTTCTTCTGCGGGTACGGGGTCTCCCCGCGGGCCAGCATCTCCACAAAGCCGGCGATCCTTGCCGCCCGGGTCTCCGGCTTCTTGGCGGTGTTCGTCCGGTAGATCATCGCGTACCGGTTCACCGATGTCAGCACATCGAACATTGCCTGCGCTGCGGGGACGGCGGCAATGGCGGCGGCCAGGTCGGGCGGAACCTCCGCTGTCCCCTGCCCGCCATAGGCTGCGTCCCAACGCCCGTCCGCTTTGGCGCTTTCGACGGCGGCCCGGCCGGCGTCCGTCATCTTTCCCTCAGCTTCCAGCCGGGCCACGTGCCCTACGTTGCGGGCGGACCACGGGCTCCTGCGCACGCGGCGGGTCATGCGCTGGAAGTAGCTCCCGGCGTCGCGCTTCCTGACCTGCCCGTCTATCCAGCCGAAGCACAGCGCCTCATCGAGCGCGGCGTCGTAGTCCAGCTCAGTGACGTCGCCGCCCTTTTTGTGGAGTATCAGCCACACGCCTGGACTGTCCGTGTGGTTCTTTTCCAGCCACAGCCGCCACGCCGCGGCGTCGGGCACCAGCAGTTCCTCGAGTTCAATGGCCATGGCCCCATTCTGCCTGCCACCTGCCCGGCAAAGGCACTGTGCCGTCCGATTCAGGGCGTGGCATGATGGCCCTGTCTGCCCGTTTCCAACGCGAGGAGAAACCCATGCTGCGTGTCCGCCCCGTCCACTTCACGTCCCGGCAGGACGTGTGGGAGGAACTTCTGACAGCCTTGGGCATGGTCAAGACAGTCGATGAAGGCCCCTGGCAGGAGTTCGACTCCGGCGCCGGCCGGCTGGCCCTGCACCTGGTGGAAGCCGGCGCGGCTGACGATGGCAACACGGCCCTGGGCGTCGAGGTGGGCGATCTGGCGGAGTTTGGCCGGCGCACCAACCTCGCCGCGGCTGAATCCGGAACCACCACCGCAGACATCATCGCCGCGGACCACGGTGAGTCGTGCCGCATCTCCTGCACCGACGGCTTCAGCTTTCTCGCCGACAAAGCCGCCCACGGCGCCCAGTGCGCCGATGCCGACCCGGCCCTCGCCGTCGTCGGGGTCTGGTTCACCCCGGATCCCGGCGCCGCCACGGCGACGCTCCAGGACATCGGCGCAAGGTTCCGCCCTGTCCCGGACGCCGACGAAACGGCCGATTTCACCGCCAAGAACGGCGGGGTGCTGATGGTGCGTCCCGCGTCCGGCCGTCCGCGCTCCGGTCTGGGATTCGAGTACGACGGCGATCTGCGCACGGTGCGGGACCGGCTCACCGCTGCGGGAATCGCCGTGTCCGAGACGGAGGAGGCCTTTGCGAGGACCCTGCACGTGGCCAACCCGGATGCCGTGGGACGCCCGGGCGGCGCCACCTCCGACGCCCGCGTGCCGCCCACCCTTTGGGTCTCCCAGCGGCTCGCCGAGTGATCAGATGCCGGCGCTTACGACGACGCTTTACGCCGAGAGCCCACTCCTCACCGGCCCGCGCACGTCCGATGGGGTAGAACTTAACCATGAACGTTCGCACTCCTGACCCGAATCCCGGCTGGCTTTCCGAAGAAGACCTCTTTGAGGCCCGCGGGAGGCTCCCCATGATCTATGTGGAAGCCGTTCCGGTCAGGCTGGATCCGCTGGGGTTCGTGAACGAGGTGGGCACGCTGCTGCAGGCCGATGAAGACGGCACCATGATCCGGTCGCTCGTTTCAGGCCGCGTGATCTACCGTGAGACCGTCCGCGCCGCGCTCCTGCGCCACATGGAGAAAGACCTCGGACCGCTCGCCTTTCCCCAGCTCCCCATCAGCCCGGTGCCTTTCACCGTGGCCGAATACTTCCCTGCCCCGTCCCACACCGGGTTCACCGATGACCGCCAACACGCCGTGTCGCTGGTCTACGTCATTCCGGTGACCGGCGAATGCGAGCCGCGCCAGGACGCCCTGGAACTGACCTGGATGACACCAGAGGAAGTGCTCAGCCCTGATGTCCAGCTTGAGTTCAGCGGCGGCCGGGGCGCCCTGATCCGCCAGGCGCTGGCCTTCGCGGGAGTGGGCTTCTAAGCCCCGCGCGATCCCCGGGGTCCCCGACTTCCGGCCCCCGCCTTTGTAGACTATAGGGCGGACCGCAAGAGAATTTAAGGACTTTGATGACCGAAACACCAGCCTCCCGGTACTACAGCGAACAGCAGGCTGGATCTCTGACCACCGGCGACCAGCTTCTCCTCCCGGATGGTGAACGGACCGCGGAAATCCAGCACGTTGAGGTCCAGTCAGATGACTACGGCGCCCCCGCAGTGGTGCTGGCCAGCCTTTCCGGCGGCGGCACCGTGCGCATCGCCGCAGGCTCGGCCGTGAAGATCCTGGACACCACCGTCCATGACGAAACGCCCGACGCCGGCACACAACTGTCCTTGGCTGTGGAACCCGCCGCAGGGGAACACGTGGACGCCCCGGCGGCTCCCGCCGTCGTCGTACCTCCGCTGCCTGCCATCCCGCCCGCGGTGAGCGGGCCCTCCGCAGCCGACCTCGCACGCATCCCAACGCCGCAGGGCACCCCGGAAGCGGTGGTGGAGGCTGCCGCCGAAGCCCACCCCGATGCGGTCGGCGTGCTGCTGCTGGCGGACAAGCTGACCAAGGGCATCAACTTCAAGTCCGGAAGCTGCCTCAAGGACCTCAGCGACCTTGCCCACGAACTGTTCATCACCCTCAAGGATCCCGATGGCGCACTGGCGGTGGCTGACCTGCTCAACGTCCTGCCGTTCGACGGAAACCCGGGCAGGTGGGCGTCCGTGGAAGCATCGCTCGCCCTCTCCAGCTACATCTGCCGCCAGGACCGGCAGGAGGAACGCGCTGAAGTGTACGAAAAGATGCTGCGCGCTCCGGAGAGTCAGGAAACGGACCCGTTCAAGGCCCGGATGAACGCCAAGATCCGCCAGCGCTCCCTGAATGAACCGAACCTGTACGACAAAGAAATCTTCCGCTCCATCGACAACTCAAACCACGAGGCCGAGCGGGAGTGGAGGCTGCTGCGCCTTGAGTCCTTGCTCTTCCTGCGGGCCCACGGCGGGTCGGAATCCATTGGCGACGGCGAACTCCAGCGCCGGATCAGCAACGAACTCGAGGCCGTCAGGGCCTGAGCTGCCGGGCTGAGGGCATTAGCCCCTACCCTTCGGCTGTGCCGGAGTTGTACATTCGGGCTATGACGAACAATCTGAGCGTAGTGATCAATGCTGATGCGGCGCAGGTTTGGACCATGCTGCGCGAACCGGCCAAAGTAGCGCAGTGGCACGGCTGGGAGGCCGATGAACTCGCCGCCGAGATCAATGAGATCTACTTCCACAAGGACGTGGTCGAATCCCCGGACCACACCAGCCTGACCACCCATGGCGGGGACGTCTTTGACCTGAAGCCGGTGCCCGGAGGCACTTTGGTCAGCGTCACGAGGGCAGCCCTGGACCACAATTCGGAGTGGGCAGCCTGGGACGAGGACATCACGCAGGGCTGGCTGACGTTCCTCCAGCAACTCCGCTTCGCCCTGGAACGCCACCCCCACGGCAAGCGGCACACCCTGTTCTTCGAGTTTCCGGGCACCCCCGGCTCCGTCATCGAGAAACTGGGACTTGCGGACGTGCCCAAGCCCGGCGAGAAGTACGAACTGACACTGGCCACCGGCGAGGAGATCACGGGCAAGGTCTGGTACCGCACCAACCACCAGGTGGGGCTCACCGTCCACGGCTACGCGGAGCACGGGGACGGCCTGCTGATCGTGGCCGACCAGCCTGTCATCGAGAACATCAGGCCCCACGGCGGCGCCCTGGTGATCGCCTCCACGTACGACCTCGGCGCCCACAAGCTGGAGTCGATCAGCTCACTCTGGGACGGCTGGCGTGCTGAGAACTACCCCACAACCGAGGCGGCCCACTGAAGGATCGGCTCTGATTGCTGACACACTGGAACCGTGCCAGCCAACCCTGCCTCTGCCCTGCCCGCCGCCGCGACGCCCCGTCCTGGACCGGCCCATGCGGCGGCTGCTGACCAGTCACAGTTTTCCTTCACGGTTGGCACCCGGCTGGCCGAGCGTTGCCCGCCGTCGTCCGCCCAGGAGTCCGCCAACGGCGGTGGGTTCCTGGGCCGCGCGGGCACCATCACCACGCCGCACGGCCAGATCCAGACGCCCGCCTTCATCGCCGTCGGCACCAAAGCCACCGTGAAGTCCGTGTTGCCCGACTCCATGGCGGAACTCGGCGCGCAGGCGCTTCTGGCCAACGCCTACCACCTGTACCTGCAGCCGGGCGCGGATGTCCTGGACGAGGCCGGTGGGCTGGGGGCGTTTATGAACTGGCGCGGCCCGACGTTCACAGACTCCGGCGGATTCCAGGTGATGAGCCTTGGCTCCGGGTTCAAGAAGGTCATCGACATGAAGTCGGTGGACACCTCAGGTCCGGACGACGCAGTAGCGCCCGGCAAGGAACGCCTGGCCCACATCGACGACGACGGGGTCTGGTTCAAATCGCACCTCAACGGCGACCGGCACCGCTTCTCCCCCGAAATCTCCATGCAGGTCCAGCACCAGATCGGCGCAGACATCATGTTCGCCTTCGACGAGCTGACCACCCTGCAGAACTCCCGTGGCTACCAGGAGGAGTCGCTGGAGCGGACCCGGCTGTGGGCTTTGCGCTGCCTCGATGAGCACTTCCGGCTGACCTCCTCCCGGGTGGGCAAGCCGTACCAGGCACTCTTCGGCGTCATCCAGGGCGCCCAATATGAGGACCTGCGGCGTAAGGCCTGCCGGGACCTGGGTGCCATGGACTTCGACGGGTACGGGATCGGCGGTGCGCTGGAGAAGGAGAACCTGGGCACGATTGTCCGCTGGTGCAATGAGGAGCTGCCGGAGGACAAGCCGCGGCACCTGCTGGGCATCTCCGAACCGGACGACATCTTCACCGCCATCGAAAACGGCGCCGACACTTTTGACTGCGTCTCGCCCACCAGGGTGGCCCGCAACTCGGCCTTCTATACGCCGCAGGGCCGTTTCAACCTCTCCGGCGCCAAGTACAAGCGTGACTTCGGGCCGCTGCAGGAAGGGTGTGACTGCTACGCCTGCGCCAACTACTCCCGTGCGTACATCCACCACCTCTACAAGGCCAAGGAGATGCTCTCGGCCACGCTCATTTCGATCCACAACGAGCGCTTTGTGGTGAAGATGGTGGACGACGCCCGGCTGGCCATCGAGTCCGGCACGTTCTTCGACTTTAAGGCCGAGACCCTGGCGCAGTACTACTCCTGAGCGTGCGCCGCCTCTGGCCCCCTCCGCGCCATTTCGACGGTTCCCTGCGCGCTGAGCGCCATTTCGACGGTTCCCTGCGCGCTCGACGGCTGCGAACATCGTGTGCGCAGGGAACCGTCGAACCGGGCTTGTCCACATACCAACTCCACGGTCTGGCCTCGACCCGGGCGAAAGGCGGAGGCTGGGCCCATGTCAAAGGACACTACCCGCGGTCTTCCGGTTGGAGTGGGCTTGTGGCGGACCGGGCAGCTGCTGGAGGCAGGCCTCAACGCACGGGCCATCGCTGCATTGGTCCGGTCTCAGGAACTGGTGCGGCTCAGACGCGGCTGCTATATCCGCAGCAGCATCTGGGCGAATCAGAAGCCCTGGGTGCGGAGCCGCCAACTGATCGCCGCACATGCCCATGGAACGCTGACGACGTCGGGCGGCGGCTTTGTGTACAGCCACACCTCGGCCGCCCGGCTCCATGGGCTGTACCTGTGGGATGTCGACGATCTCGTCCACATCACGCAGCAGACATGCCCCTCGCGTGTATCCCACGGCAAAGACGTGGTGGCACACACGCGGACGCTGGAGGCCGGAGCCGTCATCTTCGTGGATGGTCTGCCCTGCACGTCGCTGGAGCGGACAGTCGTGGATTGCTGCCTCATGCTGAACTACAGGCAGTCCTTGATCTTGATGGACCACGCTTTGCGGAAGGGCGCGGATGTGGAGAAGCTCCGGACCATGTGCTCTGCATTGGCTGGAAGGAACGGAGTCCTGGCACTTCGCCGGGCCATCGAAAACAGCGATGCCCGGTCCGAATCTCCTGGCGAAACGCTCTCCCGCGAGCTTCTCCACCGGCTCTGCATCGAGCCGCCCGAACTTCAGGTGGTGGTGTGGTCCGCGGAGGGCCAGCACCGCCTGGACTTCGCCTGGCGGGACAGGAAAGTGGCCTTGGAATTTGACGGCAAGGTGAAGTACTTCGACTACCAGCCCACGGACGAGGCCATCTTCGCCGAACGCCAGCGCGAAAAGGCCTTGATGGCCCTCGGCTGGACCTTCATCCGGGTCGAGTGGAAACACCTCTTCCGCGAACAGGAGTTCAAGATGACCGTGCTCCAGGCCCTCCGGAGGCAATCAGCTGCCTAAGTGCGGGCCCATTTCGCTGGTTCCCTGCACACTCGACGTCGGTGAACGTCGTGTGCGCAGGGAACCGTCGAAACGGAGCGGCGGCAGGGCGCCGCAGCAGTTACGCGGCGTTCGTCACGGCCGAGGTCGGTGCGCCGTAGCTTGGTTCGCGCTTCTTGATCCAGCCGATCACCAGTGACGTCACCGGCACGAACAGGAACTCCACGAGGGTCTTGTAGACGAAGCCCACCACCACGTAGTTCACGAACATGCCGAAGTCTGTGATGCCTATGACGGAGGCTGCGATGCTGCAGAAGATCAGGGTGTCAACGAATTCGCCGGCAACCGAGGACCCCATGATGCGCGCCCACAGGGATTTCTCCCCGGTGCGGGCCTTCATCTTCACCAGGATCCACGAGTTGATGGTCTGGCCCGCGAGGAACGCCAGCAGGGAGGCGAGCACAATCTGCGGAACCGGGCCAAGCGCGCCCTCAAGGGCGGCCTGCTTGGACGTGCCGAACTCGTCGTCGAAGCCGGGCAGGGCGATGATCACCCAGTAGCAGATCGAGGCGAAGACCGAGAGTGCGAAGGTGGTGAAAATGGCTTTGCGGGCCACCTTGAAGCCGTAGACCTCGCTGATCACGTCGCCCAGGATGTACGCCAAGGGGAACAGGAAGAAGCCGCCGTCTGTGATGATCGGTCCGATCGCCACACCCTTTGACGCGCCGATGTTGGACAGGATCAGCACCACGGCCATGACAGCCAGCATGATGCCGAAGTAGGGCGATCCGATCGACGCGAATTTCGGCGCCGTCCTTGCGGAGTCGGCGAGGTTCAGGGCGTCAGGGCCTGAGGGCGAAGGCATGGGGATTCCGTTTCGTAGTGGTTCGCTCGGGTCTCCGCACCATCCAGGGGATCATGCGTGACACCGGCTGTATTAGCACTGTCACGCCATTCTCCCACCGAACAGGCCCGCGATCGCCAAGGGAACGCCGGATGGCAGGATGGAATCATGACTTTCGCTTCAACTGACTCCCCGTCCCCAGCCGGCGCTCCGGCCCTGGCCCCCGCCGTCGTCCTGACCATTGCGGGGTCCGAGGCTACGGGTGGCGCCGGCGCCCAGGCCGATCTGAAGACGTTCCAGGAGCTGGGCGTCTTTGGCATCGCCAACCTGACATGCATCGTTTCGTTCAACCCGAACGACAACTGGAACCACCGCTTTGTGGCGGTGGACCAGCAGGTGATCGCCGACCAGCTCGAAGCCACGACGGCGGCGTATGGGCCGGCCCTGGACGCGGTGAAGATCGGCATGCTGGGAAGCCCGGCGACCATCAACACCGTCGCCACGGCACTGTCGGGCGCAGGGTTCCGCCACGTGGTGCTGGATCCGGTGCTCATCTGCAAGGGCCAGGAGCCCGGCCATGCGCTGGACACCGACCTCGCCCTGAAGGCGCAGATCCTGCCGCTGGCCACGTTCGTCACGCCCAACCACTTCGAGGCGGAGTCCCTGTCCGGCTTGGCGATCACCGACGTCGAGTCCCTCAAAGCCGCAGCCATCCGCATCCACGAGCTCAGCGGCGCCGCGGTGCTCGCCAAGGGCGGCGTGCGGCTGGCAGGCCCGGACGCCGTCGACGTCTACTACGACGGCGCGACCCTTGAGGTCCTCAGCGCGCCCAAGGTGGGCGAGGTTGCCGTATCCGGCGCAGGCTGCTCACTTGCCGCGGCAGTGACGGCCGAGCTGGCCAAGGGCGCCACGCCGCTGGAGGCGGCCCGGACCGCCAAAGCCTTTGTCACCGCGGGCATCCGCAACCGCGTTGCCTCGGGCGCCCCGTTTGACGCGCATTTGCAGGGCGGCGCCCGCTAGCCACTCCCCCGCCCCCAAACCCTCTGGCACTTCCCGCCGGATTCTCCCAAACCCTCTGGCACCGGGGCGCACCCTAAAGAGCGTCAGGAACGGGGGTCGGCCACGATCCCCATGAAGAGCGGCAGGCCGGTCTCAACGTGGACGATCTGGTAGTGGAACGGCCGGTCGAAATCGATGGTCCGTTCGGGTTCTGCGGGCGCGCCGGATGCCATCCCGTTGATCTGGGTGACGGCGGCCGCGACAGTGCCCTTTTCCGCCACGGTGATGTTGGCAGCCTGGGCGGCCTGGGTGATCTTCATGTCGGGCTGGATGTTGTTGAAGTCCTCAGCATTGTTGAGTGTCCTGACCAGTCCCAGGGACCCGAGGACCTTCCGCAGGTCAAAAGTGGACTTGTGGTCCCAGCGGGGCAGCTGGATCTGGACTGACTCGGGCTGGGCAGTATCAAATGCGTCCGCGATCTCCGTGAGCTTCTCGGCGGTCAAGCCCGCGGCGGCGGGGCGGCCCCCGGAACGGGTCCCGGCTTCCGGCAACAGCAGCCGCATGACGAAACCTTCAGCGTAGGGCAAGTCCACACCGCTCCAGCCGGCCCCCTCCGCGTACTTCATCTCAAACTCGTTATGCATGGCGGGCGCCTCGATGTCCTCGCCGGCGGCCGTGGTGAAGGGCAGGTCAGAGGTGCTGTTCGGGTCGAACGGATCGCTCCAGGCGGCAGCGAAGTACAGGGAATTGAGCAGGCTGAAGGTGTTGTCGGGATCGTACTTCGCGGGAGCTTCCTTGATCCGGCCGCCCGTGTTCTTGTTGACCCAGGCATCGATGGCCGGCTTCGTGGCCCCCTCGTTGCTGAAGTCCACGGGATACACGCCGGTTCCGTAGTGCCGGGCCAGAGTCTCCAGGAAGGACTCGCCAGTGGGTACACCCTTGTCCACAAACAGCCCGTTGGCCACGTGCATGACCGGTTTCCGCGGCGGATTGTCCTCGTCCACGGAGCCGGGGTCGCCGTCGAACTTCTCGAGTAGGCCGAGCACAGCGTTCATGGCCTCATCCCGCTTGTCCCCGGGGAATTTCAGGACGCTGTCCATCTCGGCGGCGGACTCGCCGGAAGCGCCTGCGCGGAGCATTGACAGGGCGATCAGCAGGCTCGTGGGTGAGGACACCACGTTTCCCGTGGAGCCATCGCCGCCGTCGGTCAGCAGCGCCTCGCCGAGTCCAAAAGCCGATGCCCGGAAGGAGCGCAGCCCGGCGGCGTAGTCCGCACGGTCCACCGAAACCCGTTCCACGCCGTCGGCCGTCAGGAGCTCGGGCGCGGGCGCCGAACACGCGGTAAGTGCCACCAGTGCACCGGCCGTCGCGATTCTGGCCGCTCTGATTGTCTTCATTTTGTCCCCCTGAGACATGATTGGCCGACGCTGCAGCGGGATTCCGCCTGCCTTCAGTCAACCAGCCTGCCCGCCGCGGAACGATGCCGCTGGGGTCACGGTTTGCGGTCGTTTCGGTCTCGGAAACGGACGACGGCGCACTACCCGCCGCGGATCGCCGGAACCTAGCCTCGGGGGATGTTCCGCAGGTTGCTCCGCGCCATGCTGACGGCTTCCCCGGCTCCCCGGTTCAGGACCACCTTGGACATGGCCGTGGCGAAGCCCAGGACCTGCGACCCCGAAATCTTCGGCGGGAGGGACAGCGCCAAGGGATCCGTGATCACCTCCACCAGGGACGGGCCCGGATGAGCAAAAGCCTCGCGGTACGCGGCTTCGATGCGGGCTGGGTCGGTGACCCGGACTGCATGGAAACCCAGCGCGCGGGCGACGGCGGCGTAGTCGGCGTCGGGCACGTCCACGCCGAAGTCGGGCAGCCCGTCCACCAGCATTTCCAGCTTCACCATTCCCAGCGTCGAATTATTGAAAACCACCACGTTGACGGGCAGCTTATGGGCCGCCACAGTGATGAGTTCACCCAGTAGCATCGACAGGCCCCCGTCACCGGACACCGAGATGACCTGGCGGCCGGGATACGCCAGCTGGGCTCCGATGGCGTGGGGCAGGGCGTTGGCCATGGAGCCATGCAGGAAGGAACCGATCAGCCGGCGGGTCCCCAGCGGGTTGATGTAGCGCGCGGTCCAGACGTTGCACATCCCGGTGTCCGCCGTGAAGATGGCGTCCTCCGCGGCGATCTGGTCCAGCAATGAGGCGGCATACTCGGGGTGGATCGGCTGCTTCTTCCCGACCTTGCGGGTGTACGCCCCCACGGCCTTGTTCATCAGGCGGTCGTGCTTCTTCAGCATCCGGTCCAGGAAACGGCGGCTCTTTTTCTGCGTCACCAGCGGCATCAGCGCGGCCAGGGTCGGGAGCACGTCGCCATGGACGGCAACGTCGACGTCGGTGCGGCGGCCCAGCTTGTGCGCGGCCCGGTCCACTTGGGCGGTGCGGGTCCCGGGGAGGAACTGGTCGTAGGGGAAGTCGGTGCCGAGCAGGATCAGGAGGTCGGCATCCTCGATGCCCTCGGCCGCGGCGCCGTAGCCCAGCAGGCCCGTCATGCCGACGTCGAACGGGTTGTCGTACTGCATGAAATCCTTGCCACGCAGCGTGTGGGCGATCGGGGCGTGGATCCGTTCCGCCAGGGCAATAACCTCATCGTGGGCACCCTGGACGCCCGCGCCGGCGAAGATGGCCACCTTGCCCGCAGCGTTGATGGCATCGGCGAGGTCCCTGACGCTTGCCTGGTCCGGGACCAGGCTGGCCGGCCGGAACGTGGCGGGCAGCGGCGTTTCACCGACGGCTTCCAGCCCGGCGATGTCGCCCGGAAGGGTGACGACGGCGACTCCCCCGAGGCCGAGGGCGTGCTGGATCGCGCTGTGCACCACCCGGGGAGCCTGTTCCGCCGTGCTGATCATCTCCGAGTAGACGGAGCATTCATTGAAGAGCCGGTCAGGGTGGGTCTCCTGGAAGAAGCTGCTTCCGATCTGCTTGCTGGGGATGTGGGACGCGATCGCCAGGACGGGAGCTTCGGATCTGTTCGCGTCATAGAGCCCGTTGATGAGGTGCAGGTTTCCGGGGCCGCAGGAGCCGGCGCAGACCGCAAGCCTGCCGGTCAGCTGCGCTTCAGCTGCCGCCGCGAACGCAGCGGCCTCCTCGTGCCGGACGTGGATCCAGTCGATTCCGCCCTGTTTGGCGCCTCCCGTTTGCCGGACGGCGTCCACAATCGGGTTGAGGCTGTCCCCCACAATCCCGTAGATCCGCTGCACGCCGGCAGCCTGGAGTTGTTCGACGAGCTGGGTGGCAAGTTCCTTGGCCATGAGTGCACACTCCCGCGATCACGTTGGTGGGCTGATCAACTGACACGGCCAATATAGCCCCCACCCCGATCGGAACGCTCTTTCACTTAAAGCAGGAAATCCCGCGATGCTCTCTCACTTTCCTGAAGAAAGTGAAAGAGCGTCACGGGAAAACCTGCAGGCTCTGCCAGAGCGTCCCGGTGGGTGGGCGTACGACGGCGGGCGGCCACCCGCCGTCGTACGTCCCCGGTTTCTGTGGGCGAGAGTCCTAGACGTTGAGGAGGTCCTTGTCCTTGTCGTCGCCCTTGGCCGGGCGGTTCCACGCATCGCCCTGCTCGCGGTCCAGGTGGGTGGCCTTCTTGTTCTTCAGGGCGAAGATGTAGACCACCAGCGAGATGGCAATGGCCACGGTGACGTAGGTGAAGAACAGGTCCACCCGTTCGGCCTTCTGGAATGCGGCTCCGAGCAGCGGGACCGTGCCGCCGAAGAGCGAGTTGGCGATCGCGTAGCCCAGCCCGACACCCAGTGCGCGGATGGAAGCGGGGAACAGTTCAGCCTTCACCAGTGCGTTGATGGAGGTGTAGCCGCCAACGATCAGCAGGCCACCGAGCATCAGCAGGAACGCGGTAAACGGGTCCTTGGTGCCGGACAGAGTGGACAGCAGGGGCCAGGTGAAGAGAACACCGGTGATCCCGAACCAGAGCAACAGCGGCTTGCGGCCCACCTTGTCGGAAATCATGCCGTAGACGGGCTGGAGCAGCATGAAGATGAACAGGGCCCAGAAGTTGATGACGGAGGTGTCGGTCTTGGCGATGCCGGACGTATCGTTCATGAACTTCAGGATGAAGTTGGTGTACGTGTAGAACGCCACGGTTCCGCCGAGGGTAACTCCGATGCAGATCAGCAGCGGCTTCCAGTACTGCGTGAAGAGCAGCTTCATGGTGCCCGGCTGGGCCACGCCCGCAACGGCCGGAACCTTGGCGGCCTCAACCTGCTCGGCCGATACGGTTTCCTCCATGGAGCGCCGCAGCCACAGGACCACCAGGGCGGCCACGCCGCCGATGGCGAACGGGATACGCCAGCCCCACTCAGTCAGGTCGCCCTTGGGCATGACGTTCTGCAGGATGACCAGGACCAGCAAGGCCATCATCTGGCCGCCTATCAGGGTGACGTACTGGAAGCTGGAGAAGAAGCCGCGGCGCTTGGACGTGGCGGCCTCGGACATGTAAGTGGCGCTGGTGCCGTACTCGCCGCCCACGGAGAAGCCCTGGATCAGGCGGATGAGGATCAGCAGCACCAATGCCCAGACGCCGACCTGCTGCGTAGTAGGCAGGAGCGCGATGGCGAAGGAGCCTGCGGACATCAGTGTCACGCTGAGCGTCAGCGCGGCCTTGCGGCCCTTCCGGTCGGCATAGCGGCCGAAGAACCACGCGCCGATGGGCCGCATGAGGAACGACGTCGAGAAGACGGCCATCGCTTCCAGTCCGGCTTGGAGATCGTCCTTGGAGTTGAAGAAGTGGGATTGGAAGTACGCGGCGAAGACCGTGTAGACGTACAGGTCGTACCATTCCACCAGGTTGCCCGCGGAACCCTTCAGGATGTTGCTTACTGCCCGGCGGGTCTGGGCTGCCTCGCTCTGGACTTCGGTTTGCTGGGTGCTCATCGCTGAACCTTCCTGAGTTGCGGCGCCGTGGCTTCCTGGCGTAATTTCGTGCTGTCCATGGCGACATTGCCCATGGTTTCCTCCTCGACGTTGACGGTCCCTGCACACGCCGAGGGACTCCTCCAAGTTATGCGTGAGCCACAGCACAACCTACGTGGCAGGGCATTTCCTAACACTTCCTTAGGTTTCGCCGGGGCCGGGGGGTAATCTCCAAAGCGGGCGGATTGCAGGTGCCCAGTCAACGAAAAAGGGACCGGACCATGGAATTGCTGATCGTCGAGGACGACGACGCCATGGCATCGGCACTGGCCGCCGCGGTGGTGACAGCCGGCCACCACCCCACCCGCGTGGCGCGCGGAGCCGACGCCCTGCTGGTCCACCGGAAGTTCCGGGTGATCCTCCTGGACCTGGGGCTTCCGGACATGGATGGCCTTGAGGTCCTGCGGAAGCTGCGCCAGGTCACCCCGGTGCCGATCCTGATCCTGACAGCGCGCGACGACGAACGCAGCGTGGTGCTCGGCCTGCGGTCCGGAGCGGACGACTACCTCGTCAAGCCTGTGAAGCTCGTTGAGCTTTTGGCCCGCATCGAAGCAGTTACGCGACGGGCGGGCCGTCACGCCGCCACTCCGCAGCAGATCATCGCCCTGCGGGATCTGCAGATCGACCTCGAACGACGCGTGGCAACCCGGGGCTCAGAGGAGCTGCCGTTGACCGCCACGGAGTTCGATCTGCTTGCCCTGCTGGCTGGTCATGCGGGTTCTGTTGTGACCAGGGAACAGATCCTCGACGCGCTGTGGGGCGACGCCTTCGTAGCCACCTCCCGCGCCCTCGACGTCCACCTGACCGGGCTGCGGGCCAAGCTCCAACTGCCCGGCTTCATCATCAACGTCCGTGGCGTGGGGTACCGGATCGAGGCGGACTCCGCGTGAAGCTGCGCGTCCTGGGCATCCTGAGCGTGCTGTCCGTCCTGCTGGTCCTGTTAGGCTCCACCGCCATCCTGGCGTCCGTCAGCCGGGAGCTGACGCAGGAACTCCAGATCAACAGGGTGGCCGCGCTGAACAGGTTCGCGCAGGTGGCCCTGGACGCCACAACCGCTGAGGTTTCAGCGGGGCTCCAGACGGAGATGGACAGATATTCCGAGCTCTATGGCGAGGGAGTCCTGATCCGCCTCCAGCAGGGCACCCTGCGCTCGGGTGGCCTCAGCGAGGACAGAGCCGACGTCGGTGACGCACTGGCCCGGGCGAACCTGAACCTCAGCGACAACACGCTTGCCCCGCTTCAGCCGTTCGGCCCTGGCTCCGAGGTGCTGTCCCGTTCCTTCGGCAGCGCCAGCCAGGTCCTGGGCGAGGTGGTCCTGGAGGTTAATGTGGAAGCCGCCCGGCAGAAACTGCGTGAGCGGTGGCTCATCGTCGGGTTGGCGGCCGCCGCCCTCGCGGCCATGCTCCTCCTGGCTGCTGCCCGCGTGACCCGGTGGGTGCTCCGCCCGGTCCATCGGCTGAACTCGGCCGTGACCGAATTTGAGGCAACCGGCCGGACAGGCCAGCTTCCGGAGGATGGGCCGCCCGAGCTGCGGGAGTTGAGCCGCTCCTTCACCACGATGGCCCGGACCGTCAGCAACAGCCTGGAATCCCAGCGGCAGCTGATCGCCGACACCTCGCACGAGCTCCGCAACCCGGTAGGCGCCCTGCGGCTCAGGATCGATCTGCTCCAGCTGGAACTCCAGACGGCCAGCCAGCAGGACGCGGCGGCCGGGGTCCTGGCGGAACTTGAGCATGTGGAGGACATCCTCGAGGGGGTCCTGAGGCTGGCGGCGGCTGAGCACAGGGCAAGTGAATACCCTGCCGGGAGTCCCCTGCGCGGGTCTTCTAGCAGTACCTGGGGCCAGTCCCAGGCTCCGATCGATCCGGACCCGATCCTCGCGGAGGAAGCCGAAAGGGCCGGACCCGCCGCCCTCCGAAGCGGAGCGACAATCCTGCTGCACAGCCCACCGGAACCAGCCGTGCTCATCGCCGCCAACCCCGTTGAGCTGGCCCAGATGGTGGCGGAACTGATCAACAACGCCGTCAAGTACGCGCCGGGCGCCCACATCTCGATCGGCGCTCTGCGTCGCGGAGGCACCATCACCATCGAAGTGTCCGACGACGGCCCCGGGCTTTCGGCCGACGAACGGGCTGCGGCCACCGGCCGGTTCTGGCGCTCGCCGCGCAACCGCGGCATCGGCGGCAACGGCTTGGGCATGACCATCGTAGACAAACTGGCCAGCGCCAATTCCGGCCGCCTGGTGCTGGCTGAGGCTTCCCCCCACGGCCTGGTTGCGCGCCTCGAGTTTCCCCTCGCAGAGGCCGGGCCGGATGCTGCCGCCGGGCGGGACCCCGCCGCCGGTCCAGGGCAGGCGGCCCCGAATGACTGACTTCAACGGGGCCCATGGTTTTCCGCGCCGGGCTGCCCTCAAGGCCGGCCTGGCAGCCGGCCTGACCGGGCTGCTGCTGCCGGCCCTCAACGGCTGCACACCTGAGGACCGTCCGGACACTGTGACAGTGGCCGGCGGTGAGCCCGGGGGCTTTTATCTGGAGTTCGCCGGACTGCTGGCCGCCTCGCTGCAGCGCTACGGTGCAGCAGGCCAGGCCACGGCGCTGACCACCGGTGGCAGCCTGGACAACATCGAATTCCTGCTCTCGGGCAAGGCAACGTTCGCCATCGCGCTCTCCGACGCGGCTGCCCAGCGCTCAGCGGCGGGTGACACTAACGCCGTCGCAATTTCCGCCGTCGGGAAGGTCTACGAGAACTACGTCCACTGCGTTGTCAGGCGGGACAGCGGGATCCGCGATATTGCCGGGCTGGCGGGCCGGATTGTGGCGGTCGGCGAGCCTGGCTCGGGGACGTCGCTGACCACTCCCCGCCTGATCGAGGCTGCGGGGCTTGGCTCCACGGCTGTTGGCCCCGGCGCACCTGCCACACCAGGAGGGACCGTCAGCGTCCTCAACCTCGGGCTCAACGAGGGACTGGCAGCACTGCAGAACGGGTCCGTGGACGCGCTGTTCTGGTCCGGCGGCGTACCTACGGCGGCCATTGCGTCCGCTCATAGGGACTCGGGGCTGGCCCTCCTGGACCTTTCCCCGCTCCTGCCGTCGCTCCGCGCCAAACACGGCCTTTTCTATGACCGGGTGTTGATCCCGGAGGGTGCCTATCCCGGCATTCCGGCGGTCTGGACCGTAGGCCTGGCGAACCTCCTGCTGTGCCGAAGCGACACGGATGCCCGCACGGTGAAAAAGACTGTGGAGATTCTGGTAAATCATGCCGAGGACCTGGTCCCGCGCTCCAGCCTGGGGGTGCAGTTCCTCAGCCCGGAGTCGCTGATCAACACCCCCGGGCTGCCGCTGCACCCCGCCGCCGCAGCCGCCTACCGGGAGCTGCACGGCTAGGCCGGACGCTCTCTCACTTAATGCAACAAATGCACGAACCCTCTATCACTCTCTTGAAGAGAGTGATAGAGCGCCGCCGGAAAACCGGCAGCAACTGCCAGAGCGTCAGGACCCGGAGTGAGCCTGCAGGAAGCTGTACACCTCGGTCTCGTCAACACCGGGAAACGCGCCGGGGGGCATGGCGGCGAGCAGGTGCGAGTGGGCGCGGGCCGAGGGCCAGGCGTTCCCGGCCCACTCGGTGGCCAGTTCCGCGGGGGGACGCTTGCAGCACTTCGGGTCGGGGCACGTTGAGGTTGCCCGCGCCGTCGTCTCCCGCCCACGGAACCACTTAACGTGCTGGTAAGGCACCCCGATCGACAGTGAGAACTCGCCGTTCGCCGACCGCTCCGTCCGGGCCGTGCACCAGTACGTTCCGGACGGGGTGTCGGTGTACTGGCTGTATGCGCTGAACTTGTCCGGCACATCGAACACAGCCCGCGATGTCCAGGCCTTGCACGACGGCTGGCCCTCAATGGCGCCGGTATGGTCCTGCGGGAACGTCACGCCGTCGTTCTCATACGCCTTGTAGATGATGCCGCTCTGGTGCGTCTTCTGGAAGTGCGTGGTGATGCCCAGGTGCTTCGTGGCCAGGTTCGTGAAGCGGTGCGCTGCGGTCTCGTACGAGACGGCGAAGGCGTCACGGATGTCCTCCACCGCTATTTCCTTGGCGGTTTTGGCTGTCTGCAGGAAGTCCACGGTGGCCTGCTCAGGCAACAGCAAGGCGGCCGCGAAGTAGTTGGTGGCCACCCGCTGGGCCAGGAAGTCGCCATAGTTTTTCGGGGTCTCGTGGCCCAGGACGTAATGCCCCAAAGCCTGCAGCAGGACAGATCTGGGGTCGTGGTCCTGGCGCTGGCTCTGCGTGAGATAAATTCTGCGGTTCTTCAAATCGGTCACAGAGCGGGTGGAATGCGGAAGGTCACCCACGTGGTGCAGGCTGAATCCGAGCGTCTCGGCGATGTCCGCGATCACGTGCTGGCTCAACGGTCCGGAGGTATATCCGACGGCGGCCAGCACCTTCTGCGCTTCGGCCTCGTACTCCGGGAAGTAATTGCCGCGCTCGCGCATCATGGCGCGCAACTCACCGTTCGCGCGGCGGGCCTCCTCCGGCGTCGCAACCTGCTCGTTCAGCCTCCGTTCGAGCTCGTGCAGCAGACCCACCTGGGCCTCCAGCACATCGAGCGGAAGCCGCGAGCTGATGCGGATTTTGGGCAGGTTGAGCGACTCATAAAGGGGCCCGCGCTGGTAACGTTCCAGCTCGATTTCCAGGGCTGCGCGGCGGCTGGGCGGTTCGGCCCCGAGCAGCTGGTCGATGCTCACATTGAAGGCGCCGGCCAGCCCCTGCAGCAGGGAGAGCTTGGGTTCCCGCTTGCCGTTCTCAATCAGGCTCAGCTGACTGGGGGCGGTCCCGACGGCGGCACTCAGGTCATCGAGGGTGTAGCCGGCCTGCTTGCGCAGATGCCGGACACGGCGGCCCAGGCTGATGACGTCCAGTTCCGGGACGGCTGAGGACGACGGCAACGGTGCGGCTTCACGATTCCAGCTTCCAGGCGACATTTCTTGAGGATACGCGAAGAACTGCATTTATTTCCACTGTTTTCCTCTATCGAAGGGTTGTGAAGTGCTGAAAAGTAGTGATCACGGAAAGAAACACCGCACCGGGGGTCGCCGGCCGGAACTGCAACGGAGCAGTTCCTGCCGGCGGATAATCCCCCGGAGCTCAATCAAGGAGATCAACGATGACTGCAGCATTTGAGCCCACCCAGCAGACGCCCGAACAGCAGGCTGCCGCCCTGGAGCTTGAGTGGGCCGCCAATCCCCGCTGGGAAGGGGTGACCCGTGACTACAAGGCCTCGGACGTCGTCAAGCTCCGCGGCCGCGTCTCCGAAGAGCACACCCTGGCCCGACGCGGCTCCGAGAAGCTGTGGAAGCAGCTCACCGAAGAGCACAAGACCGGCGGCTACACGAACGCCCTGGGCGCCCTGACCGGCAACCAGGCCGTGCAGCAGGTCAAAGCCGGCCTGCGCGCCATCTACCTCTCCGGCTGGCAGGTCGCCGCGGACGCCAACAACTCCGGCCACACCTACCCGGACCAGTCCCTCTACCCGGCCAACTCTGTCCCCACCGTGGTCCGCCGCATCAACAACGCTTTGCTCCGGGCCGACCAGATCGAGTTCTCCGAGGGTGTCCAGACTGTTGAGGACTGGATGGTCCCGATCGTTGCCGACGCCGAGGCCGGTTTCGGTGGCCCGCTGAACGCCTACGAGCTCATGAAGTCCATGATCCAGGCCGGCGCCGCAGGCGTGCACTGGGAAGACCAGCTCGCCTCGGAGAAGAAGTGCGGCCACCTCGGCGGCAAGGTCCTCATCCCCACCCAGCAGCACGTCCGCACGCTGAACGCCGCCCGCCTCGCCGCGGACGTCGCCGGCACCCCGTCCGTGGTCATCGCCCGCACCGACGCCGAGGCAGCCACCCTGATCACCTCCGACGTCGATCCCCGCGACCAGGAATTCGTCACCGGCGAACGCACCCCGGAAGGTTTCTACAAGGTACGCAACGGCATCGAACCCTGCATCGCCCGCGCCAAGGCCTACGCCCCGTACTCCGACCTCATCTGGATGGAGACGGGCACCCCGGACCTGGAGCTGGCCAAGAAGTTCGCCGAGGCCGTCAAGGCCGACTTCCCGGACCAGATGCTCTCCTACAACTGCTCGCCGTCGTTCAACTGGCGCAAGCACCTGGACGATGCCACCATCGCCAAGTTCCAGCGTGAACTCGGCGCCATGGGCTTCACGTTCCAGTTCATCACCCTGGCCGGCTTCCACGCCCTGAACTACTCAATGTTCGATCTCGCCCACGGTTACGCCCGTGAAGGCATGAGCGCGTACGTCGAGCTCCAGGAAAAGGAATTCGCCTCCGAATCCCGCGGCTACACCGCAACCAAACACCAGCGCGAAGTCGGCACCGGCTACTTCGACGACATCGCCACTGCGCTCAACCCGAACGCATCCACCCTCGCCTTGGTCGGATCGACCGAAGAGGGCCAGTTCCACTAAGACTTTCCCCACCCTTCCCCACCCGTTGCTCTATCACTTTTGGTCCTTATCAAGCCGTTTTGGCAACCAAAAGTGATAGAGCAACAGTGGACTTTTAAGGAGCAAACGCCATGAACAGCTTTACTGACGACTTCACGATCAACGGAATCACCATGACCGCTCAGCCCATCTGCCGGCAGAACGAGGTTCTTACTCCGGACGCTCTGGAGTTCGTCGCGAAACTGCACCGGGCCACTGCCGAGCGCCGGCAGGAACTGCTGCAGGCACGGCGGACCCGGCGGGCCGAGATCGCTGCCGGCCAGGACCCCCGGTTCCTCCGGGAAACCGAGGACATCCGCAACGACCCGTCCTGGCGTGTCGCTCCCCCGGCCCCGGGCCTGGAGGACCGCCGCGTGGAAATCACCGGACCCGTGGACCAGAAAATGACCATCAACGCCCTGAACTCCGGCGCGAAGGTCTGGCTCGCGGACATGGAGGACTCCTCCACCCCCACCTGGCGCAACATCATCAAAGGGCAGCTGAACCTCACCGACGCCCTGGAACGCCGGATCGATTTCACCTCCCCCGAAGGCAAGGAATACAAGCTCCGCCCCGCCGGCGAACTGCCCACCATCGTGGTCCGCCCCCGCGGCTGGCACCTGCCCGAGAAGCACATGATCATCGACGGCGCCCCGATCGCCGGCGGCATCGTGGACTTCGGCCTGTTCTTCTTCCACAACGCCCGCCGCCTCCTGGCCCAGGGCAAAGGCCCCTACTTCTACCTGCCCAAGATCGAGAACCACCTCGAAGCACGGCTGTGGAACGACATCTTCATCCTCGCCCAGGACCTGCTCGGCATCCCGCAGGGCACCATCCGCGCCACCGTGCTGATCGAAACCATCACCGCCGCGTTCGAAATGGAGGAGATCCTCTACGAACTGCGCGATCACGCCGCAGGCCTGAACGCCGGCCGCTGGGACTACATCTTCTCCCTGATCAAGAACTTCCGCACCCGCGGCCCCCGCTTCGTCCTCCCGGACCGCGGCCAGGTGACCATGACCCAGCCCTTCATGCGCGCCTACACCGAGCAGCTGGTCCGCGCCTGCCACAAGCGCGGCGCCATGGCCATCGGAGGCATGGCAGCAGCAGTCCCCAACCGCAAGGACGAAGCCGCCAACACCAACGCCTTCGAGAAGGTCCGTGCCGACAAGACGCGCGAGGCCAACGACGGCTTCGACGGCTCCTGGGTGGCGCACCCGGACCTCGTGCCGGTCTGCCGCGAGGTGTTCGACTCCATCCTCGGCGAACGCCCCAACCAGCTCGAACGCACCCGCGAGGACGTGATCCCGGACGACGCCGCCCTCATCAACGTGGCTGCCACCGAAGGGACCATCACCGAGCAGGGCATCCGGAACAACATCGAAGTAGGCATCCGCTACATCGAATCCTGGCTCCGGGGCAACGGTGCAGTGGCCATCCACAACCTCATGGAGGACGCCGCCACCGCGGAAATCTCCCGCTCCCAGCTCTGGCAGTGGATGTACGCCTCCGCCATCACCGATCACGGCGAAATAATCACCCACCACTGGATCGAGGAACTCCTCGACGAAGAGTTCGCCCGACTGGAACGCTTCGACGGCGACCGCTTCGAGGACGCCCGCGACATCTTCGAAGAGGTCACGCTCGCCCAGGACTTCCCCTCGTTCCTCACCCTCCCGGCCTACGCCCGCTACCTCACGGAAGCCAAAACAAAGGCCTCCGCAGAGGAACTCGCCGCCGCTTAAAGGCAGCAGCCACAGAATTCCGTCCGCCGGGCCGGCACGCCCTTCGCAACAGGAACCCCGAGATCCGGGGAGCCGGCCCGGCGACGGAAGCACCTTTCAACACGAGCCGACGCCGGGACGCACCATAGCGGCACACCCCTGGCGACGCTCTCTCACTTAACGCAGGAAAACCCGGCACGCTCTATCACTCTCCAGAAGAGAGTGATAGAGCGTGCCGGCGTTTGCGGCAGGATCTGCCAGAGCATCGGGAGTGGAGTGGCGGTAGTGAAGTGGAGTGGCGGGCAAGGTACGGGAAAGGAAGAGTACGACGTCGGCGGGGCGGGTCAGCGGCCCTTGGGCACCAGCCGCACGGAGAGGGTGGTACTGAGGAAGAAGGCCAGCGTCGAGGCCAGGATCAGCAGCAGCGCCGGCGTCCAGGAACCGGTGGCGCCGTGGACGAACCCGACAAGGGGCGGGGCCACGGCAGCGAAGCAGTACCCGATCCCCTGGACGGTGGCGGACATCCGGCCGGCCGACGCCTGGTCCCGGGCCAGTTTGATGATGGCAATGAAAATCAGGGTGATGCCCCCGCCCTGGGCAACGCCGCCAAAGGTGGACCAGAGCCACCACAGCTGCGGCGCGAGCATCAGCCCGCCCGGCACCGTCACCCACAGCACTCCCAAGGTGACCGCCGTCGTCGTCGTACTGAAATATTTGGTGGCAAGCGGGACACCGAGCCCGCCGACGATGGCGAAAATCTGGAACAGCGAGGACCCTGCACCGGCGGCCGAAGCCGACATCGCCAGCTCATCGTTGAGGTAGCTCGGCAGCCAGGCGGTCACGGCGTAGTAGGAAAAAGCCTGTCCGGCGAAGCCTGCGGTAAGTCCTGCGGTGATCCAGCCGGAACCCTTGACCGCCGGATGCTCCTGTCCGCCGGGAACCACGTCCGCGGAGGGGACAAAGGCGGTGCGGGGACCTACTGCGAACGTCCAGAAGACGATCGCCGCCACCGCCAGAATGCCGACGGATGCGAGGGAGAGCTGCCAACCGGCCAGCTCGGCGAGCGGCGCCGCCACCATGGATGTCAGGAACGATCCGATGTTCAGGGCCGCCGTGTAGACACCCATTGCGGTGCCCTGGCGCCGCGGCGAGAAGTCACGGCGGACTATCAAGGGAACCGCGATATTGCCGATGGTGATGGCCAGGCCAATCATCACCGTTCCCACCAGCACGAGCGCCGGACCGCCGGCCGAGCGGACGATCACTCCGGCCAGTACGCCCAGGATGGTGAGCGACACGGCGAATTCGGCGCCCAAACGCCGCGTCGTCAGGGACGCCAGCGGGGCAGCGAGCGCAAAGCAAAGCACGGGGATGCTGGTGAGGAGCCCGAGTACCACGGGCGAAAAGCCGAGGTCCGCCTGCATGACATCCACTACGGGAGCCACGGCCACGAACGGTCCGCGCAGGTTCAGTGCGAGCAGTCCGATGCAGGCAAGCAGGATCCAGGATTTCGGAACTTTTGCCATGAACTGCCCGCTCACCGGATCTCCGGGAGGCTTAAAAGTGATTTCATCACTCCATTGCTATCACGCCCTTCCCTTCAAGCAGCCCCGGACGAGGGGGCCTAGGATGAACATCACGGCCCAGCACACGGACGAAGGACCAGACATGCAGCAGCGGCTTGCCATCCTTGACGACTACCAGGACGTAGCGCACGGCTTCGCCGACTGGGCCTCCTTGGAGCAGGCAGGCGTCTTGACGTCCGTCTTCCGTGAACCGTTCCAGTCCCCGGATGCGCTGGTGGCAGCGCTCGTCGACTGCCAGATCGTCGTGGCTATGCGGGAGCGGACGCCCTTCCCCCGCGCCGTGCTGGAGAAACTTCCCGCCCTCAAACTGCTCGTCACCACCGGCATGGCGAACGCCGCCATCGACGTTGAAGCGGCCGGCGAACTCGGCATCACCGTGTGCGGCACGCCTGGTTCCCCCACCGCCGCCCCGGAACTGACCTGGGCCCTGCTCCTGGCGCTTGCCCGCAATCTCCCGGCCGAGGAGAACTCACTGCGGGCCGGAACCTGGCAGACGTCGGTGGGAACCGAGCTTGCAGGGAAGACACTGGGGATAGTGGGCCTGGGCAGGATCGGGCGGCGGATCGCAACCTACGGGCAGGCCTTCGGCATGGAAGTGCTGGCCTGGAGCCAGAACCTGACCGCTGAGGCGGCGAAAGAGGCGGGCGCCCGGAAAGTCAGCAAGGAAGAGCTTTTCAGGAATTCCGACGTCGCCACCCTCCACCTGCGGCTCTCTCCCCGCTCCGAGGGGATTGTGGGCGAACCGGAACTGCGGCTGCTCGGGCCGGAAGGCCTTTTGGTGAACACCGCGAGGGGACCCTTGATCAACCAGGACGCCTTGGTGCGCGCCTTGAACGAAGGCTGGATCCGGGGAGCTGCCCTTGACGTGTTCGACGAAGAGCCGCTCCCGGCGGGCAACCCCCTCCTCGGCGCCCCGAACACCGTGCTGTCCCCGCACCTTGGCTACGTCACCCGGGAGAGTTACAGCCAGTTCTATGGTGGCGCTTTTGAGGATGTCAGCGCGTGGCTTGCGGGGTCGCCGGTCCGCGTACTCAGTCCCTGAAGCGCGTTAGCCAGCCGCCTGGAGCGTCGCCTCGACGGCGGCCGGCGAGAGGACGTACTGGGTGACCATCTGGCTTGCCCCGAGGATCGCGGCCTGGTCTCCGGCCACGGAGAGGGCGATCCTCAGATTCGTTGTTGCCAACGGCAGCGAGCGGCGGTAAACCACTTCCCGGACACCCGCCATGAGGTGTTCGCCGGTCTGGCCCAAACTTCCGCCGATGACGATGACTGAAGGATTGAGCAGGTTCACCACCGTGGCCAGCACATCCCCCAGGTCGCGGCCTGCCTGGCGCAAGGCCTGGATGGCCTGCAGGTTGCCCTCGTCGACCAGCCGCCGGACGTCGCTGCCCTTGCTCGCCGGAACGCCACGGCGGCTAAGTTCCGCGGCAAGTGCTGGCCCGGACGCAAGCGCCTCCAGGCAACCGGTGTTGCCACAACGGCACATGACCTCGTCACCGCGGGGTACCCGGACGTGGCCAAGATCGCCCGCTGTGCCGTTGGCTCCGCGCTGCAGTTCACCGTTGCCGATAATCCCTGCACCGATGCCGGTAGCCACCTTGATAAACAGGAAATTGCTGTGCTCGGGCCAGTGCGCGGTACGTTCTCCCAGCGCCATGATGTTGACATCGTTATCCACCAGCACCGGCACCGGCAGCGAGCGCTGGACGTAACTGACGACGTCGAACCCGTCCCAGCCCGGCATGATGGGGGGCTTCACCGGCCGTCCGGTGTTGTGCTCCACCGGACCGGGCAGGCCGATGCCGATGCCTGACAGGTCCGAGGCGGTCCGGCCGGCCTTGGCGAGGAGCGCCAGGCCCTCGCCCACCACCCGGTCCAGCACAGCCTCGGGGCCGGCAGCAACATCCTGGGCCAGGCGCTGTTCGGCCAGCACCCGCCCGCTGAGATCGGTGACGGCAACGATCACGTGGGTGGCCCCGACGTCGACCGCCAGCACGGTCCGTGCCGCGGGGTTGAAGGCAAAGCGCGACGGCGGCCTGCCGCCACTGGAATTAGCCTCCCCCGCGGGACCCACCAGTCCGGACAGGAGCAAGGCATCGATCCGGGACGCCACAGTGGAACGCGCCAGCCCTGTGGTCAGGGCAAGTTCGGCGCGGGTCCTCGCCTTTCCGTCCCGCAACAGCTGGAACAGGTCACCGGCGCGCGCCAGGCTGCCTCCTGCGTCGGCTGCAGCCGGTTGGGGGCCAAGGTTCAAGGTCATGAAACATGAATAACACACGGTGCTTCTGCATGTCACGCGAGGAAAGGAAATGGACTCGCAAGCATCTTTTGCTTGACGCCCGGCAAAAGTGGTCCTAGCTTGGGAGGAATCGTTCTTGGTTGAACCGTCTTCAGATTTCAGGAGAGCCCCATGCCGTACTCACTCCAGCTGTACACCCTGCGCAATGCCATCCAGGAGGACCTGCCTGGCACCATCCGGCGGGTCGCCGGGATCGGCTTCACGCAGGTGGAGCCGTACAACTTCGTCGCCACTGCCAAGGAACTTGGCGCTGCCCTGAAGGAGAACGGCCTCACCGCGCCGTCCGGCCACGCACCCCTGCTTAGCCAGGACCAGGATGAAATCTTCGCCGCTGCCAGGGATCTGGGCATCAGCACGGTCATTGACCCGTTCATCGCGGCCGACCGCTGGCAGACTGCTGAGGACATCCAGGCAACCGCAGCCGGACTCAACGCCGCCGCCAAAAAGGGCTCTGAATACGGCATCCGCGTGGGTTACCACAACCATGCATGGGAGTTGGAGTCCACCATCGAGGGGCGCACGGCCTTGGAGTACTTCGCCGATCTGCTGGACCCCGAACTCGTCCTTGAGGTGGACACCTACTGGGTGGCCGTGGGCGGACAGGACCCCGTGGACATCCTGACCAAACTCGGGGACCGCGTGAAACTCATCCACATCAAGGACGGCCCGCTGACCACTGAAACCAAGTCCCAGCTGCCAGCCGGGAAGGGCAAGGTTGCCGTCCTGGATGTCATCGCCGCGGCACAATCCCTGGAGACCGGCGTCGTTGAGTTTGATGACTATGACGGTGACATTTTCGAAGGGATCGCCGAGAGCCTCGCCTTCCTGAACGCCGCCGACGCTGCGGCAGCCGGGACCGGCAAGTCGTGAGCGCGGTACGAACGGGGGACGGATCAGGCCGGGGGCCGGTGGGCGTCGCCGTCATCGGCGCCGGAAACATCAGCAAGCAGTATCTGGACAACCTCACTGTTTTCCCCGACCTCAAAGTGCTCGTCATTGCCGACCTCTTCGAGGAAGCCGCCCAGGCGCGTGCCAGGGAATACGGCATCCCCGAGTGGGGCGGCGTTGACGCCGCACTGAACCATCCCGACGTCGAAATCATCGTCAACCTGACCATCCCGGCCGCCCACGTGGAGGTGGCCACCGCCGCCGTCAGGGCAGGGAAGCATGTCTGGACCGAAAAGCCGTTCTCGCTGGACCGGGATTCGGGGCTTGGACTGCTCAAGACCGCCGACGACGCCGGGATCCGCCTCGGCTGTGCCCCGGACACCTTCCTCGGGGCAGGACTGCAGACCTCCCGGCGGATCATCGAACGCGGCGACATCGGCACCCCGCTGACTGCGATGACGACCTTCCAGACCCCAGGCCCGGAGTCATGGCACCCCAATCCTGCGTTCCTGTTCCAGTACGGCGCGGGGCCGCTGTTCGACATGGGCCCGTACTACCTCACCACCCTGGTCCAGACGTTCGGGTCCATCCGCAAGGTGGCGGCGATCGGCTCCAAGTCCAAGGAAGTCCGGGTCATCGGCTCCGGCCCCAAGCTGGGCGAGGAATTCACCGTTGACGTACCCACGCACGTGTCCGCGATGGCGCAGTTCGAAAGCGGCGCATCCTCCCACAGCGTCTTCTCCTTCGAGTCTCCGCGCGTCCGGATGGGTTTCGTGGAAATCACCGGCACCGAGGCCACGCTCTCCCTCCCGGACCCTAACCACTTCGACGGCGACCTCCGGCTCTGGCGGGCCGGGGACGATGACTGGACCATAATCCCCGCCACCGGCCCGGCGAACGGCCGCGGCATGGGCGTCCTGGACATGGCGCGTTCACTCCGTGCCGGTGTCCCCCACCGCGCCACGGGCAAGCTGGCTTACCACGTGCTGGACGCCATGGTCTCGATCTCCGAGTCCGTGGACTCCGGCACGTTCGTGGCCGTCGACAGCTCCGCTCCCGCGTCCCCGGCCCTCCCCGAGGACTGGGCCCCGGAAACTGCCACCCTCTAGGAACTGACCATGACTCCACCGGAATCACTCCCCACAAGCCCGCACCCGGAAGGGAAACCGCTGGGTGTGGCGATGATCGGCTACGCGTTTATGGGCAAGGCCCATTCCCATGCGTGGCGCAATGTGGCCAGCTACTTCGATGTCCCGGCTTTCGAGCAGAAAGTCCTGGTGGGCCGGGACGCCGCCGGGGTGGCCGAGGCCGCTGCGAAGTACGGCTGGGCTGAGACTGCCACGGACTGGCGCACTGTCCTGGGCCGGGACGACATCCACATCGTGGATATCTGCGCTCCGGGATGGCTGCACGCCGAGATCGCGATCGCGGCCCTCGAGGCGGGCAAGCACGTGCTCTTGGAGAAGCCGCTCGCCAACACCCTTGAGGAAGCTGAAGCCATGACCGCCGCTGCCCAGGCAGCCAGGGCCCGGGGCGTCCAGTCCATGGTCGGGTTCACCTACCGCCGGGTCCCCGCCCTTGCCCTGGCGAAGGAACTGATCGCCGAGGGCCGGCTGGGGACCGTCCGGCACGTCCGCGCCGCCTACCTCCAGGACTGGCTCGCGGACGAAACAGCACCCATGACCTGGCGGCTCAGGAAGGAGTCGGCGGGTTCCGGAGCGCTCGGTGACATCGCCAGCCACGCCATCGACCAGGTCCTGTTCCTGCTCGGGGACACGGCCACCGAGGTGTCCGGCCGGACGCACACGTTCACCACCCGCCGCCCCCGTGCAAGTGGTCCCGAGGACGGGCTGGAGGACGTAACGGTCGACGACGCCGCCTGGTTAACCCTCTCGCTCGCCTCAGGGGCAATCGCCTCAGTGGAGGTATCCCGGGTGGCCACCGGCCGGAAGAACTCGCTGCAGCTGGAGGTCTACGGCGACAAAGGATCCATCCTTTTCGACCTCGAAAACCTCAACGAACTCCGCTTCCTCGATGCCACCGCACCGGCCCGGGAACAGGGCTACCGCCGGATCCTGGTCACCGAACCCGAACACCCCTACCTTCAAGCGTGGTGGCCGCAGGGCCACATCATCGGCTGGGAACACGCCTTCACCCACCAGGTCCGCGACTTCCTGCTGGCCATCGGCAACGGAACCCCGCCCACGTCGTCGTTCGACGACGGACTCGCAGTCCAGCGCATCCTGGCCGCCGTGGAGGAATCCGCCGCCGCGAACAGCACCCTCATCAACCTGGCCCACGCCGTCCAGCCCGTACACAACGCACCCGCAGACACCGCCCCCGCAGAAGGAGCCTGACATGCCCCGCCCGTACACCCTGTTCACCGGTCAGTGGGCCGACCTCCCCTTCGAGGAAGTCGCGCGCCTGGCATCCGGCTGGGGCTACGACGGCCTGGAAATCGCCGTCTCC
This sequence comes from Pseudarthrobacter cremeus, assembly GCF_051857465.1. Classification (NCBI taxonomy): domain Bacteria; kingdom Bacillati; phylum Actinomycetota; class Actinomycetes; order Micrococcales; family Micrococcaceae; genus Pseudarthrobacter; species Pseudarthrobacter cremeus. The sequence continues at coordinate 288,895 of NZ_JBPZHC010000006.1, read as the reverse complement.
GGGGACCACCTGGACGCCTGGCGCTGGGACGAACCCGGCTACGTCGAGTCCAAACTCGCCGTCCTGGACAAGTACAACCTCAAGGTCTGGGCCATCTCCAACCACCTCAAGGGCCAGGCCGTGTGCGACGACCCCATCGACTTCCGCCACGAAGCCATCGTCGGGTCCAAGGTATGGGGCGACGGGGACCCTGAGGGCGTCCGCACCCGCGCCGCCGAGGAAATGAAACACACCGCCCGGCTCGCCAAAGCACTCGGCGTGGACACCGTCGTCGGCTTCACCGGCTCCTCCATCTGGCAGTACGTGGCGATGTTCCCGCCCGTCCCGGAGAAGGTCATCGACGCCGGATACCAGGACTTCGCGGACCGTTGGAACCCCATCCTGGACGTCTTCGACGAATGCGGGGTCCGCTTCGCCCACGAGGTCCACCCGAGTGAGATCGCCTACGACTACTGGACCACGGTCCGGACCCTCGAAGCGATCGGCCACCGCGAGGCGTTCGGCCTGAACTGGGACCCCTCGCACATGATGTGGCAGGGCATGGACCCGGTCTCCTTCATCTGGGACTTCAAGGACCGGATCTACCACGTGGACTGCAAGGACACCAAGCTCCGCCAGACCGGCCGGAACACCGTCCTCGGCTCCCACCTGGCCTGGGGCGACCCCCGCCGCGGCTGGGACTTCGTCTCCGCCGGCCGCGGCGACGTGCCGTGGGAATCATCCTTCCGGGCGTTGGCTGCCATCGGCTACGACGGCCCCATCTCCATCGAATGGGAAGACGCAGGCATGGACCGCCTCCACGGCGCCCCCGAAGCCCTCGCCGCGCTCAAAAACTTCGACTTCCCCGCCTCGAACACCTCCTTCGACGCCGCCTTCAGCACCAAACCCCAGGGGGATCGCACGTAGAATCCCTCCATGAGCCACACCATCCGAAAGGCAACAGCGGACGACGCCGGACCGCTCGCCGCACTCGCGGCCGTCACGTTCCCACTGGCCTGCCCGCCGTCGGCCTCACCTGAGGACATTGCCGCCCACCTGGCCAATACGCTCAGCGAACGGCACTTCCGGAGCTACCTTGCCGACCCGGCTGTCACCATCCTGGTCATCGACTCCGACGGTGGACTGCGGGGCTACAGCCTGCTCGTGAACCGGCCGGCGGAGGACCCGGACGTGGCCTCCGCCCTGACGGTCCTTCCGTCAGTCGAGCTGAGCAAATGCTATGTCCACCCTGAGCACCACGGGCTGGGCGCCGCAGCTGAATTGATGCACGCCAGCCTCGAGGCAGCGGCGGGAACCGGTGCAGCCGGGGTGTGGCTCGGGGTCAACAGCCAGAACGCCCGTGCCATCCGGTTCTACGAAAAGTCAGGCTTCCGTAAAGTGGGCAGCAAGTCGTTCCGGCTGGGCACCACCGTGGAGCACGATTTTGTCCTGGAGCGCGCCGTTCCCTGACAGAACCGTTGCCTGACAAGTGCCTTCCCTAGCCGCCGGCCCGGCCACCGAAGCCTTCGTCCAGCGGGGGACGGGGCTCCTTCAACAGCTTCAGTCCCGGGGGCAGGCCCTCGATGCTCCCCTCGGTCCGGTTGGCACTGATGGTGATCCGGTCGTGCCCCAGACGGACGTTTTCGGCCCTGAAGTCACCCTTTTCCTCGGCAAGGATGGGGGCCAGGTGAACAACACCGCGGGTAAAGTCCGGATCAAAACGCAGCAGGATCCGGGCAAGCTGGATGGGTGCCGCTGCTGCCCAGGCCTGCGGGGAACAGGCGGTGGGATACGGGACGGGGCCATAGAACTCGGTCCGGTCAAAGCCGCAGAAGAGTTCCGGCAGTTGCCCGTCAAAATGGGCGGCCGCGTCGAAAATTCCGCGCGCCACACGCTTTGCCTCGGCCACAAAGCCATAGCGCATGAGACCGGTGGCAACCAGGGCCGAGTCGTGGGGCCAGACCGATCCGTTGTGGTAGCTCACGGGGTTGTAGGCGCCCATGTTCGAGGCCAGCGTGCGGATCCCCCAACCGGTGAACATCTCCGGCGACATCAGGTGTTCCACCACCGACGGGGCTTTATCCTCATCGACGATGCCCACCCAGAGGCAGTGGCCCATGTTTGACGTGCAGGCGTCCACCGGATTTTTGTCCTTATCCAGTGCCACGGCGAAATAGCCCTTGTCCGGCAGCCAGAATTTCTCGTTGAAGGCCTTCTTCAGCGTGACAGCGCGCTCAGCCCAGTAGGACTCTTTTTCGGTGTCCCCGGCTGAGCGTGCCAGCAGAGAGCGGGCCACATAGGCGGAATAGACGTACCCCTGGACCTCGCACAACGCGATGGGAGGCTCGGCCATCCGCCCGTCCGCAAAGTTGATCCCGTCCCAGGAGTCCTTCCACCCCTGGTTCAGCAGCCCGTGCGGATTCGGACGAAGGTACTCCACGAAACCGTCGCCGTCGCGGTCCCCGTACTTTTCCATCCATTCAAGTGCCCGGTCTGCATGCGGCAACAGGGATTCGATCACGTCATCCGAGAGACCCCAGCGGCTGAGCTCACCCAGCACGCTGACGAACAGGGGTGTGGCGTCTGCGGTGCCGTAATACGCGGTCCCGCCCAGAGCCATGCCGGCCGTCACGCCCAGCCTCACCTCGTGCGGAATGCGGCCGGGCTCTTCTTCGGAATCGTCATCCACTTTGGTGCCCTGGATGGCTGCCAGCGTCTGCAGGGTGCCGACCGCCAGAGTTGAGTCCACCAGGAGGGACATGTAGGAGGACAGGAGCGAATCCCGCCCGAACAGCGCCATGAACCAGGGCGCACCGGCCGCCACGGCGGCACGGTCCGGGTGCTGGGCGTCGAAGATCCGCAGTGATCCCAGATCGGCCTGGCTCCGCAGCAGTGTGGCCTCAATACTGCTGTCCCCCATGGAGATCCGGGGGACGTTTTCTTCCCACGCCAGGTGCCGCTGCACGCCCTCACGGTGGCGGGGCAGTCCCGCCTCTGTGAAGGGCTCCTTGGGGGCTATGCGGTTGATCAGGGGGACCACTATGACGGACGTGGACCATTTGCCCCTTGCCGGGATGGTCGCGCGGAAACGCAAAGCGTCCTCAGCGACTTCTGCGCCCGCGGCCCGTACCGCTGATCCACGCCGCTGGCCGTTGCGGACGGCTTCGACCACGAGCTCGCCGTCACGGACACTCCTCGTCAGGGCGGCCTCGGTGCTGAGGCGTCCGCCCTTGACGTCGAAGAGGTCCGCCTGGTCTGCGTCCACCAGGAGTTCGATCTCGCATTCGACAGGCTCCGAGGAATAGTTCTCCAGGGTGATGTCGTCCTGGAGGCCAGGTCCGATGTGCCGGTCCTGGCGGACCACAAGCGGACTGTCGAACCGGCCGTCCGGCCACTTTGCCCGGCCCACGAAGGTGGCCTCATAGGCATCGGGACGATGAGCCACAAGGGGTTCGCGCAGTGCGCCGTTAATCCGGAGAATCCAGCGTGACACAATCCGGGTGTCCTGGTAGAACGCTCCGTTGGTTCCGCCCTCAGGGCTGATATCGCCGCTGTGGGCGGAAATGCAGAACGAAGACCCTTCCACCAGCGTTACTGCGTCGGTTCCGCCGATATCGGCTTCAGTGTCGGCGTTCCAGGCAGTCATTAGATGCTCTCCTTACCTCATGGCCGCCGGGTGGAGCCAGGGCTCGATTCCGGCGTCCGGATGACGGTTCCCCGTAGTCGATTCTGGTGCAAGTGCGCACCATCCGGAACCCCTGGCGGCTGACTCTTTTCCAGCAGCGTTGCGTACAGGTCCAGATGGTTGGCAACCATCCTCTCGGTGCTGAAGAGCTTGAGGGCACGGTCCCTGCAGTGGGCCCTGTCCAACGATGCCGCCAACGGGAGCAGGCTGTGCAGTTCTTCGGTCGAACCCAGATACCCGGTCCTGCCGTGGTCCACGATTTCGGGGGCGGATCCGATCAGCGTGCCCACCACGGGTGTGCCTGTCGACAGGGACTCAATCATGACCAGGCCGAACGGCTCGGACCATTGGATGGGATTCAGGAACGCCACGGCTTCTCCCATGAGGTGGTACTTCTCGGCATCCCCCAGTTCGCCCAGGAACTCCTCGTTCGAACCCAGGATCGGCTCAATGACGGACCGGTAGTACCCGATCTCGTCCGGTTCGCGCATCTTGGCGGCAAGTCGCAGCGGAATGCCGGCGGCGCGTGCAATGTGGATCGCCTCAAGCACGCCCTTGTCCGGGCACATCCTGCCGACAAAGCAGGCGTAGCCGCCCTGTCCCGAACCGACCGGCACGGCAGCGACGTCCATTCCGTGATGGATGACGCGGGTGACGGGAACGTCGGGCACGTGGGAGGTCTGGTCGCGGGAGATGCCGATAATGGCGGTGTCGGCCGCCATGGCACGGTACAGATCGGCCGACGCCGGGATGAGCGGGCCGTGGATGGTGGTCACCACGGGCGGGGCTCCCCGCCGGGCCGTGCACAGTGGTCCGGCCAGTGTGTGGTCGTGGATGATGTCGACGTCCGCCATGCTCTCATATGCCCTGATGACATGGCTTAGTTCTGAGAGGGTGAACCCAAGTTCGGCGGGTTGAGATGGCCTCATGTTGGGTGCCAAAGGTACCGGACAGGTGCTGTCCGAAGCCGCCGCCAGCAGCACCTCGTGCCCCGCCGCGATGAACCCGCGGGCAAGGGAGTCAACAACCCTCTCTATGCCGCCGTATCCGACTGGGGGAATGGGAATCCATGGTGCTGCTACAAGTCCTATCCGCATGCGCGCCTCCGGGGGATCACAGTCCAAGGTCCCCCGACCTGGCAACTGGGCTTTCCTAAAAGGCGTCTGCTTAACCTGTTATTCCGACTATCGCCCACCGGGGGCACCCTGACAAGTGCCTTGTGTGACTGATCAGACAACGGCTGCCGGGAATGGCTGCCGGCGAGGCACAGTTGTGGCTGACATGAAGATTGAGATCTGGTCAGACGTCGCGTGTCCCTGGTGCTACATCGGCAAACGCCGTTTCGAAGCCGCCCTGTCCGGGTTTGAACACCGCGGTTCGGTGGACGTCACATGGCGGAGCTACCAGCTGGACCCCACCCTCCCCGAGCACTACGACGGCACCGAACTCGATTACCTGAGCACCCGCAAAGGAATGGCACCGCAGCAGGTCTCGCAGATGTTCGAACACGTCACGGAGCAGGCCAAGGGCGAAGGCCTGAATTACCGCTTCGACAAGGTTGTGGTGGCCAACAGCTTCACGGCCCACCGGCTGATCCACCTCGCAGCTGCCCACGGAAAGCAGGACGCAGCAAAGGAGCGTCTCCTCAGCGACCACTTCGAGCACGGCCAGGACATCGGCAGCACGGCGTACCTCACCACACTGGGCAGCGATCTGGGGATCGACGCCGGCGAGGTGGCTGGGCTCTTCACCACGGACAAGTACGCTGACGACGTCCGCTTCGACTTCGAGGAGGCCCGCGCCCTGGGCATCAGCGGGGTCCCGTTCTTTGTCATCGACCGCAAATTTGGGCTTTCCGGCGCCCAGCCTGCCGAAACGTTCACCGCCGCGCTCAACCAGGCCTGGCAGGACGCGAATCCGCTGGTGTTGGTTAACTCTGCCGGCGGCGAAACGTGCGGCCCGGAGGGCTGCGCCGTCTAAAGACCGCGTTTACTGACACATCGCGGTAAAGTGTCTGCATGCCCAGGATTTCGGCGGCGACCAACGCCGCGCAGCGCGCCGAGACACAACGCCGGGTCCTGACAGCCTTCGGCGAGCTTCTGTTCACCCACGGCCTGCCGGGGCTGACCATGACGGACGTAGCGCGGCACGCCGGAGTGGGGCGCACCGCGGTCTACAACTACTACGCCGATATCGAAGAGCTCCTGATCGCCTACGCGCTGGATGAGACCGAACGGTTCCTCGCGGAGCTCCGGGAATCCCTGGCCCGGCTCGAGAACCCCGTGGAGCGGCTGGCACTGTACGTGCGCACCCAGGTGGAGGACCTGAGCCGCCGCCACCTCCCGCCGGGGCCTGCGATGGCGGCGGTGCTGTCGCCGTCGTCCTTTGCCAAACTGGCGGACCACGTGGGCGAGCTCAGCATCATGCTCCAGGGCATCCTCGGCGATGCCATGGCGCAGGGCTACCTGCCGGAAGCGGACATCAGCCAGCAGGCCCAGCTCATCCACGGCACGCTGTCCTCCAGCGCGGCCCGCGGCAGCAACGACCCCGCTGAACTGGAGGCCCGGATCGCCCGGACCGTGCGTTTCATCCTGTTGGGTGCCGGTGCCCGGTTCGGCGACGACGGCACTCCCCAGCGCGTCGTGCTTCCGCGCCCCTGATCTCCACAGGACGGGGGTCCTACGGCGTGGGGGCGGCGGTGGGAATGACCGGCCACTTGGCGTCGTCGGCGATCCGCCTGCTCTCCCGGGGGCAGCTGAGCTTCCCGGGGGTCTGGTCCACCTGGTCCGCGGCGGCAAGCGCTTTGTAGTCTCCAGCGAGGATCAGGTCCACGCTGGCATCCGCCCGTCCATCCTGGAAGTAGTCCGAGCCGGGGACGTTCCGCTGGACGCTGAACGCCGCCGACTGCCCGGCGGCCCCGGACAGCACGGCGGCAACGCCCCGGTAGCCGGCGTCGGTATTGGCCACCGCACCCACCACGAATTTCCGGCCCAGGAGTTCATCCGCCACCGTCCTGGCCAGGCCCGGGCGGCTGGTGGAATTGAAGACGTTCAGGTTGATCTTTTCGTTGGGGGTGTAGTCGAAACTGGCCGCGGGGCAGAGTGCCGCCGGCTCATCGCTGACTTCCGCCGCCGGAATCCTGAGCTGGCCGTTCACGATGGCCAGGGCGGTGATGACGGCACCTACGATCAGCCCCAGCAGCAGCACGAGCACCACGCCGTGGACCACCCTGCGTCGCAGCCGGACGGGGTCGTCAGGATCCCCCGCAGCCTCGAAGGTTGCCCGCAGTTCAGGCCCGGTCACCACGCGGTGGCCGTGCAGGACGCTGACGTCCGTCGGTTTCCTAGCCATCGATCACCAATACGCGGGCGTGGATGGCGGTCCGCTGGTGCAGCGCGGTCCGGACAGCCCGGTGGAGCCCGTCCTCGAGGTACAGGGTTCCCCGGTATTGGACCACGTGGGGAAAGAGGTCCCCGAAGAACGTGGAGTCTTCGGCCAGGAGCGCTTCCAGGTCCAGGGTCCGCTTGGTGGTCACCAGTTCGTCAAGGCGCACGGGCCGCGGCGGAAGCGATGCCCACTGTTTGGGCGTGTTGTAGCCATGGTCGGGGTACGGGCGTCCTTCGCCCACAGCTTTGAAGATCACCATGCCACACTAGGCATCTTGGCTTCCCAAGAGAAGTGTCAGGCCCGCGGCGTCCTCAGGTTGTAGCCAAACAGTGACCATCCGTCACATCCGCGGGACTTCGCCCGCCGGCGCCGGGACGGACGCCGCCGGCTGACAGAATGGAGCCATGACTGCACACGAGTTTCCTGCCGGTTCCACGCCGGGCGTCCGCCTGCCGTCCGCTCCGCCCCTCGCGCTCCTGCTCGACGTCGACGGACCGGTCGCCAGCCCGGTGACCCGTGAGGTGAAACCCGAGATCATCGCGGACATGGTGGCCCTCGCTTCTGCCGGCATTCCGGTCATCTTCAATACAGGACGTTCGGATTCCTTTATCCGGGAACAGGTCATGGAACCGATGATTGCCGCCGGCATTCCCGCCGGAACGGTCATCCACGCCATCTGCGAGAAGGGCGCCGTCTGGTTCAGCTACACCGCCGCCGGGCCGGGCCCCATCCACGTCGACAACGAACTGGCCGTTCCCCGCGCCTACGGAGACGACGTCCGCAGGCTGGTGGCCGAGGACTACTCGGCCCACATGTTCTTCGACGAGACCAAGCGCGCCATGGTGTCCGTGGAACAGCACATCGAGGTGGCTTCCGCCGATTACCTGGCCGAACAGAAGCTCTTCGACGCCGAGGCCATGCAGCTGATGGCCCGGCACGGCCTGGGCGTTGTCCGCCTGGACCACCATGAACCGAATTCCGACGATGAGGTGGACTACCGCGTGGACCCCACCATCATTTCCACGGACATTGAATCCGTGCGCCTCGGCAAGGATCTGGGGGCCAGCCGGGCAGTTGAACTGCTGGCGGCCCAGGGCATCACCCCGCAGGCCTGGCGGACCGTGGGAGACTCCCGGACTGACTACGCCATGGCCGACTGGCTGCACCACAACGACCATCCCGTCAAGCACGTGGACGTCCGCCCGGCAGACGGAGTACCGGTGAAGCCATACCAGGTGCTCACCGCCGCGGATCTGGGGCTCGGGGAAGAGGTCATTCACGACGACGCCGGCGGGGCCTTCCTGCGCAAGTGGCGGGAGGCCGTGGCCGGCTGAGCCCCGGTCCACCGGCCGCGTGACGCCCGCCTCCGGCGTGCCCGTTTTGGCGGTACCGCTATTATTCAGATAAGAACCCCTACCATTTAGCCGCGACGGAGACAACCATTACAGAAGCACCTGTCCAGGACGAGATCTATTACGGCGGCCAGGCATCCGAAGAAGCCCGGGTCCACACCGAAGTAACATCGCCGGCCGCTGTGGCGCGCCTCAAGAACCGGGCCGACGTCGTGCGGCACAAGGGCAGGTACGCCCTCATTAACCACAACCGGACGCCCTACCAGGCGATGGTGGAGGACCTGCTGTTCCTGCGCGGCGTCCTCGCGGGTGCGGGCCTGGACTACCTCCTGGTCCGGGGCAACAACGACCGTCCTGTCATTGCCCTTGACTGGAAGGACCGGAAGAAGCTGCGCGCCGCCCTGGTGGAGGCCTGCCGGAACGAGCCCGTCTACTCCATGACGGTGGACGCGAAAAAGAAATCGTCCGTGCTGGTGGCCGACGGAGAGCTTTCCCCCAACCGGCAGGCACGGATCTTCCGTCTGTACCGTCCGCGTGTAGAGCCTGACGGCGGCTTCGAGTTCGGTTCCTCAGCCGGCGTCCAGATTGAGCTCTGGAGCTTCGAGGGCGATCAGCTGATCCTGCCGATCGAAAACTCCCTGACCCGCCGGACCATGCTGACCCAGGACGCTGTCCGCGGGACCGTCGAGCGTTACGGCCACACCTGGCCAACCATCGAGAACATGTTTGCCGACCACGCCAGCGACATCAGCTTCGACATCGATCTGGTCTTCTCGTGGGTCGATGGCAGCTCGCCGGAGTACATCGCGGCACGCCGCGCCCAGCAAAAAGGCGTGGTTCTGGGCGAAGGGGACGACAGCGAAGCCCGCTTCAGGCAGATCAACGAGCTCAAGTACGCCCTGCGCTCGGTGTACATGTTCGCCCCCTGGGTCCGCCGGATCTTCATCGCAACCGACTCCCCCGCACCCTCTTGGCTCGCCGAACACCCGTCCGTGACCATCGTCCGGAGCGAGGAGTTCTTTTCCGACCCCTCTGTGCTGCCCACGCATAACTCCCAGGCCGTGGAGTGCCAGCTCCACAACATCGAGGGCCTGTCCGAGCACTTCCTGTACTCCAACGACGACATGTTCTTCGGCCGTCCCGTGGGGCCGGACACCTTTTTCACGCCCGGCGGCATCACCAAGTTCATTGAGGCGGAGACCAGGATCGGCCTCGGCGAGAACGCGGCTGAACGCAGCGGTTTCGAGAACGCCGCCCGGGTCAACCGGAAGCTGCTGTGGGACCGTTTTGGACGGATCACAACCCGGCACCTGGAGCACGCGGCCGCCCCGCTGCGGCGCAGCGTCATCGACAGGCTGGAGAGCGAATTCCCCGGCGAGTTCAAGAAAACGGCCGCGAGCCGCTTCCGCGCCGCCGACAATATTTCGGTGACCAACTCGCTGTATCACTACTACGCGCTTCTCACGGGCCAGGCGGTCACGCAGACTTCAGCCAAGGTCCGCTACGTGGATACCACTGTCAGGGCCGGGCTGAACTACCTGCCGAAGCTTCTGGCCAAACGCAACGTGGATTTCTTCTGCCTGAATGATGGCAGTTTCCCCGAAGTACCTGCCGATGAACGCGCCCAGCTGGTGACGGACTTCCTGGAGAAGTATTTCCCGATCAAGGCCCCTTGGGAGCTATAGGCTCCTAGCCGACCACGGGCAGTCCGGCTTTGGATGTTGCTTTGACCGAGGCCTTCGCCGTGTCCGGGATCAGCACTCCGGCTTCGGCCAGCCGCCGGCTGGTCTCCTCTGGAGTAACGTACTCGCCCACGGTGTGGGAGCTGCCCAAGGGAACCACAGAGTGGACGATGGTGTGCTCGTAGACGTGGACCAGGTTGAACGACTGGCCGCCGTCGCGTCCGCGGGTGCCGCCCACCGGCACGTTGAGGTCCTGCGTGTAGCACGATGCGGAGGCGACCGAGACTGGTACGCCGGCGAAACTGGCGGTGGTCGAATAGTGCAGGTGACCGGCCAGGATGGTGCGGACGTCTGAATTACGGACCACCGCTGCCAGGGACGCCTGGTCCCTGAGTTCCACGAGGACGGAAAGGTCCAGGACGGACGGAACCGGGGGGTGGTGCAGTGCAAGGATGGTGCCGTCCGGGGCCGGAGTCTCGAGTTCCCGGCTCAGCCACTCCAGCTGTTCAGCGCTCAGTTCACCGTGGTGGAAGCCCGGCACGGAGGTGTCCATGGTGATGACGCGCAGGCCATTGAGGAAATAGCTGTGGTCCACTGGGTCATCGGTTCCCACCTGGTCCAGCAGGCCCCTGCGGAAGTTCGCCCGGTCGTCATGGTTTCCCATTGCCCAGATGACCTGGGCGCCCATCTCCCGGCAGGCCGGATCGACGATGGCCCGGAGCTTGGCGTAGGCCTCGGCCTCACCCCGGTCCGCAAGATCGCCGGTAAAAATAACCGCTTCGGGCCTGGCGCCGGAGGCCCGGACTTCCTCAAAAAGCTGAAAAAGCCTGGCTTCGCTGTCAACTGCGCCGTAGAGGGGTTCCGGACCCCCCATCAGATGGGGATCGCTCAGGTGGAGAAGGAAGTGGCGTGGCCGGGGGTGTTCGGCCTCGATGTGCTTCATTGCTACCTCTATGGTCGGCGGGAAGCTGCTCTTCCCTTCTACCTTCAGTACGCCTAATCCAACCAGACATTTGGCAAACATTAGGCAAATCCCCGCCGCCGAGTTGGAAAAAGGCAAAAGAATTACTGCCGGGACACGTCCAAGCCGGACGGCCGGGCACTCGTCAGGACAGGGCCTCCTCAATCGCGTCAATGATCTCGGCCGAATCCGGTTCGACCGCGGGTGCGAAGCGGGCCACCACCTTGCCTTCGCGGCTGACCAGGAACTTTTCGAAGTTCCACTTGACCAGTCCGGGCAACATTCCGGACTTGAATTTCGTCAGTTCCGCATAGAGCGGGTGCTGGTTTTTGCCCCGGACATCGGCCTTGGACGTCAGCGGGAATGTTACGCCGAAGTTGCGTTCGCAGAATTCCGCGATTTCGGAGTCGTCTCCGGGTTCCTGGCCGGCGAACTGGTTGCAGGGGACGCCGAGGACTTCCAGGCCCCGGTCGCGGAACTTTTCGTAGAGGGTTTCGAGCCCGGCGTACTGCTGGGTGAAGCCGCAGTTGGATGCCACATTGACCACCAGGACAGCGTTTCCGTCAAAGCGGCCAAAGTCGGTCTCGGAGCCGTCGTTGAGAGTGAGGGGAATGGAGTGCAGGGCCGTCATGAGGGGGTCCTTCCGAAGTGGGTCATACGGGTGATTCGTAGCCAAGAGGCCATCGTACGGGTCCACTGCGGTGCCTCCTCTCAAGATCCGGCCGTCGGGAGCGCGGAGGTTTCCCCGCTCCCGGGATCCGCTATGGCGGAGCCCGTGGCAGTCGTTGGGTCAGTCGTTGGTGTTGGAGTTGGCTCCTGCGTCCTTCGGTCCCGCCGCCCGGATGTCGCTGTTGTGGTGGTGGTGGTCGGCGTGGGCGTCGGTGTTGTGGTGGTGGTGGTCGGCGTGGGCGTCGGAGTTGCGGTGGTGGTGGTCGGCGTGGGCGTCGGAGTTGCGGTGGTGGTCGACGGCGTCGTCGTGGGCGAGGGCGTGGCAGTCCCCGACGGCGACGTGCCCGTCGGCGACGGCGTGGCAGTCCCGGACGGCGACGTGCCTGTCGGCGTCGGGGTTTCAGACGCGGTGGAAGTGCCCGTCGGCGAGGCACTGCCCGTCGGAGTCGCGCTTTCGGACGCGGGGGCGGTCGGGTCAGGGCCGGGCGGGTCGCGCAGTTCGTCGTCGCCGAAAAGCACCCTGTGGGTCTGGTCCGCGGCAACCGGGATGGCCCAGCGGAGGGCCTCTGCCGCCGGGGACGAAGGGCCGGCCTCGAAACTCACCATGGCGATGTCGGCCAGATCATCCAACTGCCGGATGGGAATGAGGGTCCAGTTAAGCGGGCTGGTGTGTTTGCCGCCGAGTATGGTTTCGAAATGCAGGTGGCAGCCGGTTGACCACCCGGTGGTCCCGACCCGCGCAATGACCTGGCCTACTTGAACGGAATCGCCGGTCCGCACTGCGATCGCGTCCAAGTGGTTGTAAGTGGTGATGAGGCCGTTGCCGTGATCGATCTCCACCCGGTTGCCGCCACCCCACGGGTGCCATCCCGCGGCCCGAACCACACCCGAGTCGGCCGCATAGACCCTGGTGCCGCAACGGGCCGCGTAGTCCTGCCCGAGATGGAAGTCCCCGCGGGCGCCGGTCAGCGGGCTGACCCGGTACCCAAAGGGCGAACTGGGTGTAAGAACTTCCAGCGGAGCCATCAGCGATCCTTTGGGGGGCCGCTTCAGATCCGCTGACGCCACATTGAGCCGGGGATGCCCGCCCTTCCCGACTGTCCTGACGATGGTTCTGTTGAAGGGAACCAGCGCCCTGGCATCGGTCAGGAAGCCGCCGGCCTGAGCTGGCGGCGCCGGCTGTTCGACGGTTCCGGACGGTTCATGTCCGGTGGAAGGCAGGGGGGCCTCCGACGCTGCAGAACCTGCGCTCACGGCGGCGGGACCGCCGTCGGACGTTCCGCCGAATTGAGGGGCCCAAGGGAGGCCGAGGGCAAGAGCGGAGGCAGCAACCGCCGCGGCCGCCGCGAAGACGCGCACCGCTAAAGCACAGGGTCCTGCGGACTCCCTATCGCGGCCTGATCCCCAATGATTTCCCACAAATCGACTCCCGGATAGACCCAACCCGGACCCCAATCCGAACAGGCGTACTCTCCCATGGGAACACATTGGATGGAACCTGTGAACCCCGGCGCCAACCGTATTGTGGATATTTTGTGGACCCCTGCGCAGGCAGCCTTTGGCACAAGGAATCTGCGTCAGAATGGGTGTATGCGCAACCTCCTCAGGGAATGGCAGGGCGAACTGAAGCGGGCCTTCACGGGCAGCTCCGACGCGGTTCCGGATTGGGTTCCGCGTCTGGCCGAAGGGGACGACCCCGGCTATCACCTGCCGGGCTCGGCAGTGTGGGCGGTGCACGGTTCCATGCCGACCATCGTCGCGGGGATCCGGGCGTTGCTGATGCAGGCACTCCACCCCGCAGCGTTGGCCGGCGTCCACGAACATTCGAATTTCCGGGAGGACCCCCTGGGCCGGCTGGCCAGGACCATCCGCTGGATCTTTACGGTCACGTACGGCTCCAGGGCCGCCGCGGAGGCAGCCTCGGCCCGCCTCCGGCGCCTGCACGAGCCGGTCCAGGGCAGCTACACCAATGGCCATGGCCTGCAGCTCAGCTACGCAGCCAACGATCCCGATCTGGCCCGGTGGGTGCACATAGCGTTTGTGGACGCGTTTCTGACGGCCCACAAACTTTGGGGCGGGACCATCCCCGGCGGCCCGGATGCCTACGTCCGCGAGTGGGCGCAGGCCGGGGAGCTGATGGGGGTGGCGGACCCGCCGTTGAGCGAAGCTGACATGCGCCGCCAGCTGGACCGCTGGCATGACGACGGAGAGCTCCGGGTGGACAGCCGGCTCGCAGAGACTGTTGCGTTCCTCCGCGATCCCCCGCTGCACCCGCTGCTTCGTCCGGGATACCGGGTGATGTTCGCCGGAGCCGTTTACAGCCTTGAGCCGAAGTATCGCCGGATGCTTGGCCTTCGCGTCCCGTCCGTGGGGCCGTTCCCCCTTCCGGTGCGGCTCGCAACCAAGGTGACTCTCGGCGTCGTACGCCTCGCGTTGGGACGTCAAGGACCCAGCGAGCTGGCCGCCCGCGAACGGCTCCGTCGTCTGGGCTACGACTTCGACCGCTGAGCGCAGACCAAGAGGACAACAGCGATGCCGGAATTTCCTGGTCGCCTGGGCGCGGGATTGCGTAGGACCCGAATTACGGAACAAAGCAAAAATCCCGGCCCTGACATAAGTCAGGACCGGGATTTAATTGCGCGGAGAATGGGGGATTTGAACCCCCGAGGGCGTTAACCCAACACGCGTTCCAGGCGTGCGCCATAGGCCGCTAGGCGAATTCTCCAGCTGCTTCTGAATCAAAAGCAGATACTAGACTACCTGAACTTTTCGACTCCGCCCAATTGATGCCTTGGCCGCCGCTGCCGTGGCAGGAGTACCGGCACGGAAGAGGCTGGCACGACGGGACGGAGCTTGCGCATTAACGCCAAAATGGACGCCCCCAACGCGCCCATTCCACCGGTACCCGTTGAGCTGCCGGGTCCGGCCCTCGCGCCAGGCCCCGCAGCTCACAATCTTGAGATTGCCCCAATCGGTGTACATACCCATGATCAGGCCTGCCCGCCGGATTAGCAATGAAAAGTGGGCGCGGACACCAGCAGGTGTTGGCAGGATGGGAGCCATGACGCGCCTGCATGCCCTGGTGGTATATGTCCCTGCTACCCATACCGGGACGCTGCTTTCGGCTCTCGGCGGCGCCGGTGCAGGCCGGATCGGCGACTACTCGCATTGTTCCTTCGTCACGCCGGGCACCGGCCGGTTCACACCGCGGCCGGGCTCCTCCCCCTTCATCGGCGAGGTGGGAAAATCGGCAACAGTGGACGAAGACAGGATCGAATGCGTCGTAGAGGAGAAGCTGCTCGACGCCGTCGTGCTGGCCCTGCGTGCCGCCCACCCGTACGAGGAGCCTGCATTCATGAGTTGGCCGGTGGATGGCTGGCGGTAAAAGGCCGGCCCCGCCTGGCCTCATGGGGGCCACCCCGTTGCGTCCTGACCATTCCGAATCTTCGGGTAAACTTGTCTGCGGCCCCTCATGTGGCGTCATCCTGTTGAACTCCCCCAGGACCGGAAGGTAGCAAGGGTAAACGGGCTCTGGCGGGTGCATGGGGGGTCTTTACTATTCCCGAGAGGGCCACCATCAGCGAGGAATCCTGATTGTCGGCCCGGATTGGTAGTGTTTTCCCGTGACTGCTACTACCACCGCCCTTTACCGCAGATACCGTCCGGACTCCTTCGCTGACGTTATCGGGCAGGAACATGTCACAGAGCCGCTGATGACGGCCCTGCGGAAAAACCGCGTCAACCACGCCTACCTTTTCTCCGGCCCGCGCGGTTGCGGAAAGACCACGTCCGCGCGCATTCTGGCCCGCTGCCTCAACTGTGCCCAGGGCCCCACGGATACTCCCTGCGGTACCTGCCCCAGCTGCATTGAACTTGCCCGCGGCGGTTCCGGCTCCCTCGACGTCATCGAGATCGACGCGGCGAGCCACGGTGGCGTGGACGACGCCCGCGACCTCCGCGAACGCGCAACCTATGCCCCGGTGCGGGACCGCTACAAGATCTTCATTATTGACGAGGCCCACATGGTCACGTCGGCCGGCTTCAACGCGCTCCTCAAGATCGTCGAAGAGCCACCGGAGCACATCAAGTTCATCTTCGCCACCACGGAGCCGGACAAAGTCATCGGCACCATCCGTTCGCGGACCCACCACTATCCTTTCCGGCTTGTTCCGCCCGAGCCACTGATGGCGTACCTGGAGCTTCTGTGCAACCAGGAGAACGTTCCGGTTGCCCCCGGCGTGCTGTCCCTGGTGGTCCGGGCCGGCGGCGGTTCAGTCCGGGATTCCCTGTCGGTGCTGGATCAGCTGATGGCCGGGGCCGGTCCCAACGGCCTTGACTACGAACTGGCGGTTGCCCTGCTCGGGTACACCCACGCCTCGCTGCTGGATGACGTGGTGGAAGCCATTGCCGCGTCCGACGCCGCCACGGTGTTCCGCGCTGTGGACCGCGTCATTCAGACCGGCCACGATCCCCGCCGGTTTGTCGAGGACCTGCTGGAACGCTTCCGCGACCTGATCGTCGTCCAGGCCATGCCCGAAAGCGCCCAGGTCATTCTGCGCGGCATGCCCGCGGACCAGATTGCGCGCCTCCAGAACCAGGCGCACAACCTGGGTGCCGCTGAACTCTCACGTGCTGCGGATGTTACCAACACGGCACTGACGGAGATGACCGGTGCCACGTCTCCCCGCCTCCACCTTGAGCTCCTCTGCGCCCGCATCCTGCTGCCCAGCTCGGAACAGACCGAACGCGGCATTGCAGCACGCATTGACCGGGTGGAGCGGCGCCTGAACTATGCAGGGAACGACGTCGGCGCTTCCGCCCCGGGAGCTCCCGAGGCTGCCCGGCAAGCCGCGGCAGTACAACCGGCTGCAGCGGTACAGCAACCTGCGGCGGAACAGGCACCCGCGGCGCTACAGCCAGCGGCGGGACGGCCAGCTACTGCTCCGTCGGCTGAACCGGCCGCACCGCAGGTCTCCCCGAGGGACGAAACCCGCCCGGCTCTGACTGCACCCAGGGTGAGCACCAACGACTGGCCGGTTGACGAGCCCGCAGGCGGCCGGACATCTCCTGCCGCGTCCGGCCCCGTTCGAGCGCCAGCCCGGGAGGGTCGTCCTGAAGCCGAGGGACAGGCTTCTTCGCAGGCACGTCCCGTTGCCGAGGTCCCGCAGGCCGCACAGTCGGCAGCCCCACCATCGTCAACAGGTGCCCAGGCCGTGGGTGCCCCGGCCGCAGGTCTCCAGGGCCCTTCTCCGGCCGCAGCGGCAGCACCGGTAACCGCCGGGCCGGCGGCGGCAGGCGACGTCGAAGTCCTGCGCCGCGCCTGGCCGGAGGTCCTGCAGACGCTGTCAAGGATCAAGCGCAGCACCTGGGCGCTCGTGGAGCCCAACGCCCAGGTCGGTGCTTTTGACGGCCAGGTTCTGACACTGTCCTTCACCACCACAGGGTTGGCAGGCGCGTTCGGCCGGGCCGACCATGCCGAAAACCTCCGGCAGGCAATCCACAAAACCGTCGGCATCGACTGCCAGATCACGGCGGTCGCCGGCGGCGCCAGCAGCGCAGCGAGCTCTGAGCCAAACCCAAAAGCACCCGCTAGCCCGGAAACTCCGGCAAGCTCCGCCGACGTCGCCTGGGGCCTGGCCCCTGCAGGCACCGTTTCCCCGCCAGCCGCCGTCGCAGCCTCCCCGGCAGCTGTGCCCCGGACTGTCGAACCGGCTCCGCCCGCAGCGCCGCACCCTGCCGCAGTGCAGCACCCTGCAGCCGTCGCCGCTGAACACCCCGGGGCGCCTGCCTCGGCACTGCAGAATCAGGCCCCAGAGGTTGAGCCGGCACAGGATCAGGAGTCACAGGAACGCACCCCACCCGAGGATCCCGCACCGGGCCGGCCGGAGCCCGCCGCCGGCAACGACGGATCCTATGCTTATTCGGACGACGACTGGGGCCCCCCGCGCGACGAAGATGCTCCGCCGCTGGACGAGGAACCACCCATGGACTGGGACCCGTCCGCTCCGACCGGGCCGGGACACTCGACGGCCAAGGCCAAGCCCTCGCCGCAGGAGTCCTCGCCGGCTCCAGCCGGCAAAAGCGCCCCGCGAACGGTACAGCGGCCTGCCCGCGCCGCCGGCCCCGGCAGTGCCTCTGGCCCGGTGGCTCCATCGCAGCCCGATGAAGCCCCTGATCCTTGGACGCGTGCCGTCGAGCAGGCGCCCGGAATCTGGGTCATTGGCTCAGAGACCAACGTGGGCAAGGGCATCGAAGCGTCCGTCACCAACCAGGATTTCACCCCCGCCGCTGCACCAAGCTACGAGCCGGCCACTGCGCAGGTCCCGGAGACCCCACGGGTGAATGGCCTGTCCGAAGCAGACGCCAGCTGGGGCCTGCTTCCCAGTGAGGCGGGACTGGGAGAACAGGCAGCCGGGCAGGTAACCGGACCAGTAGCCAGACAAGCAGCTGAAAAGGCCGCCTCCGATGCCGTCGCAGCCGAACGCTCCACGTTCGACGGCGGTCAGCGCCAGGCAGCCGCACCGTTGCGACAGGTTCAGGAAACCCCCGGACGTCAACCCTCGGCGACGCAGGCCGGGGAACCGGCGGCTACACAGCCCGCGGCTCCACAGCCCGCGGTTCCAGAGCCGGCACCAGTCCGTGAGTACGCCATGGCATCAGCTCTTGCGCCTGCGCCGCACCTTCAGCCCGCGCCTGCCGCCTCGGCCTCAGCGGCCGCGGCCAGGCAAAGCCTCTACCAAAGGCTCTCCAACAGCCCTGAAGCCGAAGCCGGACGGGCCAAAGCGCCGGCCCGCGCTGTGGCCGCTTTGGTCCAGGACATCCCCAGCGCCGACGACGAAACCATCGAAGAATCCGGTGTCTTTGGACGCGCTGCCGTCGAGCGTATTCTGGGCGGGAAGCTGATCGAGGAACGGTCCACGGACGGCAGCCCCATCGTTCCGAGGTTCTAGGGCCGGCAAGACCACCGCACGCAGGCGCACCCGCGCCTGTAGCTCCATCCACTCCAGACCAAAAAGAGGAAAACGTGTACGAAGGTGCAGTCCAAGAGCTGATCGACGAGCTCGGACGCCTTCCCGGTGTCGGGCCAAAGTCCGCCCAACGGCTGGCCTTCCACATCCTCGAAGCAGATCCGCAGGACATGAAACGCCTCGTTGAAGCCATCACCAGTGTGAAGGAACGGGTCAAGTTCTGCACTGTGTGCGGCAACGTCACGGAGCAGGAGCTGTGCAACATCTGCCGGGACCCCCGCCGGGATCCGTCAGTCATTTGCGTCGTGGAGGAATCCAAAGACGTCCTCGCGGTGGAACGCACGCGGTCCTTCAGGGGCCGCTATCACGTGCTTGGCGGGGCAATTAACCCCATCGCAGGAGTGGGACCCGAGCAGCTCCGGATCCGGGAACTTCTGACCAGGCTCAACGACGGCGCCATCCAGGAAGTCATCATCGCCACCGATCCCAACCTGGAAGGCGAAGCGACGGCCACCTACCTTGCCCGGATGCTGAAAACGATCGGCATCGCGGTCACCAGGCTCGCCTCCGGCCTTCCCGTGGGCGGTGACCTTGAGTACGCCGACGAGGTCACCCTCGGCCGGGCCTTCGAGGGCCGCCGGAACGCCCTCACGTAAGAATCGGGCAGACCGTGATGTTGGAGGGGGTCGGGCCGCTGGTCACCGAGCGCCTGCTGCTTCGGCTGGTGCTCGATTCGGACGCAGCGGCCATCCACCGGTTCCGCGGCAATCCGGCCGCCACGACGTACCTTTCCCATGGACCCCTCACAGCGGAGGCAAACCGGGGGAGGTTGGCGGAGGCACTGGCGCTGAGTGCGGCGTCCACGCCCGAATGGTTCAACTACAGCTGGGCCATTGTCCTGCGGGAGTCCGGGGAGATCGTGGGCGATGCCCGGACCTGGAACAGCTCACGCCTCACCCCTTCGGGCGAGGTGGCCGCCGGACGGCATCCAGTCCGGCACGCCGCCCTGGCCTATGTCGTGCATCCGGACCACCAGCACCAAGGGTACGGCCGCGAGGCCGCCGCGGCCCTGGTCAAGTGGCTCTTCGCCGCGTCCGGAACCAGCACCGTCGTCGCGGGCGTCTACGAACCGAACACTCCGTCCATCAGGCTCCTCCAAAGTCTCGGGTTTCAGCAGGATCCGGCCCTCCAGACGGACCAGCAGAGCTCTGGCAAAGGTTTCCCGCTGCTGATGTTCAGGCTCGACAGGCCGTCGGACTCAGCCGTCTGACCCTGACCTCCGACGGAAGGCGAACTGGCCGCCGCCAAGAAATGCCCCGGCCACGCCCAACTGCAGGGCTACGCCAGCAACGGCCAACGGCAACTCGGCTCCTGTCGCCTGGCGTTCCTTGCCCTCCACGCAGGGCACCTGGGAGCCCTCCGCGGCGTTCTGCAGCTCCCCCGGCAGCCACGCAAGCGAGTCCTCCCGGGGATCGGTTTCTCCGGCCAGCAGGGCGAAGATCACCAGGGGGTTGCCCGCTGCCAGCCACGCGATCCGCTCCGTGTGGTAAACCTCAGCAAGGCCCTTGGATTCGGGCAGGCACCCCCAGGACACCGCACGGCCCGATTCATCCCGCTCGATATTGATCGCCACCACAACCCGCTCATACGACCTTACGGCGGGCAAAAGGGCAACGGCGGCCATCACATTTCCCACCAGGAGGGTGATGGCCGCGGTCCAGCCCAGGAACCGCCCCGCGGTCCGGTTCGACCACGCTGACGCGCCTGCCCCGATCGCCCCAAAGACCAGGAACTCAAGCAGGATCACTGCTGCGGCGACCCCGGCCAGGGCCGGCGGGGACCCGGACAGATACGCCAGAACGAGGAGGAAAACTCCGGCCGCCGCGGCAAAGGCCGCTCCGCGGCCACCGGCTGCCGCCCAGTCCTGGAGTGGACCGGCTGCAGTTGCACCGGGACCTTCATCACGCTCAGCCCCCTTCAGGGCGGCGGCCTGATTAATCGTCCACCTGACTGCAAGCACACAGGAAACCACGATGAGCGAGGCGGCCGTCAGAATGTAGGCCCACGTTAAGGCCTCGGGAGGCAGGTCTCCCCCGGTGACCACGCCAATTGCCAGCACCAGCCCACAACACACTGAGCCCAGGAATGCCGCTGCTGTCAGCGCCCAGAACCTGCCGGACTGGACGCTGACAAGACCGGCCTCCAAAGCCTGGCCGAGTACCGCGCGGGCGATCTGCGCGCCTGGAGGCGCGCCCTCCCCGTTCTCACCAGCAGGTTCATTGAGGGCCCCAGGGCCGATGGCCTCATAAACGGGTTCTTCGATGGGCCGGGACTTATCCGGCCAATCGTCGTCGTCAGGCACAGGCCGAGGCCCCCTTCCGATGTACAGCCCCAGCGCCCGCCGTCACCGGTGGACTCACCGGATAGTCCAATCGTGATCTTTTGGATCAGGTGTGTCCAGTGGCGGCCTAGGCGATGCGCGTTCCCCGCGCCAACCTGTGTGCGGGTGTACGCAGTGAGCGCCATCCCAGCCACATAAGCAGGGCGGCCAGCAGCAGCTGCAGTCCCAGCCCAAGCGGCCACAAGGGAGTTTCCTGCGCCAGATAACGCGGCTTTGCCTCGCCATTGGCGCATGGATACGTGCCCTCGGGACCGGCCATGGCGTAGCGCGCAGCCTGGCTGATGGATTCGATGGCGCCTTGCGGGGACGTGCCGAAATTGCTGGTGGCCCGGACAGGGTACGGAATCGCATCGGCCACCACCACGTACGGGTTCATGGCCAGCATCCATGCCACCCTCTCGGTGTGCACCGCCGGCCGCTCCATCAGGGGCCCGGAGCATGTGTACTCAGGTTCCATCGGCATGGGCTGTTCCTGCAGGGGCTCATAAGGAGAGTAGCCGCGGGACTGCGCTTGGTTCGCCATGATGGTGCCCTGTGAGAGGCCCGTGCCGAGCCCGAACGAAATCAGTGTGCCGAACACCAGCCCGGCAACAGCGAGATAGGTGACCACGATAGAGAACAGCGGCCTGCCGGCCAGGGCGGAAATTCCGACGCCGACGGCGCAGACCACGCCGACTTCAACAGCCAGCATCAACAGTGCCACCACCACGTGGCCTGGCGTCATGCCGCCCAAGGCAACCCCGATCACCAGGAACGGCGTGCTGGCCACTAGGAAGGCAAGTGCCGCAAACCAGGAAGCCAGGAATTTTCCCCAGAGGATCTGCCCGGGACGGAGCAGGGTCACCTGCAGGATGGCAAGGGTTCCGCCGGCACGGTCACCGTTGACGGCGTTGGCGGACAGCGCGGGGGCCACCAACAACGCGAAGAGGAGGACAAAGGCCAGCACCACTTCGAAGATCATGGATCCCGGGCCCTCGGACCCGGGAGGCACGTAATTGCCATAGGTCCGCTGCGCCTCCCGCTGGGCATTCCAGCTGGCCCACGTCAACCAGGTCACCAGGCCGGTCAAAATAAACCAGATGGCCAGCATGATGTACCAGCCGCGGGACCGGAGCCGCTGCTTGAGCTCAAGGACCACCACGTCGCGGATACCGGAAACATAGCCGGCGGCCGCACCGGACGCCGGTGGATGCTGCGCTGAATCTGTCACCTGGCTCATCGCCGCTCCCCCTCGAGGTTCATGTAAGTCTCTTCCAAGGCACCCGAGGCGGGCGCGAAAGACGTAACCACGACGCCGGCGAGCACCAGGTCGCGCAGCAGGCGCGCGGCGTCGTCGTCGTTCAGCAGCAGCAGGCTGGTGGCCGGCCGCCGGCCGTCCTCAACCCGGAAAGCAAGTCCCAGGTCCGTGAGCTTGGCGGTGAGTGCCGAGGTGTCCGCCGCGGTGATGGCGTAGCGCCGGCCGGCAGCGGCCGCCTCCTCCGTGGTCTGGTGCCGGACGGTCCGTCCCCGGTTGACGAACACGGCGGCGTCGGCAATCTCATCAAGCTCGCTCAGCACATGGGAGGAGACAACAATCGCCTTCCCCTCCGCGGCCAGCTGGCGCAGCATCACCCGGAGCTCCACCCGCGATCCGGGGTCAAGTCCGGACGCGGGCTCATCGAGGAGCAGGACGGAGGGATCATGGATCAACGCGCGGGCCAGGCTGAGCCGCTGCTGCTGCCCCCTGGACAGGACACGGGCCGGCTGGTCGGCGAGGTCGGTGAGGCGGACCCGGTCCAGCATCTGGGCAACCCGCTGCGCAATACCGGCTTTGGGCAACCGGTAGAAGCGCGCCATCTGGGTGAGGATCTCGCGGGCCGTCAGCGACTCCCAAACGCCCAGGGTGTCAGGCATCCAGCCGATCCTGCTCCGCACCTGGGAGCGGTGGTGCTGCGGATCAAGCCCTCCCACTGTGACGGTGCCGGAATCGGGCGCCAGCAGCGAGGCCAGCATCAGCAGCAGGGTTGTCTTGCCGGCCCCGTTGGGCCCGATCAGGGCGGTGACTTTTCCGGCCGGCGCATGGAAATCCATGTGTTCGACGGCGTGCACCTGCCCGAAGCTTCTGCTGACACCGGTGGCGGTGATGCCGCCGTCGTCGCGCTGTTCCGGCTCCGCCGGCACGTCCATCTCTTCCTGATTTGCAGTCATTCTCCGAGCACCTGTCCCCCAACCGTGGCATGCATACTGACTATCCGAGCGTAGTCCCGCGGTGTGATCCGTGGGGCGGGCGCACGGCTGAGATTCGGTCACAATTCAACGCCCTGCTGCCTGCGGCGATAAACTGGACTGAAAGTCACGCCGTCGCGCCCTCAAGGGCTGTGCCTGACGTCCAGAACTCCGATTGATCCAGTGAAGGTACGCGCATGAGTACGCCCACTACCGAAGTGCACACAGCAACCCAGCCTCAGGAGCTGCCCCAGGGTGCTGCCGTGACCAAACAGCTGATCGTGCAGAAGTTCGGCGGGTCCTCCGTTTCGGACGCCGAGGGCATCAAACGCGTCGCAAGGCGCGTCGTGGATGCACAGCGGGCCGGCAATGAAGTTGTGGTGGTGGTCTCCGCCATGGGTGACACCACGGACGAGCTGCTGGATCTCGCCGCCCAGGTGACCGATTCCGCACCCGCCCGGGAAATGGACATGCTCCTGTCCGCCGGCGAACGCATCTCGATGGCCCTGCTGGCCATGGCCATCAACAAGTACGGCGCCTCAGCCCAGTCGTTCACGGGGTCCCAGGCCGGCATGATCACCGACGGCATCCACGGCAAGGCGCGGATCATCGACGTCGACCCCCACCGGATCCGCACCTCGCTGGACAAGGGCCACATCGCCATCGTCGCCGGGTTCCAGGGCATGAGCCGGACCACCCACGAAATCACCACCCTGGGCCGCGGCGGCTCGGACACCACCGCCGTCGCGCTTGCGGCAGCGCTCGACGCGGACGTCTGCGAGATCTACACCGACGTGGACGGCATCTACACCGCGGACCCCCGCGTGGTGCCGTCCGCGCAGAAGATTGACACCATCTCCAGCGAGGAAATGCTGGAACTCGCCGCTTCGGGCGCAAAGATCCTGCACCTGCGCTGTGTCGAATACGCGCGCCGGTTCGGCGTTCCGCTGCACGTCCGGTCCTCATTCAGCCAGAACGAAGGCACCTGGGTCATCCCCAGCGCCGACGACAAGATCACCACTCAAGAGGGAGTTGCCTTGGAGCAGCCAATCATCTCCGGCGTTGCACACGACCGTTCCGAAGCCAAAGTCACCGTGGTGGGCGTTCCGGACATCCCCGGCAAGGCCGCCGCCATATTCCAGGTCATTGCCGATGCACACTCCAACATCGACATGATCGTGCAGAACGTCTCCACGCACGGCACCGGCCGGACGGACATTTCCTTCACCCTGCCGATCGTCGAAGGCGCGGACGCACTGGCCGCCCTGAAGGCGGCGCAGGAGGAGATCGGCTTCGAGAACATCGAATACAACGAACAGATCGGCAAGCTGTCCCTGATCGGTGCCGGCATGCGTTCGCACCCGGGCGTTTCGGCAACCTTCTTCAAGGCCCTGTCCAACGCCGGCATCAATATCAACATGATCTCGACCTCGGAAATCCGCATCTCCGTGGTGACGCACGCCGACCTGCTGGACGACGCCGTGCGCGCCATTCACAAGGCGTTTGACCTGGACAGCGAGAACGAGGCAACGGTTTACGGCGGCACGGGCCGCTAAACGCAGATCAGACGCAACGCGGGGTCATTTCCTGCCCGATAACCTTCGTTTATCAGGCAGGAAATGACCCCGCGTTGCTCTGCTTCAGGACTGCTTCCCGAGCTCTTCGCGGCGGACTGCGTAGTGGTGGCCCTCTGAGTCCGATTCCACAACGAAGTGGGCAAGTTCTTCCTCAGAGGCCTGCTCGAAATCGTCGTGCTTGTGCACCACCGGAGCATCTGTATCGAGGCGTGTTGCCGGCCCGAAGACGAAACGCAGCCTCTCAGTGAGGTTCATGAAACCGCTGAGTGCATGTGCCATATTTCCACCCCCTTCCCGCATTACGGGCGAAAAGAGCCGCCGGCCCTAACTGGAGCCAGTGCCCCTATTTTACGCCCGGGGGCACAAAATGGCCCCGCGGGGTTTGCGGGACCAAACGCGTGTGATGCCGGGCGCGAAGCTCAGCGAAGGGACTGGTCGTCCCGGTTCTTCGGAACAACGTAGGTGCTGCCATCAGGGCGTTGCAGGGTTTCCCACTGCTGGCTTTCGACCTCGCGCTGGGCTAGGAGGCGCTTGTTCTCCTCGGTCATG
Source organism: Pseudarthrobacter cremeus (assembly GCF_051857465.1). NCBI lineage: Bacteria > Bacillati > Actinomycetota > Actinomycetes > Micrococcales > Micrococcaceae > Pseudarthrobacter > Pseudarthrobacter cremeus. The sequence continues at coordinate 263,480 of NZ_JBPZHC010000006.1, read as the reverse complement.
TCATGGACCAGCGAACTCCGGTTGGCGGGACCAAAAATTGCCCTCAGCCTTCCGGTGGCGCGCATGAACCGCTGAGACGCGTTGTCGCGCCCGCCCGTGCTGTCCTTAGCCATTGGAGCGACCCTTCGATAGAACGAATTCCTTCGTCCAGTGTACGCTAACAATTAGTGCACTAAGTATTTGGAGGATCGCAAATGACTGCCATACCCGGCGCTGCCCTGCAGCAGGACAATGACCTCCTGCTGGAACAGCAGCTGTGCTTTGCCCTGACAGTGGCCTCGAGAAGTGTGGTGGGCGCGTACAAGCCGGTACTGGAAAAACTCGGGCTGACCCACCCGCAATATCTGGTGATGCTGTGTCTCTGGGAATCCGCGCCCCGCACCCTGCGCAGTATCAGTGAAGCCCTGGCGCAGGCGCCTGCCACCCTCTCGCCGTTGCTTCGTCGGCTCGAAGAAGCAGGATTCCTCACCCGCCAGCGGGTGGACGGAAACGAACGCGCCCTTGCCGTGGGCCTGACACCGGCCGGAGCAGCGCTGCGCCAGCAGGCCCTCGCCGTCCCGGGCACCATGATGGAGCGTCTGGGACTGACCCGTGAAGAGGTCAGCGAGCTGCACAGATCCATGATGGGGCTCATTGCCGCTACCGCTGGAGGCGACCCGGACCCGGTGGACGAATCCTGAGGATCCTGCCCGGGGCGTAAAATGGCAGCAACCTAGGAGGGTTAATGCGCTTGCGAACGGTACGGCCGCGGACACTTCGGCCGTTGCTCGCGGCACTGGCCGTTGCCGGGCTCGCCGCGTGCACGCCCACCCCCGGCGGCACCGCCCCGAGCACCGCAGGCGCAGCCAGCTCGTCCGTCAGTCCCACTGCGAGCGTCTCCGACGCCCCCGGTCCGGACACGGAAACCTCCGTCCCGGCGCCGTCGCCGTCCGCACCCCCCGCCCCCACGGCGGGACCCGGGGCGGGAAATGCGGAACTCTCCATCACGGTCAGGCCCTCCCCCACCGAGACTGCGCTGAACTACACCCTGGTCTGCCGCGAAGGCCTTCCCGCTGCGGAAAGCAAGCACCCCAGGCCGGAGGCCGCGTGCGCCGCCCTGAAGAACAACGCCGCCCTCCTCAGTCCGGACACCAGGGGCACCGCCCGGGCGTGCACCGAGCAGTACGGCGGACCGCAACAGGCAACCGTCACGGGGATTGTGGACGAGACGCCCGTGGATGCCACGTTTGCCCGGACCAACGGCTGCGAAATTGGCGCCTGGGACGCCGCCCGGGACGTACTGGGTGCCAGCGGTGGAGCAGCTTAGCCTGCTGGCGGCCGGGGCCTGGAGTGAGCGCGAAGACGCGCATGCCCGGCGCGTCCGCCGTTACGCCGATCCCTACCTTGCCCGGCGCTCGGCCGGCAGGAAGCATCCCGTAGAGGACTTCCTGTTCACTTACTACACCCAAAAACCGGGCCAGCTGTTGCGCTGGCACCCGGGTGCCGGCGTCGTGCTTTCAGGTGAGCCTGCCGTTGCCCGCACCGGCTGGAAGCACTACAGAAGGCTCGACGACGGCGAACTCGCCTTGGTCGGTCTGCGGCCGGGCAGCGTCGCAGTCACTTTTGACCGCGGGAAATTCCTGGCCGACCGGCACGAGGCCGTGACCTTTGCCGGCATCATTCTCCGCGGCACCGCGGCACGGCCGGCCCAGTTCGGTTGCTTCGGACTGCATGAATGGGCCATGGTCTACCGCCAGGACAAGTTCGACCTGCGTCACGAGTACTTGAAGCTGAGGCTCGGCTCCGCCGGAACGGACCAGGTGGTGGAGGACAACCGGATACGGTGTTCGCACTTCGATGCCTTCCGTTTCTACACTCCGGACGCCGTCCCGCGCAACGAGTTGGCGCCCACCCGCGAGAACCAGCGGCACCTGGAACAACCGGGGTGCCTGCACGCGAACATGGACCTTTACAAATGGGCCTACAAGCTCCTCCCGGCGTTGCCCAGCGAACTGGTGATGGACTGTTTTGAGCTGTCGTGGCGGATCAGGGCCATGGACATGCAGGCATCCCCCTACGATCTTGAAGAATGGGGCTATCCTGCCATCAGGATTGAGACTCCGGACGGCAAAGCCGCCTACGTGGAGCACCAGCGTTCCTTCGCGGCCGAGGCTGCGGCGCTTCGCAGCCGCCTGGCACACGCCTTGGCGCCGCTTGGAACCTTGGACATGCAGTGATCCGAAGGGACGACATGGAAAGCCCGGAACTGACAAACCCCATAGACCTGACCATCAGGCTCAGGGAGGAACCGGACGCCGGTGAATACCGGTTCCGGCTGGTCGCAGACGCCGGCCAGGTCATGGACGGATCCACCCTGCCGGATCCGGAGGCCGCGCTGGCTGCGCTGGAGCGGTATGGGCAGGACATCTTTTTCCCACTGCCGGGGCCACCGAAACTTTGCACCCAGCAGTACGGCGGACCGCAGGTCGCGCTGGTCACCGGGACCTTCCATGGCCGGAAGGTCAACGCGAAGTTCCAAAGGACGGACGGGTGCGAGATTGCCCGTTGGAAGGCCCTGGCCCCGCTTCTTGGCGGGACTGGCGGGGCAACCGCCAACTCCTGGACGTAAGGCGTCCCGGCCAGCTCAGCTGACCGGGACGCCTCTTTTCAGGTGCTGGGCATTCCCCCCTATGAGGTAGGGACGGCCTCGACCGACGCCATCGCAGGGGCACCTGCCGGGGATCCCGCCGTCGCCGGACCAACGTTCACGTTGACCCAGGTGCTGATGCCGTTCGCACCCAGGCTGAGCCGGGAGGCGTAGGAGCCGTCCGTCAGTCCCGTCCAGTTGAGCGTGGCCGCGGTGGCCGTGCCGTTGGGCGCCAGGATGGGATTCGGATTGACCGTCAGGTTCCCGGCGTCGCCGTTGAAGGAGACAGCCTGGACTGCGGCGTTGGCCGGCCCGTCATCCGGCGAGGCATACAGATTCGCCACGATGTAGTAGGTCCCTGCCCTGGGCGACTCAAGGTCCAGGAACTCGCTGGCTGCCGCGGTGGCCACCTGGGTTTGCACCAGGCCGCCGGTGCCGTTGGGCGCGTAGACCAGCATGTCCCAGTCGACGTCGTTCGTCTCGGCCTGAATGCCGAGACGGGCGAACGTGGCACCCTCCGGAACAGTCACCCGGAGCAAGGCGTTGTGTTCATCGTTGGTGGCCCGGAGGGCGCCGGGCGTCTTCGTAATGGCGGTCCGGCTTACCGGTGCCAAGCCTTCTACGGCCACACCGATCGGCTGGTCAGAGCCCGACACCAGGTCCATGGTTCCACTGCCCGTCCCGGTGACCGAGCTGAAGGAGAAGGACGGAGCGATCTGCGCATCAACAGGCCGGACCGCGATGGGTGAGCTGACAGTACGCGGGCCCTTCCATGTCAGCGTGCCGGTGGTGAACTTGCCCACGGGTGCGCTGACGTTCCGGATGGTCAGCGACACTTCACGCGTCTGGCCTGCCTTGGAGAAGTTCAGCACCTTGGGCTCCACCTGGACGCTGACGCCCGGCATGGTGACTTCGGGACGATACAGTCCGGGCACCAGGGCGGTGAGTTGGCGCTTGACCGTTACTTCGCCCACCAGGCTTCCGAGTGCGATGGACGGAAGGTTCAGGTCGCGTGCTGCAATGGTGCCTGCCTCCGGTGCTCCCGTATCCAGCCCCTGCCCGTTGAGGAATGCCAGCCAGTCCTTGACGCCGGAGTCGTAGACCAGGCCCGGATCGAGCACGCGCAGGGAATCGATGTGGCCGGCGCCGCCCGCGAACGGATCCATGTTGGGGGTTCCGTCCGCATTGAGCAGCGGGTAGGCCGTGGTCATCATCGCGGACTTGACAGTCGCGGGGCTCCACGTCGGCTGCTTGCTGAGCACCAGGGCACCAAAGCCGGCAATGTGTGGAGCTGCCATGGACGTGCCGGACATGAAGCCGAACTGGTCGCCGTCGTTTCCGATAGTGGATACGCCGGCCAGGACATTGACGCCGGGGGCCGATATGTCCGGCTTCAGCAGGTCACCGCCGGAAGCCAGGCTGGGGCCCCTGGAGGAGAATCCTGCCACCTGCGGGGCCGGAGACTGCGGGTCCCCGGTGAGGTCGCCCTTGACGATGCTGACCGTAAGCGCGGTGTTGGCGGCCAGCTTGGACTTGAGTTCAAGGCTCTTGGGTGCATTGACGTGGACCGTGGGCAGGACATGGTTGTCTGCGTCCTCGGAGCTGTTGCTGAGGTTCACCAGGATCATGCCTACGCCGCCCTTGTCCAGGACCTCCTGGCTCTTGGCTGTACGGTCCACGACCCCGCGGTCACAGACCACAACCTTGCCGGCCACCTTGGCTGGATCCAGGGTGCCTGGGCCGCACAGGTTGGCGTTGGTGATGCCGGCTGCTGCTGCGGCAGCGGCGACGACCACCGGCTTGTCAGCTACTTCGGTCTTCATGATGGAGGCGCCGCGGTAAAGCGTGCCGTCCGAGACTTTGACGGTTCCCAGCAGGTCGCTCGGGAACGTGGACGCAGCAACAGTGGTCAGCCAGGGGGAAGCATGGTTGACCGTAGAGACAGCCGGACCGGAGTTTCCTGCGGAGGCGGACACGAACACGCCGGCCGCGGCCGCGTTGAGGAATGCCAGGGCCACGGGATCCGTGGTGCTGTCCGTGTTGCCGGAGATCGAATAGTTCAGTACGTCGACACCGTCCTGGATGGCCGCGTCGATTGCCTCGATGGAGGCGGAGGAATAGCAGCCGCCGGTAGCTGGGTTGTCGTCTTCCCAGCAGATCTTGTAGACGGCCACTTTGGCCGCGGGTGCAACGCCGGAACTCTTGCCGAAGCTCACGCCGTCGAGCACCTGCTCGATGTTGGCGTTGCCGGCGGCTGTGGTGGCTGTGTGGGTTCCGTGGCTTCCCACGTCCACAGGCGAAATCAGTTCCTCTGGAGCACGGTGTTCAGGAGCCACATACTGCAGGAAGGAATCAGCGAAGTAGCGGGCGCCCACAACCTTGGAATTGCACAGGGTTCCGTCGTATGCCGCACCGGTACCTGTGCCTTTCTGGCATTCGCCTTCGAAGGTGGTGCCGTCAGCTTTGAGCATGGCGATGTTGCCTTCGCCATTGCGGTAGGGAACGCCCACCTGGGCCTTTCCGCTGAGCGGCTGCACTGGCTCACCCTGCAGGAACGGGTTGTCCGGCGCGTACCCTGAATCGATCACACCCACTACAACGCCCTTACCGGCGTTCTGCTCCCCGCCGAACCGGGTTGCCCACGCGCCCTGCGCTCCGGTGAGCTTAAGGAAATCGTTGGTGGTGTAGTCGGGAGTATTTTCGACGTCGGGAGCTACCGTCAGTACACGGTGGTCCTTGGCCAGTTCGGTTGCCTGGTTGGCGGTCAGCTCGGCGGTGAAACCGTTAAGGGCAGCCGTGAACTGCTTCGACGGCGTCACCCCCTGCTCCGCGGCGACCTCGCGCTGGACCTTGCGAAGATGGGCGTCGTATGCCTGGTAATTGGGGCTGCCCGCATCGAGTTTCCGGCCGTTCTGTGGCTTTGTAGCACCCAGGCCCGCAATTTCCCCTTCGTAGGCCGCAGCAGCCTTGGCCGCAAGGACCACGATGTACCTGCCGTCCTTGAACGCTGTGGCTGCGGGGTTCTTGGAGGATATTGCTGTGTCCTGACCGGCGGGCGCCGCGGTAGCGGGGCTCATCGCCAGCGAGGTGAGAAGCAAAGGAAGGCCCACGGCCAACGCCGTCGCCTTCCTCAGTCCCCCGCCCCGATTGGGGCTCTTTTCAGTTGATTTCACGAGCGACTGCACCTTTCACGAGGGAAACGGGCCGGCCACGTTGCCGGTCTGAAGCAGCTGGAACGGCATAGCCGTATTACAGATCTTGTAATGCGGTGAGACCAGCGTATTCACACAGTACAGACTGATAGCTCAATATGACATAGGACACAGAACGAGTTTTCTGAAGCGTCATGCCTGCTGTCGCCGGGGGCGCTCAGCCGGCGACAGAGAGCCCCGCCGGGGCGGAAGTTGAACCGCGGACAATGAGGCGGGTGGGCAGCACCAGCGGCTGCCGTGACTGTGAGTGCGCGCCGTGGGCAAAGGCCAGCAGATTGGAGACGGCGGTGGAGCCCAGGGCATAAAGGGGTGCTTCCACGGTGGTCAGGGCAGGAGTGACCAAACCCGTTCCGTAGCTGTTGTCAAAGCCCACCACACTGACATTCGCGGGGACTTTGATGCCGTGCTTTTGGACGGCCCGAATGAATCCGATGGCCATCTGATCGTTATAGGCGATCACGGCTGAGGTTTGCGTCAGGGCGGTGTTCATCCAGGGCAAGTCGTCGGCGGTGGCCGCCGTGGGAACGGTGAACCCGAGGGCAAGCGCCGCGACCATGCCCACCCGGAGGGTCCGGTGGACCCTCTTCCCATGTGCGTTTTTCCATGCCTCATATCTCCTTTGATTGGACACCGGCGGGGCACAGGCTGTGAATTCCCTCCGTGTTCCCATTGAGTCGGCCGGGCCGATCGGGGGTCAAGGAGTTGCCATCAGTTGCCTCGGACAGCAGAAGACCCCCACCGTACGGACGCTGAAGTGTCCAAGGGTGGGGGTCTTCCTTTTTGCTCAGGTCAAGGAATGCCCTTAGCCCTTGGGCGTGACCTGCAGGCGGTCGAAGGACACCTGTGCTCCGTCCTTGTCCAGGACCACCACGTCGTCACGGCCGTTCTGCACATCGGAGGGCAGGATGAACTCAACCGTTTCGACGGTAGTGGGGAAGATCCACCCGACCCTGTAGCCCGTTTTGTTCAGGTACACGTAGTACCACTGACCATAATCCAGGCCCTTCAGCGTTACTTTCTGGCCGTTGCGGTACTTATCCAGCGTGCCCATGTCAAAGGGCGGCAGTTGCCCTTCGAGGTCCTGAATGGCGAGGACGGGGACGGTCTCGGGTTGCGCCGGCTGGAGGTTGAGGAGCATCGGCCCGCCAGTCACTGTTGCTGTGACCGATTTGGCGCCGTTGAAAGCGGTGACTTCAAATGAGCCGGCCTCGAGCCTGCCTGCCGCGATGTCCGCTGCGGTCATGACATGCTCACTTGTTGCCGTTACCGTGCCGCCCACCGCCAGGGCTTCCTGGCTGATGGAAGCGTCGGGGGCACTCAGGCCGGTCAGTGCGACATTGCCGGCGTTGCCCACTGTGTACGTGTATGTGACGGTGTCGCCCACGCTGGCGAAGCGGTCGCCGTCGACGTCCTTCCATTCGGTGGCGATCGTGCCCTCGATACGTGCCTCTCGGACCTTCAGATCCACTTCACCGCCTTCAATTTCGTACGTCCGGGTGCTCTGGCCGGTGGCGCTGACCTCCCAGGTGGTCTTTGGAACGAAGAAGCCCTGTGCGGCTTCCTCCGCAGTCACGGTATGGCGCGGCGTGGCACATGCGTAGCCCTGCCCGGCCGGCAGGGCACTGTAGCGGCAGTTCCCAGGACCCTCAGGAACAAACGGGCTGAAGTTGCCTGCGGTGGGGACCACCTTTTCGAGCAGCGGCCCGGTGTTCGTGACGTTGAAGGTGTACGGGACAAGCTCTCCGGCAGCGTACGGCCGGGTGGCAAGATCGCGCCCGGTGTCGGCACGCACGCCGCTGATGTCAGCAGCCAGCAGCCCGTCCCGCAATGCCACCGCAGCACCCGTGAACGGCACGGTTTTGGTGAGCGAGGGCGTCGAGCTGGCCGTGATGGCGAAGCTCGCCTGGGGAACGAAGTAGCCGCGCTCAACGTCTTCGGCGGTTACCGTGTGCTTGGCCGAGGCGCACGTGTAGGTTGCCCCGGCGGCCAGGTTGTTGAAACGGCAGTTGGGGGCCGACGGCGGGAGGAAGCCTGAATCGAACGTGCCGGCGACAGGGACGGAATTGGCCGTGACGTTGGCCGTGCTCTTGACCGTGAAGGTGTATGACAGGACGTCGCCTGCCTGGTAGGGGCTGGCCATGACATCGCGGGCGGCGGCTGCTCCGGTGATGGCGAGGCCCACCTGCGGGGCCGCCGGGACGGTGGCGGTGAACGTGAACTGCGAAACCCGGCCATCCGCCGTCGTGAAGGCCGCGTTGAGGTTTTGCGGTCCGCTGGCGTTCGACGGCGCCGTAAGGGCAACGCTGACGATGGCCGAGGCGCCGGCCGCGATGTCGGGAACAGGCACCGTGGTCGCTGTCCAGCCGGTGGGCGTGTAGACCGTGGCGGTGGCGCCGGAGAGGGTGGTGGCCTCTTGGTTGGTGACGGTGACGGCCACCTGCTGCGTGGCGCCCGGCGCGGTGGTGACGGAAGGGACGGTCAGCGGGGCGCAGGCGTAGTTCAGCCACGCGTCGTCGAACTTCGCGAACTGGATGTTGTCCGTGTAGTTGCCTTCATACAGGACGCCGAACTTGCCGTCTTCGAGCCGGGACACGGTGGAGTAGGCGGAGAACCCGGGGCGGATGGTGCGCACGCCCGGCCAGGTGGCGCCGTCGTCGCACGAGACGCGGGCGGAGACGTTCTCGCGGCCGGTCTTGGAGTTGGAGTTGGTGAAGATGAGCTTCCTGGCATCGGCTGAACCTTGTGCTGCGGCCGGGAACATCCGCGCGATGGAACCGTTGTTGGCCGGGTCCGGCAGTTCAGTGTCCTGGGCGACGGGTCCATAGGTGGCGCCCCCGTCGGTGGAGACGGCCACCTTTCGGTAACCCTGGTTGGCGTTGTCGCGGGAGTTCAACAGAACGCGGCCATCGGAAAGTTCAACAGTCTTGTTCTCGTCCATGCGGTCACCCACGTTGGAGCCCTTGTGCCAGGTCACGCCGTGATCGTCCGAGTAAACGCTGTAGGCCTGGATCCTGTTGGTGCCGTCAGCCTGGCGGACGTCGCCGGCGTACTGCTGGATGAGGCGGCCTTTGTACTGTCCGTACTTGAGCTGGATGCCCTCGCCGGACGATGCGAAGTTGGAGCGGACGTCGCCGGCCGCGGGGTTGGTCTTGCTGGTGCCCGGTTTCGTGATGTTGGTGAAAAGCCGCGGCTGGCTCCACGTGACACCCCCGTCTGCGGATTCAATGACAGCAGAGGAGATCACACTTCGGTCCGCGTCGTCGTTGCCGAACTGGCTTCCGCCGAAGCCCTGGTCCTTTGAATACACGAACAATGCGAACACTTTGCCGGCCTCGGCGTCGTGGATGTAGGAGGGGTCGCTGTAGCCGTACTTCGGACCGCTGGCATCGGCAATATGCCCAGCGGCGATGACCTGAACGGGGCCCCAGCTCTGACCGCCATCGGTACTGCGGCGCTGCACGATGGAGTTGGGGTTGGGGGCATCTGCTGAACTGCCGGGCCGGCCGTCCCATGACGCGAGCACCACATTGTTGCCAAGAGACGCAAGGGCCGGGATCCGGTAGAAGAAGTTGGCGGCCGTGCGGTCCGCCCCGATGTTGTCCTCGGTGAAGCTGCCAGGGGCTGACGCAGGGTTGTTCGGCGGAATCGGTGCTGCCTGCGCGGCAACGCCGGACCCCGTCAGGAGCGTCAACGCTACCAGCGCGGCCCCGGCTCTGAGGGCCACGCGGGGTTGCCCGCTTCGTGGAGTGAAAATTCGCAAATCCATATCCTTTCAAGGCGCCGCGGAGGCGGCGGACCGGGAGAATCAGCCGCATGGCATGCGTCGTGTCATACCACCTGCCACATACGACGTCCTACGACCATAGTGTGCAACGGATCACCTGGCTAGTGCTTCTGTGAGGGGGCCACAGAAGAGTGCCTCAAAAGGCACAAAAAAGGGGCACCCCCGTTGAGGGAGTGCCCCTAGTGAGCCTGTGTACGGGTGGGTCTACTCGCGCGGAGCCTCGCGTGGCGTGCGGACGACGTCGCTGATCCACTGGCGGGTCTTTTCGTCCACGGGACCGGCCACGCGGTTTTCCCGCGCCGCCTTGTCCGCAAGGATTTTCTGGAAGACCATCCTGCCCAGCCCGGCGAATACCGCCGCGGCGACGAACGGCAACAGCACGGATTTCGATTTCTCAGCCATTCCGCCATCCTAGTGACGCTGCACCCGCAGTGCCATAGCCGCCGTCGTTCTCCACTCGTTGAGGAGGGTCCCCAAAGTGATGACGGTGACGGAGCCCACCGAAATACGGGGTCAAGCGCTTAGGCCGGTAGAATGGGCTAGCAAGCTCGCGGAGCGCCCGTCCACACTGTTGCAAAAAGCAATCTTCACCTCTGGAACGGCGTAAGACGGCGTGACTCCGCTGCGCCCTTACCCAATGCTCACGCACAGGAGTTGCCGGATGCCCCGGATCGTTGTTGACGTCATGCCCAAGCCCGAGATTCTGGACCCGCAGGGGAAGGCCATCGTGGGTGCACTCCCCCGCCTGGGCTTCACCGGCTTTAGCTCTGTCCGCCAGGGCAAGCGTTTTGAACTCACTGTCGACGGCGAGGTGACCGACGCAATCCTGGCCCAGGCCCGCGAGGCAGCCGAAACCCTGCTGTCCAACCCGGTGATCGAGGACGTCGTCAACGTCGAGGTCGTCGAGGCCTGAGATGACTGAACTCCCCCTGATCGGCGAGGCAGTCGCCGTCGCCGCCGAGCCGCGCCTCGCTGGCGCCCGGATCGGCGTCGTCACCTTCCCCGGCACACTGGACGACCGCGACGCCGCCCGTGCAGTCCGGCTCGCAGGCGGCACCGCGGTGCCGCTCTGGCACGCCGACACCACCCTCGGTGACGTGGACGCCGTCGTGATTCCCGGTGGATTCTCCTACGGTGACTACCTCCGCGCCGGCGCCATTGCCCGCTTCGCGCCGCTGATGTCCAAAATCATCGACGCCGCCAACTCCGACGCCAAGCTGCCCGTGCTGGGTATCTGCAACGGCTTCCAGATCCTGACCGAATCGCACCTGCTGCCCGGTTCCATGATCAAGAACGACCACCTGAAGTTCATGTGCCGCGACCAGGTCCTGCGGGTTGAAAACAGCAACACCGCCTGGACCCTGGACTACGAGGCGGGCCAGGAAATCACCGTTCCGTTGAAGAACCAGGACGGCCAGTACATCGCCGACGAGAAGGTCCTGGACGCGCTCGAAGCCGAAGGCCGTGTGGTGTTCCGCTACGTGGGCTTCAACCCGAACGGCTCACGCCGCGACATCGCCGGCATCTCCAACGCCGCCGGCAACGTGGTGGGCCTCATGCCGCACCCGGAGCACGCAGTGGAGGTTGGCTTCGGCCCGGAATCCCTGGATGGCATCGGCGGGTCCGATACCGACGGCCTCGGTTTCTTCACCTCCGTTTTGAACAAGATTGTGGGAGGCGCCAAGTGACCACGGAAACCACCAAGAAGTTCAACATCGACACCGTCGAGAACGCTGCCAAGACGCCGGACACGGAGCTTCCCTGGGCCGAACTCGGCCTGAAGCAGAACGAGTTCGACGAGGTAGTCAAGGTCCTGGGCCGCCGCCCCACCGGCGCCGAGCTCGCCATGTACTCGGTCATGTGGAGCGAGCACTGCTCCTACAAGTCCTCCAAGAACCACCTGCGCCAGTTCGGCGACAAGGTGACCGAGGAAATGAAGAAGGACATGCTGGTGGGCATCGGCGAAAACGCCGGCGTCACCAACCTGGGCGACGGCTGGGCCGTGACGTTCAAGATCGAGTCCCACAACTCGCCGTCGTTCGTGGAGCCCTACCAGGGTGCCGCCACCGGCATCGGCGGCATCGTCCGCGACATCATCTCCATGGGCGCCCGCCCGGTGGCAGTGATGGATCCCCTCCGCTTCGGCGCGATCGACCACCCGGACACCGCCCGCGTCATGCACGGTGCCGTTGCCGGCATCGGCGGCTACGGCAACTCCCTGGGCCTGCCCAACATCGGCGGCGAAATGGTCTTCGACTCCGTGTACCAGGGCAACCCGCTGGTCAACGCACTGGCTGTCGGCGTCATGCGCCACGAGGACATCCGCCTGGCCAACGCCTCGGGCAAGGGCAACAAGGTTGTCCTGTTCGGTGCCCGCACCGGCGGCGACGGCATTGGCGGCGCCTCCGTGCTGGCCTCGGAATCCTTCGACGACACCAAGCCGTCCAAGCGCCCCGCCGTCCAGGTGGGTGACCCCTTCGCCGAGAAGGTCCTGATCGAGTGCTGCCTCGAGCTGTTCAAGGGTTCCCTCGTTGAGGGCATCCAGGACCTCGGCGCCGCAGGCATCTCCTGCGCCACCTCGGAACTGGCCTCGAACGGCGACGGCGGCATGGAAGTTGAGCTGACCTCCGTCCTGCTGCGCGACCCCACCCTGACCCCGGGCGAAATCCTGATGTCCGAGTCGCAGGAACGCATGATGGCCGTGGTCACCCCGGAGAACATCGCTGCTTTCGAAGCGGTCATGGACAAGTGGGCCGTGGAGTACTCCTGGCTGGGCGAGGTGACCGACACCGGCCGCCTGATCATCACCTGGGACGGCGTGGTGATCGTGGACGTTGACCCGCGCACCGTGGCCCACGACGGTCCGGTCTACGACCGCCCCTACGCCCGCCCCGAGTGGCAGGATTCCCTCCAGGCGGACACCTTCACCGGCTCCGTCCAGGACGCCGGCCGTCCCTCGTCTCCCGCGGCGCTGGCAGCTGCCGTCACCGAGCTCATTGCCTCACCGAACATGTGCAGCAAGGACTGGATCACCAACCAGTACGACCGCTACGTCGGCGGCAACACCGCGTTGGCGTTCCCGGACGACGCCGGTGTGGTCCGCGTGGATGAGGAAACCGGCTTGGGCGTCGCGCTGGCCACCGATGCCAACGGCCGCTACACCTTCCTTGACCCGTACCACGGCGCACAGCTGGCACTGGCCGAGGCCTACCGCAACGTGGCCACCTCCGGCGCCGTGCCGATGGCTGTCAGCGACTGCCTGAACTTCGGCTCCCCCGAGGACCCGGACGTGATGTGGCAGCTCGCCGAGGCCATCCGCGGCCTGTCCGACGCCTGCATGGTGCTGGGCATCCCGGTCACCGGCGGCAACGTCTCGCTGTACAACCAGACAGGCACCACGCCCATCCACCCATCCCCTGTGGTGGCAGTTCTCGGAAAGCTCGACGACGTCGCCCGCCGCACGCCGTCGGGCTGGCGTGAGGATGGCCAGGCCATCTACCTGCTGGGCACGACGGCGGCTGAACTGGACGGCTCCGAGTGGGCCAACCTGCGCGGCCACCTCGGCGGACTGCCGCCCAAGGTTGACCTCGCCGCCGAGCGCGCACTGGGTGAAATCCTGATCAACGCGTCCCGTGACGGCATGGTCGATTCGGCTCACGACCTCTCCGAGGGCGGCCTCGCGGCGGCCCTGGTGGAGTCCTCGCTGCGCTACGGCGTGGGTGCCCGGATCGCCTTGCAGGATGTCATGGACCGCGACGGCGTTGACCTGTTCACGGCCCTGTTCTCCGAGACCCAGGGCCGCGCCATTGTTGGCGTGCCCCGTTCCGAGGAAATCCGCTTTACGGACATGTGCACCGCCCGCGGCTTCGCCCACACCCGGATCGGTGTTGTGGATGCGGCCAGCGGCCAGCTGGAGATCAACGGCGTGGACACCCTGTCCCTCGATGCCCTCCGCGAAGCCCACGAGGCCACCCTGCCGAAGTACTTCGGCTAGCCCATCCTGAACGCAACGCGGGGTCACTCCGCGCTCAATAATCCTCCGGGATTGGGCGTGGAGTGACCCCGCGTTGCTTTAATCTTCGCTGTGCAGCTCCCGCTGACGTGAACTGAGCAGCTCGAATTCGGGCCGGTTCGCCACGAAACGTTCGACGGCGGTGAGCACCTCCACGAGGTGCGCCCGGTCTGCTGCCACCAGGCCCGCGCCCACCTGCGAGCGCCGGTACTGTTCGTGATTGCCCACCTCGGCGACAGACACGTCGAACCGGCGCTTGAGTTCGGCCAGGAGCGGCCTGATGACGGAGCGTTTCTCCTTCAGGCTCTGGACATCGCCCAGGAGGATATCGAATTCAATCCAACCGATCCACATTCCCCCATCGTAACCACGGGGTCAGATGGTGAGCTCGCCCATCCGGTCCCAGCCCTCGCCGTCGAACTGGCGGCTGATGATCTGCGGGGTCTCGGCCAGGGCCTGCGGCATATCCGCCATCGCCTGCTTGAAGTGCGTGCTGTTGACGTGGTCCGCAGCGGCGTCGTCCTTGAAGGCCTCCACCAATACAAATTCGTGGGGGTCCTCCACACTGCGGGACCAGTCGAACCACAGGTTTCCGGGCTCCTGCCGGGTGGCCTGGGTGAACCCGTCCACGAGGCCGAGCCAGCGCTCGGACCACTCGGGTTTGACTTTGAATTTGACGACGATGAAGATCATGGAATTTCCGTCCGTTTCCGGGAAGGGCCGTTCAGCCCGCGGCGAGTTGGCGTGCGCCTTCAAGGTATCGCGAAGTCACGTGCCTCTGCGCCGCCCGGGTCACCGGGCCACCGACGCGGTAGAGCAAGTTGGCCGGCTTGCTGAAGGCCGTGATCTTCAAAAACACCCGCCCGGTGGCGTCAATCTCCACTTCAAAGGCTTCCTCGCCGCGCGCCGGATGTCCCGGCAATGTGCCGTACCCAAAGCCTGCCGACTGCGGACCGTCGCCCGGCACCGGCCGCCGGACCCACACCACTTCGCAGGGGGCGTTGATCCGGAAAGGTCCGACGCCGAATCCGCTCACCACGCGCGTTCCGGGCCGGACGACGTCGGACTCGGCCCGGACGCGCAGCCCCGACCGCCGCTGCAGCTCCCAGGTCAGGATTCCCTGCGCCACCCGGCGGTACAGCGCCAACCCGTCACCCAGGTAGACCTGGGACATCTGGCTGGGATACCCCGCAGGTGGACGCCCATTCTCGGTGGCGCCGACACCCGGGTAATCGAGGCGGCCGCCGACCAGGCGCTTGTCAGTCAACGGAGCCCCCTTTGGATGTGGACAGCCGCGCCCAGCCCAGCTGCTCTTGCTGCTTCCGGCTCAGGGTGGCCACCACCAGATCGTAGGAGTCCTCCACCATGTCCCGGACCATCGAATCAGGGAGGGCACCGTCCAGCCTGACGCCGTTCCAGTGGGTCTTGTTCATGTGCCAGGCACCCGTGATCCCCGGGTGGGCGGCGCGGAGCTGCTCGGCCAGCGCAGGCTCGCATTTGAGGCTGACCGAAAAGTCGTCCACGTCCAGGGTGGATGCGGCGAACATCTTCGCGTGATGACTGCTTCCGCCGCCCACAGCCGCCCTCACCTTGAAAACCGAAGTCTCCGGTCCGAAGGGAAAATCTTCATATGCGCCGGGAAAAGAAAGGCAGATCTCCCTGAGCTCAGCTGGTTCCATCCTGTGAGCCTACAAAGCCGTTCCCGGCGGTGCTAGTCTGCGAAGATGTCACCTGACCAGGCCACCATCCCTGTTCTGGACTTGAGCACCGCGCGTCAGCCCTACGGTTCCTTCAGCCCGGAATTCATCGACCAGCTGCGGGACGCCGCCCACAATGTCGGTTTCTTCCAGATCACGGGCTACGGTGCGGCTCCCGGACAGGCAGAGGAGCTCCTGGGCCTCATCAAACGCTTCTTCGACTTGCCGCTTGAGGAGCGGATGAAGCTGGACAACCGGCTCTCACCCCACTTCCGCGGCTACACCCGGATGGGCACGGAAGTCACCCAGGGACGGGCGGACGCGCGCGAGCAGATCGACTATTCCCCTGAGCGCGACCCCATCCCCGACTACCCGGCGGACCAGCCGTACTGGCTGCTCCAGGGCCATAACCTGTGGCCTGACGAGTCCTTGCCCGAACTCAAAACCGCGGCCATGGCCTGGGCCGACCTGATGTCCGCCGTGGGCATGGAGCTGCTCCGCGGCATCGCTGTTGCCCTGGGGCTGCCGGAGGACCACTTCGACGAACCTTTCGGCGACCAGCCGGCGTGGATGGGCAAACTGGTGCACTATGTGGGCGGCGTGGTTGAAGAGGCCGGTGACCAGGGCGTGGGATCGCACGCGGACTATGGCTTTGTGACCCTCCTGCTCCAGGACGAGGTGGGCGGGCTGGAGGTGCTGCCGCCGGGAGCGCGCGAATGGGTGGAGGTGGACTACATTCCAGGCGCCCTGGTGGTGAATCTGGGCGAAATGCTGGAGGTGGCCACGGAAGGCTACCTGGCGGCCACCATCCACCGGGTCAAGGCTCCGCCGCCTGGGGTGGACCGGTATTCAGTACCCTTTTTCTGGTCCCCGAGGCTGGACGCCGTGATTGACCCGGTCCCCCTGCCGCCCGAACTCAAGGTACAGGCGCGCGGGTTGTCCGACGACCCGTCCAACCCGATGCTCGCATCATTCGGCATGAACATGCTCAAAGGCCGGATGCGTGCCCACCCGGACGTGACGGAGCGGCACTACCCGGAGCTCATGAAGGGCTGACGCCGGCGGCACAGCAACGGTCAGAGGCTGTATTTCCAGGCCTGCTGGGCGGGGCAAACGTTCATCACAACATCCAGCCCGGCAGCCTTTGCCCGGGCAGCGGCGGCCTCGTCAATAACCCCGAGCTGCAGCCACACGGCCTTGGCCCCCACCGCTATGGCCTGGTCCACCACGGCCCCGACCTTCTGCGAATTCACAAAACAGTCGACGACGTCGATGGGCTGCTTTTCCGCCGGAATCTCGGCCAGTGTCCGGTACCCGGTTTCGCCGTGGACAGCATCCCCTGGGAGGTTGACGGGGATGATTTCCATGCCCAGCCTGTCCCGGATGAACAGTGAGGTGTCGTAGGCAGCACGCCATTCATTGGTGGTCAGGCCGACGATGGCCCACCGCCCTTTGTTTCGCATAAGGCGCTCAATAACCGCTGGATCGTTGACGTGGGCCATGATGCAAGACTACATTGCCAATCCCCCAACGTTCCGTCGAACAATTGAATGATCCGGGGCAGCAATCGCAGGGATGAACGAATATTACGCTTCCCCAACGTGGGATTTGGCGCGGGCCGTGCGGTTCGGCTGTAGTGGTACTGACCATCCCGAGCGGCCGAGAGACCTGGATCTATGACGCCGCAGCATCCCTGGGCGACGCCTGCCGTCGTCAAAGCAGCACAGTTGAGGCGACCATCCTTAACCAATCTGCAGGGTGCTACCGCCAGGATCGATGGAGCATACCCATGACCCCGGAGATTTATCCTGCCACGCCCTTTTTGACCCCGATTTCCACTCCGGGTTCCGCCAGCACGGCCTCACCAGGTGTGCCCGTGGAATCCCCCCACACCACTTCGAACGCGACGGCGATCGGAGCAGGGCTGCGTGACGCGGCCGGCCCCGCCAATAGCCCATCGGGATGGTCCTCGACCGGGCTGCAGGACGTCGCTGTGCACGGCGAACCGTCCGGCGGGCCGGCCCGTCACAGCAGCACTACCATGGCCGACCATCCGGAAGCCCGGCCGGCAATCCAGGACACTGTGGCTTTCTGGGAACAGCAGGCCCTCCGCCTGGACTGGGCCGCGCCCGCAGCCGGGCAGGAAAAGCCCTGGCACACTGCGCACCGCTGGGTTCCAGCGGAAGCGGCAGAAGGAAAAGGCCCCGGGATCACCTGGTTTGAGGGCGGCAAGCTCAACGTCGCGTACAACTGCGTGGACCGCCACGTGGCCAACGGCGGCGGCGACAAGGTGGCCCTTTACTTCGAAGGCGAGCCCGGGGACCGCCGCGCCATCACCTATGCGGAACTGCAGCGCGAAGTGTCCAAGGCCGCCAACGCGCTCCTGGCTCTGGGCATCACCAAGGGCGACCGCGTGGTCATCTACCTCCCGGTCATCCCCGAAACCGTCATCATCACCCTCGCAGTGGCCCGCATCGGCGCCATCCACTCCCTCGTCTTCGGCGGCTTCTCCGCCGAAGCCTTGAAGTTCCGGGTGGAGGACACCGGGGCCAAACTCCTGGTGACCACCGACGGCCAGTTCCGCCGCGGCGTCGCCGTCCCGGTCAAGGACAACGCTGACGCTGCAGTCGCCGGCGAGAACGCGATCGAGCACGTGCTGGTGGTCAACCGCACCACGCCCGCTGGCGAACTGGCAACCGTGCACATGACCGAGGGCCGCGACGTGTGGTGGCATGACGCCGTCGGGCGCGCCCCGGAACTCCACGAGCCGGAGGCGTTCGACGCCGAGACTCCCCTGTTCATCATGTACACCTCCGGGACCACCGGTAAGCCCAAGGGCCTGGTCCACACCTCCGGCGGCTACCTCACGCAGGCGTCGTGGAGCTTCGAGCACCTGTTCAGCAACCCGGACCCCGCGCTGCGGGACACGGACGTGCACTGGTGCACCGCTGACCTGGCCTGGGTCACGGCGCACACGTACGAGATCTACGGCCCGCTCTCCAACGGTGTGACCCAGGTGATCTTCGAAGGCACCCCCAACACCCCGCATCCGGGCCGGCACTTGGAGATCATCGAACGCTACGGCGTGACGCAGTACTACACGGCACCCACCCTGGTCCGGTCCCTCATGGGCTGGTTCCCGGACGGCGTGCCGGACACCTACGATCTGTCCTCCATCCGGATGCTGGGCACCGTGGGCGAGGCCGTGAATCCGGAGGCGTGGCGCTGGCTGCGCCGGAACGTGGGTGCTGGCACGGCTCCGGTGGTGGACACATGGTGGCAGTCCGAAACCGGCGCCACCATCCTTTCCCCCGCCCCCACGGACACGGACTTCAAACCGGGCTGCGCTGCCCGGCCCTTGCCGGGCGTGAGTACCAGGATCGTGGACGACGCCGGCAGGACAGTGCCGCCGGGCGTCCAGGGTTTCATTGTGGTTGACACCCCCGGGCCGGCCATCGCGCGGACCGTCTGGGGAAATCCCCGCCGCTACTACGACTCCTACTGGAGCAAGTACGTGGAGCAGGGCTGGTTCCTGGCCGGCGACGGAGCCAAGTACGACGCCGATGGCGACATCTGGATCCTGGGCCGCGTGGACGACACGCTCAACGTCTCCGGCCACCTGCTGTCCACCATCGAGATCGAGTCGGCCCTGGTCTCGCACCCGGATGTCGTGGAGGCCGGCGTCTGTCCGGTCGCGGATGCGAAGACCGGGCACGCGATTGTTGCTTTCGTGGTTCTTAAATCCGGGGTTTCGGGGGAAGTCGCCGCGGAACTCCGGAACCATGTGGCGAAGGCGATCGGCCCGATCGCCAAGCCCCGCGACGTCGTCGTGGTCCAGGACGTGCCCAAAACCCGCAGCGGCAAGATCATGCGCCGGCTGCTGACCCAGCTCTTCGAGGGGACCGCCCTGGGCGATACCACCTCACTTCAGAACGAACCGGCGATCGCCGGCATCCAGGACGTCCTGCGCGAGCGGACCCTAGTTAAGGAAAATTCATGAATGACATCAGCAACGTTGCCCGTCTTTCCGAACCGCTCAAGTTCGCATACTGGGTGCCGAACGTTTCCGGTGGACTGGTGGTTTCCACCATCGAACAGCGCACCGGCTGGGACTTCGACTACAACAGGAAGCTCGCGCAGATTGCCGAGAACTCCGGCTTCGAATACGCGCTGACCCAGACCCGCTACGCCGCCTCCTACGGCGCGGACAAGCAGCACGAGGCCACCTCGTTCAGCCTGGCCCTTCTGGCCGCCACCGAGCGCCTCAAGGTCATCGCCGCCGTCCACCCGGGCATGTGGCATCCCGGCGTGCTGGCCAAGTTCATCATCACCGCTGACCACATCTCCAACGGACGCGCCGCCGTGAACATCGTCTCCGGCTGGCTCAAGAACGAGTTCACCAACTTCGGCCTCGACTGGCTGGAACACGACGAACGCTACGTCCGCACCGAGGAATTCATCAAGGTCCTCCGCGGCCTCTGGACCGAGCAGGAGTACAGCCAGTCCGGCAAGTACTACAACATCACGGACTTCACCCTGAACCCGGCCCCCGTGGACGTTCCCGGCCGGGCGCACCCGGAGATCTTCTTTGGCGGCAACTCGACGGCGGCACAGGCCACTGCGGGCCGCGTGGCGGACTGGTACTTCTCCAACGGCAAGGACCTGGAAGGGTTCAAGGAGAACATCGCCGGAGTAGTGGCCGCTTCCGGCGAAACCAAGCGCGGCACCGACGGTGCCCTGTCCGCCCCCAAATTCGGGCTCAACGGCTTCGTCATCGCCCGGGATTCCGAGAAGGAAGCCCGCGACACGCTCCGCGAAATCGTGGCGAAGGCGCACAAGCCGGCAGTCCAGGGCTTCCGCGACGCCGTCCAGGAAGCCGGCGCGTCCACCAAGGACGGCAAGGGCATGTGGGCGGATTCCAGCTTCGAGGACCTGGTCCAGTACAACGACGGCTTCAAGACCCAGCTGATCGGCACCCCGGAGCAGATCGCCGAGCGCATTGTGGCGTACAAGAAGATCGGCGTGAACCTGTTCCTCACCGGCTACCTGCACTTCCAGGAGGAAGTGGCGGCCTTCGGTTCGGACATCCTGCCGATCGTCCGCGAGCTCGAGGCCGACCTGGCCCGGAAGCACGGCACCGAGCTGGACTTGTCCGGGACACCGGTTGCTTCCGTGGAGGTGGCTGCGTAATGGCTGACCGCAAGTTTGGTTTCCGCACCCGCGCCCTGCATGCCGGCGGCACCCCCGACGCCGAGCACGGTGCCCGGGCCGTGCCGATTTACCAGACCACGTCCTTCGTGTTCAAGGACACCCAGGACGCCGCCAACCTGTTCGCACTGCAGAAGTACGGCAACATCTACTCCCGGATCGGCAACCCCACGGTTGCGGCGTTCGAGGAGCGCATCGCGTCCCTGGAGGGCGGGATCGGTGCGGTGGCAACGTCGTCGGGCATGGCGGCCGAGTTCATCACCTTCGCGGCGCTGACGCAGGCCGGCGACCACATTGTGGCCGCTTCACAGCTGTACGGCGGAACGGTCACCCAGCTGGATGTGACGCTGCGCCGCTTCGGCGTGGACACCACCTTTGTGCCCGGCACCGACCCCGCAGACTACGCCGCGGCCGTCCGGGAGAACACCAAGGCGATCTTCGTTGAGGTGGTAGCCAACCCGTCCTCGGAGGTCCAGGACCTGGAGGGGCTGGCGAAGGTAGCGCGCGACGCCGGCATCCCCCTCGTGGTGGACGCCACCTTAAGCACGCCGTACCTCGTGCGGCCGATCGAGCACGGAGCCGACATTGTCATCCACTCCGCCACGAAGTTCTTGGGCGGCCACGGCACCACCCTCGGCGGCGTGATCGTCGAGAGCGGCCGGTTCGACTGGGGCAACGGCAAGTTCCCCACCATGACCGAGCCGGTGGCCTCCTACGGAAACGTCTCGTGGTGGGGCAACTTCGGCGAGTACGGGTTCCTCACCAAGCTCCGTTGCGAGCAGCTGCGCGACATTGGCCCCGCCCTTAGCCCGCAGTCGGCTTTCCAGCTCCTGCAGGGCGTGGAGACCCTCCCGCAGCGCCTCGACGAGCACCTGGAGAACGCCCAGGCCGTCGCGGAATGGCTGGAGGCGGACGAGCGCGTGGCCTACGTGAACTTCTCCGGCCTTCCCTCGCACCCGCATTTCGCGCGGGCGAAGAAGTACCTGCCCAAGGGCCCGGGATCTGTATTCTCGTTCGGCGTAAAGGGCGGCCGGACGGCCGGGCAGAAGTTCATTGAAGCGCTGCAGCTCGCCTCGCACCTTGCCAACGTGGGTGATTCACGTACCCTGGTGATCCACCCCGGTTCCACCACGCACCAGCAGCTGAGCCCGGCCCAGCTCGAGTCCGCCGGGGTACCCGAGGACCTGGTCCGCATTTCCGTGGG
This sequence comes from Pseudarthrobacter cremeus, assembly GCF_051857465.1. NCBI lineage: Bacteria > Bacillati > Actinomycetota > Actinomycetes > Micrococcales > Micrococcaceae > Pseudarthrobacter > Pseudarthrobacter cremeus. The sequence goes on along the minus strand of NZ_JBPZHC010000006.1, from coordinate 241,737 downwards.
GCTTGAGGACATCGAGGACATCCTGTGGGATCTTGACCAGGCGCTGGAGGCCGCCTCGGCTTCGGAGGCCGAACCCGCTGATTCCTGCACGATTGGAGCCAGCGCATGAGCACCGCCGAACGCACCTGGACCGGACCGTCCGCACCCGATCGCCTGAACCTGCTGCGGCAGGCAAAGTCGATTGCGATCGTGGGAGCCTCGGACAAACCGTCGCGGGCCAGCTACTTCGTGGCAACGTACCTTCAGTCCTCCACCCGGTACAAGGTCTACTTCGTGAACCCGGTGGTGAAGGAAATCCTTGGCCAGCCCACGTATGCGACGCTCGCGGACCTTCCCGAGAGCCCGGACATCGTGGATGTGTTCCGCAAGCACGATGACCTTCCGGGTGTCCTCGCCGAGGCCATCGCGGCGGGCGCAAAAACACTGTGGCTGCAGCTGGGATCATGGCACGAGGAGGTGGCCGCTGGCGCTGAAGCCGCAGGCCTCAACGTGGTGATGGACCGTTGCGTGAAGATCGAACACGCCCGGTTCCATGGCGGCCTGCACCTGGCCGGCTTCGATACCGGCGTGATCTCCTCGAAGCGGCAGCTGCTTTCCTGACTAAAAAATCCCTACCGCTCACCACGCACCCTGCACACCTTTGCGCGGGGTGGGTGGTCAGCGGCTGAACTTCTTCAGCCAGATCAGGCCGGGGTCGGTTTTGCCGGCCACGGTCTTTCCTGTCTGCGCAAGCGAAGTGACGGCCTCCAGGGTGGAAGTCAGGGCCGCGGGCTTCCCATGGTTTCCCTGGCCGCCCGCCCCGTCAGAACCGGCCTCTTCAGAACCGGCCTCTTCTGAACCGGCATTGCCGGCTTCCTCCCGGCCGTCCCCGGACGCCGCGTCCCCGGCGCCGCTGCCATCAGAGTTGCCGTTCACCGCGAAATCGGCTGCGCCGTCGTCGCCGTTTTTGGACGACGAGTTATCGCCTTGTCCATTACCCGTTGCCTTTTGTTGGTGCGTGGTTTCCTGACGGGATGTCCCCTGGCCGGTACTGCCGGGCTGGTTGCTTCCCGGCCCCGATGTTTCGGGCTGGCCCGCAGCGCCGTCCCGACCCGCCTGGTCGGCTGGTGCAGGGCCGCCGGGACCCCGCATCTCCCCGGAAAGACCGCCGTCCGCCGGGCTGGCGAGCGGGGTTCCTGTGATGGTCCAGGCAGGGCTCCAGTCAGCCAGCATCTGCTGGACGGAGCTGTTGGTGGATCCGTCCGGAACTGACCCGCTGGCAGCCACGCCGGTAACGCCCAACCCCATCCCGGCGATCACGGCAAGTCCCACCACGGAGTTCCGGTGCCTCCGGAGCAGGCGCTGGCGGGCCAGCTGGTCTGCAGGGCCTGTCAGAAGCAGGGCTGCCAGTTCGGCTCCGGGTTCGGGGACCGGGAGGGAACGGAGGGAACCCAGCGAGAGCAGGGCAGAGCGGAGCCTGGCATCGGTTTCGCCGGCGTCGAGCAGCATGTCATCCACGGTCCGGGAAAGGGACCGGGTAATCACCGGGCTGGAGGGAGCATTCATGGCACCACATATTCCTTTACAGCGGACTCCTCGCGGAGTTTGACCAATGCACGGCGCTGCAGCTGCTTTACAGAACCGGCGGTTTTCCCCATAACGTCAGCCACCTGTTCGACGGTCAGGCCGCCGACGAGGCGAAGGGACAAGACTTCCCGCTGCTCATCCGGCAGACCGCCGAGCAGGTCCAGGACTTCCTGGGGGGAGATTTTTTGGAGGACTTCAGTTTCTGCCGACGTGTCCTCGCGCCGGTCCAGTTCCGGTTCGAACGGGAGTTCGACCGGTCTGCGCTGCTGCCGCCGGTGGTCATCCACCATGCGGGCGTGGGCCACGGAGAAGACGAACGTGCGCAGCCCGGCAACCCCGCCGGTGACTGTCTGGAGCCGTGGCAGGACGGCGAGGAAGACTTCCTGCATAACCGCCTCCGGATCTTCTACTCCGCGGGCTGTGAGGTAGCCCAGGACCTGTGCCGCATAGGTTCGGTACACGGTGTTGAACAGCTCCGGATCGCGGGCGCGGGCACGCAATACGTCGTCTGTCAGCGCATCGGTCACGGGACGCAGGGCTTTCGGTGAAGGGGAAGGGGCTTGCCCCGCTAACTTTACCCTCCGGTAACCGTGCTGCCGGCAACCCCACGAGCCGGCTGGGGGACAAAAAGGCCGGGCTGGAACATGATGGGGGACAAGTTCCAGACCGGCGCTTCATAGGGGTAATCGCTGACACAGGCCACAGGGTTACGCCCGGTCACAAGAAACTTTGAAAATCTTATTGAGGCCGGAATTCAGCCTCAGGCGGGCGCCTGTGTTGCGCCGATCCAGCGCGGTGCGGGGACCTGCCGCCGCGGAGCCTTGGCATGGTTGAAGGCTCGGAGCCTGGTCACCGGAACCCGCTGTTCGTCGCACACCGGCTGGACTGCAACCGGCACAGGAACCGGCTCCGCTACTGGCACCGCCACCGGCTGGGCTGCTGCGGCCGGCGGCGAAACGCGTGAAAGGTCCGTGACCAGCCCCGTCCCGGCGCACTCCCGCACGGCCGCGATCCCGGCTGCCACCGCCGGCTTGTCAGCGAACGCCTCCGACACAGCCATCACCGTTCCGTCCGGCCCCATCAGCCTGAACCTGAACAGCGAATCGGCGTCCACAAAAACTTCAAACATCCCGGCCATGGCAAATCCTTCCGGTCTGCGGGTGATCAGCTCCGGCGACGTCCTCGCCACCGGCCTGCCCGGACGCGTTGCTGCGTCCGGTCCCGCGGGTCTGGTCGAACGATCTGTTGATCAGTTCAGCGTGTGCTTAAGAGTCTGGCCGCCGCTCCGGGAGCCCCACAAGACCGGCCCGGTAAACCCTGTGTAAATTGCGTACCACCGCCCGCAGAGCCCGCTCAGGCCCGCCCAGGCCTGGCCAGCAGCGCTGACGCCCGCCCTGTAACCCACGCCTTAACCACCGACGCCGGCGGGGTTACCCTTTCAGGTGACCCGCCGGCGTCGTACGTGTGTGGACTTTAGTCCTTGATGAGGTCGTTGACCACGATGGTCTGATCGCGGTCCGGGCCGACGCCGATGGCGGAGAACCGCGTACCGGAGAGCTTCTCCAGCGCAAGCACATAGTTCCGGGCGTTCTCCGGGAGGTCCTCCAGGGTGCGGGCGCCGGTGATGTCCTCGGTCCAGCCTTCGAAGTACTCGAAGATCGGGACAGCATGGTGGAATTCGGTCTGCGTCATGGGCATTTCGTCGTGCCGGACGCCGTCGACGTCGTACGCCACGCACACCGGGATCTGCTCAATGCCGGTCAGGACATCCAGCTTGGTGACGAAGTAGTCCGTGAAGCCGTTGACGCGGGAGGCGTGGCGGGCCAGGACGGCGTCGTACCAGCCGCAACGGCGCGGGCGGCCGGTGTTGACGCCGAACTCACCGCCCGTCTTCTGCAGGTACATGCCCATCTCGTCGAACAGTTCCGTGGGGAACGGTCCGGCGCCGACGCGCGTGGTGTAGGCCTTGATGATGCCGATCGAGCGGGAGATGCGGGTGGGGCCGATGCCGGAACCCACTGACGCACCGCCTGCCGTCGGGTTGGAGGACGTGACGAACGGGTACGTCCCGTGGTCCACATCCAGGAAGGTGGCCTGGCCGCCCTCCATGAGCACCACCTTGCCCTCGTCCAGCGCCTTGTTCAGGACAAAGGTGCTGTCGATGACCAGCGGGCGCAGGCGCTCGGCGAAGGACAGGAAGTAGCTGACGATCTCCTCCACCTCGATGTCGCGGCGGTTGTAGACCTTGACCAGGAGTTCGTTCTTCTGGCGCAGCGAGCCTTCCACCTTCTGGCGGAGGATGGATTCGTCAAAGACGTCCTGGACGCGGATGCCCAGGCGGGCCACCTTGTCCATGTACGCGGGGCCGATGCCGCGGCCGGTGGTGCCGATGGCCCGGCTGCCGAGGAATCGCTCGGTGACCTTGTCCAGGACCTGGTGGTAAGGCGCCACCAGGTGGGCGTTGGCGGAAACGCGCAGTTTGGACGTGTCCGCACCACGGGCCTGAAGTCCATCAATTTCCTGGAACAGCGCCTCGAGGTTCACCACGCAGCCGTTTCCGATGATGGGAACCGCGTTGGGGCTGAGAATGCCGGCCGGAAGGAGCTTGAGCTCATACTTCTCACCGCCTACGACGACGGTGTGTCCGGCATTATTGCCACCATTGGGCTTAACGACGTAGTCCACACGGCCACCCAAAAGGTCTGTGGCCTTGCCTTTTCCTTCGTCGCCCCACTGGGCTCCTACGATCACGATTGCTGGCATGGGATCCTCCCCCATTCGTTCGGGCCGCACTCCGGGTACTCCATCCGGTGGTGCACCGGACGGCCCACCGAAAGCCGGCGCCGTTCATGAGAACGCCCCGAAGGCAACAGCCTGGCGGGAACGGTTTATGACGCCCTGCCACGCAAGAGTTCGGGGCTCTTACCACCCAAGTTTAGCCGATGCCCGGGTTTCTCCACTCGTTCGGCCTGGCAGGGTTCACACACGAAACAATCGGGCCCGGACTTGCCCGGGCCCCACAGATGGCCTTAAGTGAGAGTACCCATCCGGAGCGGCCGAGAGACCTGGCTCGTTGACGCCGCAGCAACCGCGCATGAGCAGGGACAACTCTGCCCGCGCAGGTGCTACTGCCAGGACCGATGGAAAGGAAAATCCCCCGATGTCCCAGAACTCGGACCACATCCAGGTCACCCACGCAGGTTCCTTGCCCCGCACCCCGGAGCTCATCGCTGCCAACGCCGCGAAGGAGACCGAAGGCATTACCCCGGAATTCCTGGCACTGCTCGAATCGTCGGTGGCGGAGGTCGTCAAGCGGCAGAAAGACGTGGGAGTGGACGTTCCCAACGACGGCGAATACGGACACACCATGTCCAGTTCGGTCGACTACGGAGCCTGGTGGAACTACTCCTTCGCGAGGCTCGGCGGCCTGGAACCGACAGATGTGGACCGGTGGAAGGACGCCACGGTGCACCGCTCGTCTCCCGGGCACATTGTGCTGACCTCTTTTCCGGACCGCCGCGACAGGCTTGCTTTCAACGACGCCTACACCGATCCGTCCTCGGGGATCCTGGCGCACCGCAAGAGCGTTTCCCAGCCGAAGATCACCGGGCCCCTGACCTACACCGGACAGGACTTGGTGAACTCCGATGTCACCAACCTGAAGAAGGGCCTCGCCGCCGCAGGCCTCAACCAGGGTTTTGTGGCGTCGCTGTCCCCCGGGTCATGCGCCCGCGTGGCCAACGAGTACTACAAGTCCGACGAGGAGCTGCTCTACGCCTGCGCCGACGTGATGCGGGAGGAATACAAGGCCATCATCGACGCCGGCCTGACAGTGCAGCTCGACGACCCTTCCCTGGCCGAAAGCTGGGACCAGATCAACCCCGAGCCGACGTTGGAGGACTACCTCAAGTTCATCCAGCTCCGGGTCGAGGCCACCAACTGGGCCCTGCGTGACCTGCCCCAGGAACAGATCCGCCTCCACGTCTGCTGGGGATCCTGGCACGGCCCGCACACCACCGACATTCCGTTCGGGGACATTGTCGGCTCGGTGCTGCAGGTCAACGCCGGAGCGTACTCCTTTGAGGCCGGCAACGTCCGCCACGAGCACGAATGGCGGGTCTGGGAGGACACGAGGCTTCCCGAGGGCAAAGTGATTATTCCCGGCGTGGTGTCACACGCCACCAACGTGGTGGAGCACCCGGACCTCGTCGCGGACCGGATTGTCCGTTTTGCCGAGGTAGTGGGCCGGGAGAATGTCATCGCCTCCACCGACTGCGGGCTGGGCGGGCGCGTCCACCCGCAAATCGCCTGGGCCAAGCTGGAGGCCTTGGGCGAGGGCGCCCGCCGCGCCACCAAGCGTCTCTGGTAGTTTTTCGATCCGGCTGCAGGGTCCGTCCTGTGCCTTCCATCACGGGAAGGCCATGGACGGACCCTGCATTTTGCGGGGCTTGCTAAACTGATAGAGACCGACCAGGAATCGGTCCACAACACATTTCAAACCATCCCGGACTTGGCGTGCCCACCGCGCGCCCATTTTCCGGATTGGCAGCAGCACCGATCCCCGCAGGAGACATTGCCCTTCATGACAGCCCTGGCACCCGAATCATTCCGCGAACAGCTCCTGAACCGCCGTTACGATCCAAATGTTGCCGCAGTCAACGAGCTGTGCGATTCACTGCAGAGCGTCAAGCCGCACACCCGGGTCCCCTATGTCGACCCGATGCACGACGTCGATGAGTGCCGCATCATCAGCCTTTTCTCCAACATCGGCGAGGCGGACCCTTCGGGCTTCATCACCGCGGGCGACGACGACGCCACCACCCGCATGCTGGGAATCCAGTGGAAGCTGGGCCTGCGCCCCGAGTGTGTCATGCCGTGGAACGTCCACCCGTGGCACACCGACGGAGAGCCCAACGGCAAGTTCACGCCGGACCAGATTGCCTCCGGCCTCAAGCCCCTGCTCAAGTTCCTAGCCCTGGTGCCCCGCGCCTCGGTGATCGTCGCCCACGGCACCGAAGCCAACCGGCTGGCCAACCTGCTCCTTAAGACCGAGGTGCCCATGATCTGGCGCCGGGGCCTGAAGACGTACAAGGTCCGCAGCCTCAGCGGCCGCGCCTTCGCCGGAACCCCCGCCCGGCAGGATCAGTACCTCGAGGAAATGCGCGTCGCCTACGCCGACGCCATGGCCCGCACCGGACTGACCAAGGCCAGCTAGTCCCCCGCCCGTAACCACGGCAACCTACGACGGCGGCCGGTCACCTTTTTCGAAAAGGCGACCGGCCGCCGTCGTACTTTAAACCACAACCGCTGTACTACTAACCACAACGCGGGGTCACTCCCGGCCCAAAAACGTTGGTTTATTGGGCGGAAAGTGACCTCGCGTTGCTTTGGGTGGTACTTGTCAGGCTGCCGCTTCGATGGCGGCCTTCGCCGCCGGGTCGGATTCGTTCAGGAACTTCTCGATCCGCTCCGGCTCTTCCGCTTCACCGATGGCCGAAGAGGCCCGGCCCAGCGAATACAGCGCCCGCAGGAAGCCGCGGTTGGGCTCGTGCTCCCACGGGATGGGCCCGGTGCCGCGCCAGCCGTTGCGGCGCAGCGAGTCCAGGCCACGGTGGTAGCCGACGCGGGAGTAGGCGTAGGAATCGATGACGCGGCCCTCGGCCCACGCCTCTTCCGCCAGCACGGCCCACAGGAGGGAGGACGTCGGGTTTTTGGCCACGAGATCCAGGGCTTCCTGGCCCGCTTCCAGCTGCTGGTAGACCTCGGTCTCGGCAGGCAGGAGCGTGGGCTCAGGGCCCATCAGGTTTCTGCGGAACTCGTCGGACATTCCTAGAACGTCTTTCCGGCCGAACCGAGCTGCTTGGTCGCTTCCACGACGCGGGCGGCCAGGCCTGCTTCGGCGGAGGCGCCCCAGACGCGCGGGTCGTAGAGCTTCTTGTTGCCCACTTCGCCGTCCACCTTGAGCACGCCGTCGTAGTTCTTGAACATGTGGTCCACCACGGGACGCGTGTAGGCGTACTGGGTGTCCGTGTCGATGTTCATCTTGATCACGCCGTAGGAGACGGCGTCGGCGATTTCCTGGTCCGAGGAGCCGGAGCCGCCGTGGAACACGAGGTCGAACGGGCTGTTCTTGCCGAGCTTGGCACCCACCTGGGCCTGGATGTCCTTGAGGATTTCCGGGCGCAGCTTCACGCCGCCGGGCTTGTACACCCCGTGCACGTTCCCGAAGGTCAAAGCGGTGATGTAGCGGCCGTTCTCGCCGGTGCCGAGGGCTTCAATGGTGGCCAGGGCGTCTTCAACGGTGGTGTACAGCTTGTCGTTGATGGCGTTTTCGACGCCGTCTTCCTCGCCACCGACAATGCCGATCTCAACCTCGAGGATCATCTTCGCGGCAGCGGTGCGCTCCAGCAGCTCGCGGGCGGTGCTCAGGTTTTCGTTCAGCGGCTCATGCGAACCGTCCCACATGTGGGAGTTGAAGATCGGGTCGCGGCCGGCCTTGACCTCTGCTTCGGAGGCTGCCAGCAGCGGCAGGACAAAGCCGTCCAGCTTGTCCTTGGGGCAGTGGTCCGTGTGCAGGGCGATGTTGACGTTGTAGTTCTTGGCCACTTCGCGGGCGAACGCGGCGAAGCCCAGGGAGCCGGCCACCATGTCCTTGGTGGAGGCGCCTGACCAGTAGGCCGCGCCGCCGGTGGATACCTGGACGATGCCGTCGGACCCGGCCTCAGCGAAGCCGCGCAGGGCCGCGTTCAGCGTCTGTGAGGAGGTGACGTTAACGGCCGGAAACGCGAAGCCGCCCGCCTTTGCGCGGTCGATCATCTCGGAGTAGATCTCTGGGGTTGCAATGGGCATGCTGACTCCTAAAGTGAATTTCGTCTGCGGGCCGAGCAGGCCCTGGAGTGAACCTCGTCGGCTACGAACCATCCTAGCCAGTTCTGCCCCGGCGCCGTGTTTCCGGTCACGCGGGCCGGTAATACTTGCTCAGACGTGCTGGTTGAACACGTGCTGGCGGATCCAGGCGTGCATGGCGATGGCCGCGGCGGAGGCGGCGTTGATGGAGCGGGTGGAGCCGAACTGCTCGATGGACAGGGTGGCCAGGGCGGCCTCGTGGACCTCGGGGGTCAGCCCCGGACCCTCCTGGCCGAAGACCAGGACGCAGTCCTTGGGCAGCTCGTAGGTTTCCAGCGGCACGGAGTCAGGGAAGATGTCGATGCCGATGATGGCCAGCCCCTCCCCCTGCGCCCATGTCACAAAATCATCCACCGTGGGGTGGTAGCGGACGTGCTGGTAGCGGTCGGTGACCATCGCCCCGCGCCGGTTCCACCGCCGTCGGCCGATGATGTGGACTTCCTTGGCGAGGAAGGCGTTGGCGGTGCGCACCACGGTGCCGATGTTCATGTCGTGCTGCCAGTTTTCGATGGCGATGTGGAAGTTGTGCCGCTTGGAATCAAGATCCGCCACGATCGCGTCATGCTTCCAGTAGCGGTACTGGTCAACAACATTGCGCCGGTCGCCGTCGGCCAGCAGCTCGGGATCCCAGTGGCCGCCGGCCGGCGGCTCGCCCTCCCAGGGCCCGACGCCGACCTCCGGCTTTGGCGCGGATTCGTCCTCGGGCGGCGAAACGGGCGGCGGGATTTGGGGCTGGTCAGTCACACGTCAACTCTAGCCGGGGTCACCCTTGAAGCTTCCAGCGGTTGGCGCGGTATGAATTGGCGATCTGCTCCAGCAGTTGCGGGTGCTCGTTCCAGTACGTCGAGTGGCCGCTGACTCCCACCATCTGCGGCGTGCCCCAAGGCGTCACGCTGAAGAGGTTCACGGCCTGGATGGTCTCGCCGCGGGCGTTAACGCACGTAAACCCGATGACAACGGCCGCCGTGCGGCGGAACTCCCGGATTTCCGGCGCCGTTGTTTCGAAACTGCCCGTGCATTTGTGGCCCACCAGGTGCTGCGGCATCTCAGCGGCGGGCATGGCCTTGAACTTCGCTTCGATTTCCTTGACGGCGGCCTGCACCTTCGCGGGCTCCTTGCCATACTTGCCCTCGTCGGCCTCGGCGAAGAATGCGTAGGCCAAGGCGATGCCGTCCCCGTCGCGCTCCTCGGTGCCCTGCGCCTTCTGTTGCATGGGAACACCGGTGGTGGGGTCTGTGGTGATTCCGAAGGTGTCATCACCCGTCCAGGCGGCGAGGTACTGGAACGATGACTCCCCGGTGACAAACCGGCTGAAGAGCGGGTCGCCCTCGGCCGGGATGTTCGCCGGTCCCTGCAGATCGGCCCAGCCCGGCGGCAGGGGGAAAGCACCAGCGGGTACATCGTCAGCGTCGGGATCCTCCGACGGCGCCGCTGATTCTTCCGGAGCGGCGCTTTCCCCTGCTGCCTCCGACGAAACCGCGGGAGCCGGGGCGTCCCCGGCCTGCGCTTTGGCGAAGGTGGGGATCACCCAGGCGAACACTGCCACGCAGGCAACAATCACGACGGCGGCGATGGCCCCGAGAACGATGAAAAGGTTCTTCCTGCTGTGCTGCGGAGGCAGCGGGCTGCCTCCGCAGCTCCCTTGGCGGAGGTGGCGGTGGCGCGCTGTAGTTGCTGTTCATGGCGGTCCCCTTCAGGTGCTGGCGGGCATCCTGCGGTTCGCGCGGTGCCCGGTGATTTTCGACGGCGGGGACCGGCCGGCGCGTGCCGGGCGCAACAACCGCCGCGGACATCCCCCGATCCGCAGCAACTGGGCACTCTGGTGCCAGCTATGAGCCTAGCCGACAGCGGTACAGCGCACGGGCCAGGACAGCCAGGACGGCGGGCGACTCCATCAGTACAAGTGCCTTCCGCGTGTTCCGGCGCCACGAAGAATGACAGACTGGACCACGTATCCGCACATCTTCCGGAGGTAAACGTGGCAGAGACAGACCAGGTCAAGGGATCACCCGCGGTTTACCGCAGCGGCCAGGAGATTGAATGCTGGCTGACGGACATGGACGGAGTGCTGGTCCACGAAAACCAGCCGGTCCCGGGCGCGGCAGACCTGATCCAGCGCTGGGTGGACACCTCCAAACGATTCCTGGTGCTGACCAACAATTCCATCTTCACCCCGCGTGACCTGGCCGCCCGGCTGCGCGCCTCCGGCCTGGAGGTCCCTGAAGAGAACATCTGGACCTCCGCGCTGGCAACGGCACAGTTCCTCAAAGACCAGGTGCGGGGTTCCGGGTCCGGGAACCGCGCCTACACGATCGGGGAGGCCGGGCTCACGACGGCGCTGCACGAGGCCGGCTTCATCCTCACCGACCAGGACCCGGACTTTGTGGTGCTCGGCGAGACCCGCACCTACTCCTTTGAGGCCATCACCATGGCCATCCGCCTGATCCTGGCCGGGGCGCGTTTCATTGCCACGAACCCGGATGCCACCGGGCCGTCCAAGGATGGCCCCATGCCGGCCACGGGCGCCATCGCGGCCCTCATCACCAAGGCCACCGGCCGGGAGCCGTACATCGTCGGCAAGCCCAACCCCATGATGTTCCGTTCCGCCATGAACCAGATCGACGCGCACTCCGAGACCACCGCCATGATCGGGGACCGGATGGACACGGACATCGTCGCCGGCATGGAGGCGGGCCTGCACACCGTCCTGGTGCTGACCGGCATCACCCGGCGCGAGGATATTGCGTCCTATCCGTTCCGGCCCAACCAGGTACTGAACTCCGTCGCTGACCTGAAAAACCAAATCTAGAAAACGGAGACTCTTGACCCGCCGCGGGGCAATGGCAGGAACTCGTCGAGCAGCTGCTCCAGGATGGGGCGGTAGATAGTGGGATTCCAGCCCGGGCTGGCGTGGGCCGGGAGGGCACCCTCTGTCTGGAGGTGGGTGGAGACGATATTGGTCCGGAACACGAGGGCCCAGGCCGCCACCGCCGTCGAGTAGCTGACTGTTCGGTCCCGGGGGTTTCCGATGTAAGCCATCTTGGTGCTTCCCAGGTGCTCTGCGTACCTGCTGCCATTGAAGTGGTAGATGTACGCAGACTCCGTCTGGATCAGCTCACTCGAGGGCGCGATGGGCGATAACTGCTCCAGCGTCTGGTCCAGGATCTGCGGCCAGCTGCGTTCGTCCTTGTGGATGACCCGCTCCCCCAGTTCATAGCCGCCGCGCACCACGGACGGCACGCGGAAGCCGTGCTCATAAAGGAAGACGACGCCGTCGAACCAGCTCTGGTCCAGGACGTCGAATCTGCTGTAAGGGCTGGAATCGAGCACGATGAACGCCACTTCGACCCCGTGGAGTTCGCGGAGCCGGGCGGCCACTTGCGTGGCCACCATCCCGCCGAAGCTGTGGCCGTAGAAGAAGAGCTTGGTGAGCTTGTTGGCCCTGACATGCTCGATCACTGCGATGACCAGTTCGTCGATGTCCAGCCCGAGGTTGGAATAGCCGACGGCGGCGAGCCGGCCGCGCTTGTTGAGCGCCCCGCGCAGGGCGTTCAGGATCCACTGCGCCTCTTCCCAGCTCGTCTTGTAGCCGGGAAAGAGAAACCAGCTGGCGTCCGGGTAATAGGCGTCCGCGAAGGCGTCCGGAACCTGCAGTATCCTGTTGACCCGGCGTTCCGCCTGGACACGGCGGGTAAACAACATGTCGGCGACGAGAAGCGCTGAGGCCCCCGCGCCGGCGAAGAACCCGCGGCGCGAGAACCGCTTGAGCGAGGCGGCGCCCGCAAGTAGCCGGGCGTGGTCAAGTCCCGGCTGCTCAGGTTGTTCCTCCGGGTCTTCCCCCCTGTACGGCACACATCTACCGTAGCCACAGCGCAAGCCCCTGCTGCAACTCCAGGCTACAAACGCCGGTCAACCGGGCGGACGCGGAGGCTCAGCGGACGAACATCCACACGGAAACGGGGTCAGCTTGCGGCCTGTCCCTCTCCCGCACAGTCGTAGCAGGCCTCGCTGGCCGGTCCGTCCAGTCCGCTGGGGAGTTTCCGACGGGAAATTTCCTCCCCGATATCGTTGAACCGGGCGAGCAGGTCCGAACCGCCGAACGCCTCCGGTGTATCAAGCAGCGCAAAGAGGGAGTCGCTGGCTGCAAACAGTTCATCATCCGAGTACTCGGACAGGGGCGGCCCGAATACGGCGTCAAGGGGCGGCTGCGTGTCCGCCTCAGTTGCACCGGCGGGACCGTGGGCGAAGCCGGAGGCAGGGTCGGGGGCGGGGTCATCGGCAAGGAAGAGTGACTCCACGCCGATGCCGGCGGCGGGAAAGGCCCCGTCCGCCGTGCCGCTGAGCACCAGCGAGACGCCGGCACCGGCATTTGCGGGAGCTACGGCCCCGTCCAGGCTATTGAGGACATTGCGCAGGCCAGCCAAGGCCGCTGACTCCACCAGGGCCGCGCGGGACAGGTCCACCAGGATATGGGAGGGGATCCCCATGCTCCGGACCCGCTCAACAAGGCGGACCAGGGAAGGGCGGGATTCCTCGTTCAGGCTTCCCCGGATGTCAATCCGGACGGTGTCCGTGAGAACGTCACGCGTCACGAGGGCGTGTAATTTGCGGTCCATAGGTACTCCAATTAAGGGTGTCTATGGCCGACGGCTCAACCTCAGCAAGCCTATCTTTGGACGCGGCCTGGCACAAGCCACGTGCCGGCTTCAGCCTGCCTGGACTGCGTCCGGTCCCTGGTAGTGCGTGCGGGTTCCCGCGCCGCCCACGGACTCGACCAGGGATTTTGCGACATTACGCAGCTTGGTGTTGCTGTTGCTCGAGGCGTCTGTGAGGATCCGGACTGCGGCTTCCTGGCTGCAGCGGTTTTGTGCCATCACGATGCCCACCGCAATGTCGATGGTGGTCCGGGACTCGAGCGTGGCACGCAGGTTCGCTGCACTGTCAGTATGCAGCGAGAACCTGACCGCAAGCCGCAGGGCCTGGGAAATCTCCCGGGTATAGCCGCGGGCTTTGGCTGCGGCACGTTCATCGAATTTGTGCGGGACATCCGAATAAAGGTTCAGGGCCGCCTTCGCTTCACCCTGGAGGTTGAACGGCAGCGACAGCACCGAACGCAGCCCGTGGGCAGCCACGGCATTGGCGTAATCCGGCCCCCACCGGTCCTCCTCGAAGAGGTCCGGGACATTCACTTCGCGTTCCTCTTCGGCGGCCGTGAGGCAAGGGCCCTGGGACAGTGAGTACTGGATTTCATCCACTTCCCGGGCCGAATCGCTGCTCCAGCCGATGGTGGCTGCCTTGCGGTGGCGAAGGAGGGTGATCCCGCACAGGGCGTCGTCGCCGTCGCCCGCCACCTGGTGCGCCGAGAATCTTGCCAGCTCGTTCAGGAACTGCTCAAAGTCCGCACTGTCCAGAATCAGGTTCTGGATCTGTTCGGTGGTGTTCAAGGGTAGTTCCGGTGGGAGCATGGCGCGTTCTCCAATGGCTGCAAAAATGGGGTTGGCCAATTTTATGACAGCCCCCTGCGTCAGTCCAACCGGAACCGGTCCCTTGTGGTGCGGGCCGGCGGCCGGGTCAGGCGAGGCCCAGTTCGTCCTTGCCGAACGCGAACAGGTACGGCACACCGGTTTCTGCCTCGATTTTTTCCTTGGCTCCGGTGTCCCTGTCCACGATCACGGCGACGGCAACCACGTTGCCGCCTGCCTTGCGGACCCCTTCGACGGCGGTCAACGCGGAGCCGCCGGTGGTGGAGGTGTCCTCAAGCACCAGGATTTTGCGTCCCTCCACCGAGGGTCCTTCCACCTGGCGGCCCATGCCATAGGACTTCTGGGCCTTACGGACCACGAACGCGTCCACAGTGCGGCCTGCGTCGACGGCCGCGTGCATCACGGCGGTTCCCACGGGGTCCGCCCCCATGGTCAGGCCACCGGCGCACTCAAAGTCGATCCCGGCGTCGTCGACCAGCGACAGCATGACCTGACCCACCAGCCTGGACGCTTCGTGGTGCAGCGTGATGCGGCGGAGATCGATGTAGTAATCGGCCTCGGCTCCGCTGGACAGAATAACCTTGCCCCGGACCACGGCGAGTTCCTTGATGAGTTCGAGCAGGCGGGCACGGGCGGCAGCAGCGTCAACTGCAGAGTTACTGGGGGAAGTCATGGGGTCCAGTTTAGCCGGGGGACTTTCTGCTCTATGCAGCTTCCCCGGCCTGGAGTCCGATTGATTCATGACGGCCGGAACCGCTCCCTCGACCCGCTGGCCCGCAATCCCGAAGAACCTCCGCGGCCTCGCTGTCCACCCCAACATGGTGGATTACGATGCCAGCCGGGCCGCGTTCTCCTGGGATGAAGCGCGGCAGGCCCTTGCTGGACTGCCCGGCGGCGGTGTCAACATTGCCTACGAGGCCGTGGACCGCCATGCAGCGGGCGAGCGGTCCAACCACGAGGCCCTGCGTTTTATCCGGGCTGACGGTACGGCCCGTTCGTTGACCTACGCCGACCTGGCGGAACAGACCGGACGGTTTGCCGGTGTCCTGCACGGTCTGGGAATCGGGCGCGGGGAACGGATCTTTTCACTGATGGGCCGCAGCCCCGAATTGTACGTGGCCGTGCTGGGCACGCTGAAGAATGCCAGCGTCTTCTGCCCGTTGTTCTCCGCGTTCGGCCCCGAGCCTGTCCGTCAGCGGCTTCAGCTGGGATCGGGACGGGCGCTGGTCACCACGCGGGCACTGTACCGGCGGAAGGTCGCCCAGATCCGCGACCAGCTCCCGGAACTCGAGCACGTCCTGCTGATCGATGCCGAGGGCCGGCCGGACCCCGGAACGCTGGACCTGGCCGAACTGATGCAGGATGCCCAGCCGCTGGAAACAGCCTCAACCCGGGCCGAGGAAATGGCCCTGCTGCACTTCACCAGCGGCACCACCGGCACTCCCAAAGGCGCCATCCATGTGCACGACGCCGTCACCGCCCACCGGGCCACGGGTTTCTTCGCCCTGGACCTGCACCCGGACGATGTTTACTGGTGCACGGCGGATCCCGGCTGGGTCACCGGCACGTCCTATGGAGTGATCGCTCCGCTCACCCACGGCGTGACCACGATTGTGGACGAGGAGGAGATGGATGCGGACAGGTGGTACCGCATCCTCGCCGAGCAGCACGTGACCGTCTGGTACACCGCCCCCACAGCGCTGCGCATGCTGATGAAGGCCGGTGCCGACCGCACCGCCGGGCACGACCTGTCCGCCCTGCGGTTCGTGGCCAGTGTGGGCGAGCCGCTCAATCCCGAGGTGGTGGTGTGGGGCCAGGAAGCGTTCGGCCATCCCATCCACGACAACTGGTGGCAGACCGAAACCGGCGGCATCATGATTTCGAACTACGCCGCCATGGAAATCCGGCCCGGCTCGATGGGCCGGCCACTGCCCGGTATCGAGGCCGCGATTGTGGCCCGGGACCCGGACGGCAGGCCGGTGGTCAGGAACGGCGAGGCTGCCCTGCTGACCGAACCTGATGCGGTGGGTGAACTGGCCCTGCGGCCGGGCTGGCCCTCCATGTTCCGGGGCTACCTGAATGAGGACGAGCGGTACCGGCGGTGTTTCGCCGGCGGCTGGTACCTGACCGGGGACCTCGCGAGGAAGGACACCGATGGGTACTTCTGGTTTGTGGGAAGAGGCGACGACGTGATCAAGTCCTCCGGGCACCTGATCGGCCCTTTCGAGGTGGAGAGCTCGCTGATGGAACACGAGGCAGTGGCCGAGGCCGGGGTGATAGGCGTCCCGGATCCCGTCGCCGGCGAAGTGGTCAAGGCGTTCGTGGAACTGCGCACCGGATGGGAACCCTCTGACGCGCTCAGGCTGGACATCATCGGTTTCGCCCGTAAGCGGCTGGGCCCGGCCGTGGCTCCCCGGGAGCTGGACTTCACCGGAGCGTTGCCAAAGACCCGCAGCGGCAAGATCCTCCGGCGGCTTTTGAAAGCCCGGGAACTTGGTCTGCCCGAGGGTGACACCTCAACGATCGAATCACCTCAGGCCGGCCACCCGGGAGCGCCCGCGTGAGGGCCGCATCAGCACGGGCTACAGGAACGGACGGCGCCCACGCACGGCACCTGCTCCATCAGATGCTGCGCGTGCGGCGGCTTGAGGAGCAGTGCGTGGAGCTGTACAGCGCGGCCAAGATCCGCGGGTTCCTGCATGTCTACATCGGCGAGGAAGCAGTGGCCGCCGGGGTGATGAGCACCCTGGAACCGGAGGACGCCGTGGTGGCAACCTACCGGGAGCACGGCCACGCGTTGCTGCGCGGCGTGTCCGCAGGGGCCATCCTGGCCGAAATGTACGGCTATGTTGAAGGCTGTTGCCGCGGCCGCGGCGGCTCCATGCACCTGTTCGACGCCGCCACGCGCTTCTACGGCGGCAACGCGATCGTGGCGGGCGGCCTGCCGTTGGCCGTGGGCCTGGCGCTCGCCGACAAGATGTCCGGGCGCTCGCGGGTGACCGCCTGCTTCTTCGGCGAAGGTGCCGTGGCGGAAGGCGAATTCCACGAAAGCCTGAATCTCGCCGCCCTGTGGCAACTGCCCGTCCTGTTCTGCTGCGAAAACAACCTCTACGCCATGGGCACGGCCCTGGCCCGCTCGGAGTCGCAGACCGACATAGCCCTCAAGGCCGCCGGCTATGAGATGGCCTCGTGGTCCGCGGACGGGATGGATGTCCTCGCCGTCGAAGAGACCGCCCGGCGGGCGGTGGACGCCGTCCGGGCCGGCGGCGGGCCCCACTTCCTTGAACTGAGGACCTACCGTTTCCGGGCCCACTCCATGTTCGATCCCGAACGCTACCGGGAAAAAGCGGAGGTCGCGCACTGGATCGAGCGCGATCCGATCAACACCCTGAGGAACACGTTGGAAGCCGCCGGGCAGCTGACCGAAAAGGACTGGACCTCGATCCAGCAGGATGTGGAGGCCGAGGTGAAGGCCGCGGTGGAATTCGCCGATGCAGGAACACCGGAGCCGGTGGAGGACCTGACCCGGTTCGTCTACAGCGAGCGGAGCCGGCGATGAAGACCACCTACCGCGAAGCCATGCGGGCAGCCATCAGGGATGCCCTCCAGCGCGACGGGCGGGTATTCCTCATGGGAGAGGACGTTGGCGCGTACGGCGGATGCTTTGCCGTGAGCCTTGGCCTGTTCGAGGAGTTCGGGCCGGAACGGATCCGGGACACTCCCCTGTCGGAATCCGGCTTCGTGGGGGCCGGCATCGGAGCGGCATTGGGCGGGATGCGGCCCATTGTCGAGATCATGACCGTCAATTTCAGCCTGCTCGCGCTGGACCAGCTGGTGAACAATGCCGCCACCCTGCTGCACATGTCCGGCGGCCAGTTCAACGTGCCCCTCGTGGTCCGCATGACCACAGGCGCCGGACGCCAGCTGGGAGCGCAGCACTCGCACAGCCTGGAGGGGTGGTACGCCCACATCCCGGGCCTGCGGATCCTCACCCCGGCCACCCTGGAGGATGCCCGGGGGATGCTCTGGACGGCCTTGGAAGACCCGGATCCGGTGCTGATCTTCGAACACGGCACCCTGTACAACATGGCAGGAGACCTCTCTGAGAACGCCGGTCCCGTGGACATCAGCACGGCGGCCATCCGCCGGCCGGGCCAGGACATCTCACTCATCACCTACGGCGGAACGCTGCCAACAGTGCTCGACGCCGCCGCCCGGCTCGCAGAGGAAGGCATCGACGCGGAGGTACTTGATTTGCGCGTGCTGCGCCCGCTCGACGAGGCGGCCATCCTGGCGAGCGTGGCCAGGACCCACCGTGCGGTGGTGGTGGACGAGGGCTGGCGCAGCGGCAGCATCTCCGCCGAACTGAGCGCCCGGATCACCGAAAATTCCTTCTTCGACCTGGACGCCCCCGTGGGCCGGGTCTGCAGCGCGGAGGTTCCGCTTCCGTACGCCAAACACCTGGAACTGGCTGCGCTGCCCACGCCGGAACGGATCGTTGCTGCTGTCCGGGAGGCGGTCGGGGCGCGTGGGTGAGTTCCGGATGCCCTCCCTTGGCGCGGACATGGAGCACGGCAAGATGGTGGAGTGGCTGGTCAAGCCGGGAGATTACATCCACCGCGGCGACGTGGTGGCCGTTGTGGACACGGACAAGACGGTGATGGACGTAGAGTCCTTTGAAGAGGGCGTCGTGGCTGAGCTGCTGGTGGACGTCGGCGCCACCGTTCCCATCGGCACTCCCCTCGCCCGGATCACGCAGACCCCCGACGACGGCACCGGCCAGGGCGGACGCCAGCCGGCGGTCCCGCAGTCCACACAGGGTCCGAAGGCGGTTGAGGCAGGCGCGCCCGCTCCCTCGAAGCCAACGGCGGAAGCCGCGGCCCAGGTCCCGCCCCCGGTCCGGCATCTGGCCCACCGGCTGGGCGTGGATGCGTCGGCGATCCAGGGGACCGGCAAGGGCGGCGCGGTCACCCGAACCGACGTCGAACGTGCCGCGGCGGGCCGGCCTGACCGTGCCGCCGCGATTCCGGCAGCCGCGCCAGTGCCAGCCTCGGGGGCCACCGAGGGTCCTGAAACTACCGAGGGTCTTGAGGCCCCCGCTGCTCATACCGTCCCCCGCACAAGCCGGGTGCGGTCCTCACCGCGGGCCCGGCGGCTGGCGGACCAGCTCGGCCTCGACATCGGCACCGTGGCGGGGACGGGACCGGACGGGGCTGTTACGGAAGTCGACGTCCAGCGGGCCCCGAAAGCCCCCGGCGCTCCGGCTCCGGCGGAAACGGTGCCGGCCCCGGAGCCGCCCCCGCAAACGGCGACGGCGGAGAAGTCACGCCCTCGCGAAGGCGAACTGCAGGCGGAGGAGGCGCCGGCGTCGGAGGCGCAGGACCGCGTGGCCAGTCTCCGGCGGGCCATCGGCTCCCTGATGAGCCGGTCAAAGAAGTCCATCCCGCACTATTACCTGAGCACCACGCTGGACCTGCGCGCCGCCGTCGAATGGATGCAGCAGGTCAACGTGCAGCGGCCGGTGGCCCAACGGCTGGTGCCCTCTGCCCTGCTGTTGAAGGCAACGGCAGTGGCCGCCCGGGAGGTCCCGGAAGTCAACGGATTTTTCACGGACGGGGTGTTCCGGCCCAGCAGTTCCGTGCATCTGGGCGTGGCGGTGGCGCTGCGGCGCGGGGGCCTGGTGGCCCCTGCCATCCACGACGCCGACACCCTGGCCCTGGACGTGCTGATGCGGCAGCTGCGCGACCTGGTCAGCCGGGCACGGGCCGGGCGGCTGCAGCGCGCCGAAATGGCCGATCCCACCATCACGGTCACCAACCTGGGCGACCTCGGCGTCGAGGCCGTTTACGGAGTCATCTATCCGCCACAGGTGGCGATGGTCGGGCTGGGCAAGGTGGTGGAGCAGCCCTGGGCGCATCACGGCATGCTGGGTGTGCGGCCCGCGGTCACGGCAACCCTGTCCGCCGACCACAGGGTCAGCGACGGTCTCCGCGGCGGCCGCTTCCTGGCCCGCATCGATGAACTGCTGCAAAAACCGGAGGAGCTATGAACGAGCAGGACGCACGGCAGGCCGTGCACACGGCCATCGGCCAGATTGCCCCGGATGTGGAATTCGACGGCCTGGATGAACAGTCCCGGCTGCGGCAGGACCTCGAACTGGATTCCCTGGATTTCCTCAGGCTCGTGGAGACCATCGACGAAGCCACCGGCGTGGACATTCCCGAAAGCGACTACAGCGCCGTGACCACCGTTAAGGGCCTGATCGACTACGTTGCCTCACGCGGCTGAGTGCGGCCGGGGCGGCGGGCAAAACCGGGCGCATGCTCGGGTCTGGGTCCGAACGCGATCATCCGCGGCAGGAGCCGCCGAGCCACCGGAACATGCCGGAGCACAAACACCAGGACCGATGGCGCCTCGATCCGCTTTCCTTCGAACAACGGAACGAAAACCACCCGGTGCATGATCCGCTGGACTGTCTGGACAACAACGGTGGGCATCCGGCGCCGCCGCTGGACGGCAGCAAGATCCTTCACCGTCACCCGCCCCCGGAGCAGGGCAGGCGCCAGCGTGGCCGCTGCTGCTACGGCATCCTGGATGGCCAGATTGATGCCCACACCGCCCGCCGGGGACATCGCGTGGGCGGCATCGCCGATGCACAACAGCCCGTCCACGTACCAGCGCCGCAGCCGGTCCAGCCGGACATCCAGCCAGTGAAGGTCATCGAGGGAACGGATCGAGTCCACGCGGTCTGCCAGGTCCGGACGAAGCCCTGCAACACGCTCCCTGAACCGCTGCACCCCCTCTGAACGGATCCGCTCGTCCTGCCCTTTGGGGCCGAGGTAACCCATCTGGTAGTAGTCGTCCCGGAACAGCGCAATCATCGCCTCACGCTCCCGGAAGGCCGGCACGACGCCGGCCAACGCCCCCTTCTCCGAAGCGTGGCGCGGCAGCTTGAACCACCAGGTATCGAACGGCACCGGGTACTCCTTCGGTTGGAGGCCGGCGGCCCGCCGCAGGACCGAATGCCTGCCGTCCGTCGCCACCACCAGGCCGGCGTACAGCTCCCCTGCCGTACCTGCACCTTCCGCGCCGGCGCGTGTCCGGTAGCGGACACCGGTGACGCGTCCGCCGTCGAACATCAAGGACGTTGCTTCGTGTTCCATCAGCAGCGTAAAGCTGGGTTCGCGTGCGGCCTCGCCGGCCAGGAAGTTCAGGAAGTCCCACTGGGGCATCATGGCGATGTAGTTGTACGGCGGCTTCAAGGACGCGAAATCACCGACCGTCACCAGCCCCGCGCCGGGGATGGGCAAGGCCACGTTGCTCAACCTGCTCTGGGGAAGGCCGCGGAATGCCTCGCCCAGGCCCAGCTCGTCAATCAGCCGGATGGTGGAGGCGTGCACCGTGTCGCCGCGGAAATCCCGCAGGAAGTCGCCGTGTTTTTCCAGGACCGTGACCTGCACGCCCGCCCGGGCCAACAGGAGCCCCAGCATCATGCCCGCAGGGCCTCCACCCACAACAGCGCACCCGGTCCTTTGCATGAAACCACGCTACGCCGGGGTCGCAGCGGAGGATACCGGCGCTACGGAAATCGCTACGCGACGCAGAAACGCAATGGCGCTACGCATATCTGCGTAGCGCCATTTTGCATGCGGGGCGTGAGTGACAAACAGTAGCGGGAAAGCTACAGCCGGGTGTCGAAGGAATCGCAGAAGACGTTCTCGTTGAACGTTCCCTGGAACCCGGACTTGCCCATGATCTTCTCGATGGTGGCGCGGATGGCCTCCACTGATCCTGCGTGGGCGTGGATGGCGGTCTTGACCATCGGCACATCGATCAGGTGGTTGGGCTGGTTCAGCGAGACAAACACCGTGGGAACCTCGGTTACATACCAGGGGATCTCTGCCGCCATCGGAGTGGACCACTTGATCCGGATGGCCGCTTCCTGGGCGAAGCCCTTGACGTTGGCGAAGACAAACGCGGCGTCATACTTGTCCGCGTAATCGCCGGTGGCCTCCTCGGAGATGACGGACATGAAGTTCACGCCCGTCTCCCCCGCAGCTTCCCGCTGATCGGCAGTCTTGAACACGTGTACCTCGAAGCCGGCTTTTTCCAGCTCGTCCTTGACCGTGTCCAGGTAGGCCAGCGGGTCCGCCCGGGTGAAGTCCGAGCCGCCGGAGATGCCGTACAGGCGGATCCGCTGATGCGTTTCCGGCGTGATGGGCAGGTTGTGGGCGGTGTCCTTGACCAGGGTGACGGTCTTGTCCGCAATCTCCGCGGCGATGGCCCGGTGGGCTTCGCTGCCAATGGCGGCCAGCGCCTCCACCGGAGGAACCAGGTCGCTGCGTTCCTTGCGGTGCAGGCCCAGGCTCGCCTTCAGCGCCAGGATGCGGCGCAGGGCATCGTGCAGGCGCTGCTCGGTGATGACGCCGGACTTGTAGCCGTCCAGCATGTACCCGAAGTCCTCTGCAGGATTCCTGAAAAACAGGAACATGTCGCAGCCGGCGGCGATGGTGGCAGGGACCAGGTCCTTGCGCTTCATCGCCTGGGTCAGGCCGATCATCTGCGAGGCATCGGTCAGGATCAGCCCGTTGAAGCCGAGCTCATCGCGCAGCAGATCCTGCAGCAGTTCAGGTGCCAGGGTGGCGGGCTTGATGTCCGCATCCGCCAGGCCCGGACGGAAGTGCCGGGACAGCTCGGGCGCCCCGATGTGCCCGATCATGATGGACTGCACGCCGTGGCCGATCATCTCGCGGTACACGTGCCCGTAGGTCCGGTTCCACTCGTCGTAGCCGAGGGTGTTGTAGGACGTGACCACGTGCTGGTCGCGCTCGTCGATTCCGTCGCCGGGGAAATGCTTCATGGCGCACACGGTGGGCGACTCGGTGATGCCGTCGAAGTACTCCTTGGCCCGTTCCACCACGATCTGCGGGGTGTTGCCGAACGCCCGGGTGGAGATGACCGTGTTCCGCCAGTTGTAGTGGATGTCCACGATCGGGGCGAAGGCCCAGTTGCAGCCCAGGGCAGCGGTTTCGACGCCGGCCACCTGGCCCATCCGGCGTGCGATGGATTTGTCCGGGTGCGAGCCTGCCTGCAGGTGCGTGGAGACAAACGTGCCGTCATCGCAGCTTCCAGCCCCACCCATTTCCGGGTTGGACGCCACCAGCAGCGGCACCTTGGACTTGGACTGCGCGTAACGGATATGTTCCTGTACGGCCGCCGAGGGCCCTGGACGGTAACGCATGCCGCCCACGTGGTAATTCTCCAGCACACCATCGAGGTACTCCGGGGAGTAGTCGTTGTTGTGGTTGATGAACAGCTGCCCGATCTTTTCCTCGAGGGTCATTCCCGCCAGGGTGCTGTTGACCCACTCGACAGCGGCCTCATCGAGGTTGAACGGCGCGGCCTGGAGGTCGACGTCGAACTGGCGGCCCTGGGTGCCGGCGGAGGCACTGGCGGAGGGCCCGCCTGAGCCCTTCACGACGGCGGCAGCAATGCCGGCCAGTGCCGCAGCCACAACATCATTCACCGGAGCGGCGATGTCCACCACCACACCTGCCTCGTCAGATTCCAGCGGTTCAAGGGTTGCCAGCTGGGATTCGAGCAGCGTTGCCGGCATGAAGTGGCCGGTCCGGCCCTCGAGCCGTGACCCGAGGACTTCCTTGCTGCCATGCAGGTGAAGGAAGATGGTGTCCGGCGCCTGGGCGCGGATGGCGTCGCGGTAGCTGCGGCGAAGCGCCGAGCATGCCAGGACCAGGCCGCCGTCTCCGGCGGCAGCGAGTTCGCTGCCCACCGTGGCGAGCCAGGGCCAGCGGTCCTCGTCGGTCAGCGGCGTCCCGGCGGCCATCTTGGCGACGTTCTCCACCGGGTGCAGCGAATCGCCGTCCAGGAAGGGGACACCGAGTTCGCGGGCCACGAGGTCACCGATGGTGGTCTTGCCGCAGCCTGAGACGCCCATGACAATGAGGCGGACCTTGGAACCGGCTTTGGTTCCCTCCCCGGCTGATGGTTGGTTGCTGATCACGGGGCGTGCCTCACCAGTCATGGACGGTTCCGTCAACGAGGCGGTTGTAGGGCAGGTAGGCCTGCTGGTACGGGTAGGCCGCCGCGGCTTCCTCGTTGAATTCGACGCCGATGCCGGGCTTGTCGCCCGGGTGCAGGTAGCCGTCCACAAACGTCATGGACTGCTCGAAGACCTCGTTGGTCTTGTCCGAGTGCTGCATGTATTCCTGGATGCCGTAGTTGTGGATGGCCAGGCCCACGTGCAGCTGGGCCGCGAAGCCCACCGGGGAGATGTCCGTGGGGCCGTGGAAGCCGGACTTGATCTGGTACTGGGCGGCGAAATCCATGACCTTCTTCAGCGGGGAGATGCCGCCGAAGTGGGTGGAGGCAGCGCGCACGTAGTCGATCAGCTGTTCCTTGATGATGGTCTGGTAGTCGTACACGGTGTTGAAGATTTCACCGATGGCCAGCGGGGTGGTGGTGTGCTGGCGGACCAGACGCAGGGCCTCCTGGTTTTCAGCCGGGGTGCAGTCCTCAAGCCAGAACAGATCGTACGGTTCCAGCGCCTTGCCGAGCTTGGCAGCCTGGATGGGGGTCATGCGGTGGTGGCCGTCGTGCAGCAGGGGCAGTTCAGGACCGAATTCGTTGCGCACTGCCTCGAAGACGGTGGGCAGGTGGCGCAGGTAGGCACGGGTGTCCCAGTCCTCTTCCACGGGGAACGCGCCGCGGCCGGCGGGCTCGTAGTCATAGCGCTCCCCGGAGGCCTGGGCCTGGGCGGCAACGCCGTAGACGGCCTTGATGCCGGGAACGGCGGTCTGGATGCGGACTGACTTGTAGCCCAGCTCGAGGTGCTCGCGGACGGAGTCGAACAACGACTCGATGTCCGCGCCCGAGGCGTGGCCGTAGGCGCGCAGGCCGTTGCGGGATGCCCCGCCGAGCAGCTGGTAGACGGGCATGTTGGCCATCTTGCCCTTGATGTCCCACAGTGCCATGTCGACGGCGGCGATGGCCGCCATGGTGACGGGGCCGCGGCGCCAGTAGGAGCTGCGGTACAGGAACTGCCACGTGTCTTCGATCTTGTGCGGGTCCTTGCCGATCAGCAACTGGGCAACATGCTCTTTGAGGTATGCGGCGACAGCGAGTTCGCGGCCATTGAGCGTGGCGTCACCGATGCCGGTGACCCCGTCGTCCGTAGTGATGCGCAGGGTCACGAAGTTACGGGACGGGCTCGTCACGAAGACTTCCGCGGCAATGATTTTCACGGCAGATCCTTTCAAGGACTTTAGGTCAGGTGCTCTTACTTGGAGTGTGTTGCCAGGGCTTGGGGAGCGACGGTGCTGCCGCTGGAGTCCGCCGGGGCGCCCGCATCAGCCGGCGTGGTCCGGCGTGCTTTGATCTCGCTGAGGATCTCCGCATGCTTGGCATCAGTCAACTTGTACTTGGACATCACCAATACCGCAAGGATCGTCAGGACGGCGGGAATGGCCCCGGCGGCAAACTGAATGGCGGACAGTGCGTCGGCGGTCTGGACCGCTCCGGATTTGTAGCCGCCGAGGGCAAGCGCATAGGCGGCGAGTGCGCCGCCGACGGCCTGGCCCGACTTGCGGGTGAAGGAGAACAGCGCGTAGGTGATTCCTTCGGTGCGGACGCCGGTCTTCCATTCGCCGTACTCAACGGTGTCTGCTTCCAGGGCCCACACCACGATATTCACTGCAAGGACGCCCACGAGGCTGATGACCAGTCCGCTGAAGCCGATCCAGACCTGTCCGGCCGGGGCGAAGAAGATGATCAGGCCGCCGGCCACGGAGACGAAGGAGGAGTAGATGTAGACCCGCTTTTTCCCGAGGTTCCGGACCAGCCGCGACATGAAGGCGGCGAGGACGAAGGTGAGCGCGAGCTGGATGATGGACAGTACGGGGTAGAGGTCCAGACGGCCGAGGACGTCGCGCAGGTAGTACAGCTGAACGGACGTCAGGGCGAGGTAGCCGGTGAGGAAGAAGAAGGAACTCAGGCAAAGCATCATCAGGGGCTTGTTGGTCTTGAGCGTGTCCATGCTCTGTTTGAACGTCACCTTGGGGACGTCGCGGTGGACGCGTTCCTTGGCGGTCAGTGCCGTGAAGAAGTAGAGCGCCGTACCGATCACTACGAAGATCAGGGTGATGGTGGTGAATGTCGACTGGAGGTCAGCACCCGGCTTGATCAGCGGGGCCACGAAGATTCCCAGGCTGGAGCCCACCAGGAGTGCGCCGACCATGCGGGCCGAGCCCAGCTTGGCGCGCTCGCCCGGATCCTGGGTCATGGCTCCGGCCAGTGACCCGTAGGGAATGTTGACCAGGCTGTACGCGAGGCCGAGGGCGGCGTAGGTGACGTAGGCGTAGAGCAACGTTCCGGACTCGCCCAGCTGCGGCACGGAGAACGTGGCCACGCTCAGGAGGAGCAGCGGGATGGAGCCGAACATGATGAACGGGCGGAACTTGCCGAACCGCTTGCTGAAGGTGCGGTCCACAATCCGGCCGGCGAAAACGTCAGCGAAGGCGTCGAAAAGCCTGACCACCAGGAGCAGGGTTCCTGCTGCGGCGGCGGAAATCCCGGCCACATCGGTGTAGTACACGAGCAGGAACATGGTGGCGGTGGTGAAAGCAAGGTTGTTCGCGGCGTCGCCGGCACCATAGCCGACGATGCTGAGCTTGTTCAGCTTTTTCATAATTTGGGCTCCTTTACCCGCTGCCTGCCTGAGGGCCGGCGAACTATTGAAATGCCATGAAGCGGTGAATCCTGGCGATACCGGGGGCTGCTGTGCCGCATCCGGCGAGTGCCGCCACGTCTTTTCCGTTGTATGTAATCGTAATCACTTGGCAACGGAATGGCAAGCGGTTGCCAAATATTTTTGTTGAAACTTCATGAAAAAGCGCTGCCCGGTCCGCGATCAGGACCAGGCAGCGCTTGGCAGAATGCCGGCTACGGCCGCGGCGCTGCGGCAGCGAAAGTACCCAGCAGGCCCGCCACCAACCCGACGACGGCGGTGTCCGCAGCGGCGGCCGGATCCACCAGCGCCAGCAATGCCTGGACGCGCTGGGTCCCGGCCAGGAGGTTTGCGGCGGCCACGTCTGTTGCCAGCGGATCCTGGAAATTCTCCGCCGTAGCGCTGAAGTCCATCCAGGCGGCAATCATGAGTGCCGCCGCAGCACCGGACCTGCCCTGCGAGCGTTCGGCCAACATCACCGGCACGGCCCGCATCCGCAGCTTGGTGCTGCCGTCCATGGCAATCTGTGCCAGGTGGTGCGCAATGCGGGCGTTGCTGAAGCGATCCAGCAACGCGGCGCGGTAGGCAGGGATCTGCAGGTCCGCACCGCCCGCACCGGCACCGGACAGGTTGGCTTCAGCCTCGTCCCAGAAGCGTTCCACGGCGTCCACGCAAACAGGGTCAGCGAGCGCCTGTGCAACTGTGGTGTGTCCGCGCAGCTGGCCAGCGTAGGCCAGCAGGGAATGGGCGCCGTTAAGCAGCCACAGTTTGCGGTTTTCGTAGGGCTCGATGTGGTCAACGAAGACCGCGCCGGCGTCTTCCCACCGAGGACGCCCGGCGGGGAAGTCGCCGCTGAGCACCCAGTTGGCGAAGGGTTCGGCAACCACCGGCGAATTGTCCCGGTAGCCGCAGGCCCGGGCGACGGCGTCGATGTCGGCGTCCGTGGTGCGCGGCGTGATGCGGTCCACCGACGTGCTGACGAAGCTGATGTTCGCCTCGATCCAGTCCGCCAGGCCGGCGTCCCATGACCGGGCAAGGCCTGCCACCGCGTTGCGGGCCACCGTGCCGTTGTCCGAAAGGTTGTCGCAGCAGACCACGGCGAGGGACCCCGCGCCGGCAGCACGGCGTGCCCCGAGGGCAAGGACCAGCCGGCCCAGCGGTGTCAGTGGCTCTCCGCCGGACGCCAGGAGCGCAAGGTCGGAGACGACGTCGGGCGCTGCGGCGTCAAGCTGCCCGTCAACTCCGAGACGGTAGGCCGCCTCGGTGATGGTCAGGGTGACGACGGCGGTGGCAGGCGCTGAAACGAGCTCCGCGAGGCGCTTGACGTCCGCGCCGTCCACTGCTTCGGCGATGCTGCCGATGACGGTGAACGAGTCGCCGCTGTCCGCTCGCTCGACCAGGGTGAAGAGGCCGTCCTGCTCCGCAAGGGCAAGGGCTGCATCCGGGCGGCGTCCGGTGAAGGAAGCGATTCCCCAGTCAGCGGCGTCGCCGGCTTTGTGGGTGTACCAGGCCTGATGGGACCGGTGGAAGGCGCCCAGTCCGAGGTGCACGATCCGCACCGGGGGCTTGGGGGACGGGTACAGGGTCCGGTTCAGCTGCGGAAGCCCGGCTTGTTCGGCGGTCATAGCTTGAAAACCCTTCGCGGGGATCCGTCGACGATGTCGACGATCAGTTCATGGGCGCGGTCTTCGCTGACCCGGTGCTCGGCCACGAGCCGGGCCAGGAAGGATGCTTCGATCCGGCGCGATGCATCGTGGCGTGCCGGGATGGAGCAGAAGGCCCTGGTGTCGTCGATGAAGCCCGAAGAGCGCGAGAAGCCCGCAGTCTCCGTCACGGCGGAACGGAAGCGCAGCATGGCATCCGGAGCGTCCAGGAACCACCAGGGCGCGCCAAGGTAGACCGCGGGGTAGAAGCCTGCCAGCGGTGCGAGTTCGCGGGAGAACACGGTCTCATCAAGGGTGAACAGCACCAGGTGGAAGTCCTTGGCTGTCCCGAAGTCCTGCAGCAGTGGCCTGATGGCTTCGGTGTAGTTGATGGCGAACGGGATGTCGTGGCCGGTGTCCGCGCCGTAGGCGTTGAACGTTGGCTCGTGGTGGTTGCGGTACGAGCCCGGGTGGATGGTCATCACCAGGCCGTCCTGCACGGACATCCTGGCCATCTGGTACATCATGTGCGCTTCGAAATCGTCGCGGTCCTGGGCGGTTGCCTGGCCGGAGCGGGCCTTTTCGAACAGCTTGTGCGCTTCTGCGTCGTCCAGTTTCAGCGTTGCCGGCGTGCGGACACCGTGGTCCGCGGAGACCGCGCCGCGGTCCACGAAGTGGCGGCGGCGGTTCTCCAGGGCCGTGATGTAGCCCTTGTAGCCCGAACCGCCGTCACCGGCAGCGGCCACCAGGCGGTCAACGTTTTCAGACCAGGTGGGGTGGGCGATGTTCAGGTATGCGTCCGGGCGGAAGGTCGGCAGGACCCGGCCGCTGAAGGTGGGGTCATCGGCGATGGCCTTGTGGCTGTCCAGGGTGTCCAGCGGATCGTCGGTGGTGGCCAGGACCTCGATGTTGAAGTCCTTGAACAGCTGGCGTGGCCGGAAGCCGGGCTCGAGGAGCCTGGCGGATATGGCGTCGTAGCTGGCGTCGGCGGTCTCGGCGCTGATTTCCTGCTCCAGCCCGAAAACGCTGTCGAACTGCGTTCGCAGCCAGTAGCCCGAGGCCGTCCCGTCGAAGAGTGGCCAGGCCTTGCAGAATTCGTGCCAGACGCCGCGGGAGTCAGGCTGCGAGGAGCTGGAACCGCGCAACCGGTCCAGCGGGACGCCGCTGGCGTGGATCAGGCGCGTGACGTAGTGGTCCGGGCTGACGAGCAGGGCAGCCGGATCCGGGAAGGGAGTATTTTGCTCGATGACGGCGGCGTCAACGTGGCCGTGCGGGGAGATAATGGGGAGGTCCTGGACACGCTGCAGGAGGTCGCGCGCGATGCTGCGCGTTCCTGGATCCGCGGGCAGGAGCCGGTCTGGGTTGGCAGCAATCGACTGTGACATAGCTCAATATTCGGGCTTGGCCCTGCGCTTTGTCAACCGGTTGCCATGAATTGCCAAATTGCGGGAACGGCCGGTCAGGACCTGCTGTTGGGCAGGATTCGTCCGCTGGATCCGCGCAGCACCAGTTCAGTCTCCACCCGCAGGGTGCCAGCGGGATCCCCGCTCCCGCCCAGCAGGTCCAGAAGGCGGGTCGCGGCTGCCTCCCCGCACTCCCCCAGGGGCGACCGCACAGTGGTGAGCGGCGGCGTCGTGAAGTCCGCTCCGAAGATGTCATCGAAGCCCACGATGCTGACCTGGTCAGGCACCACGATTCCGGCCGCCTGGAGCTCCTGCATCAGCCCGATGGCCAGGAGGTCGTTGTAGGTCAGGACTGCCGTGGCGCCGCTGGCGCGGACGTCGCGCGCCGTCTGCCGGCCGCCGTCGACCGTTGGCTTGGCTGATTCGAGCCGCACGGCTTCCAGCCGTGACCACTCGCAGGCCGCCTGCACGCCTTCCCAGCGCCGCTCAGACATCCATGATTCCGGCGGCCCGGCGACGTAGGCCACCTTCCGGTGTCCATTTGCGGCCATGCTGCGGACCGCCTCGCCAATTCCCTTGTTGACATCCGGAACCACGCACGGAATGCCCTCGACCTCGCGGTTGATGACCACCACCGGTTTGGCCAGTGCCAGGGCACGGATGTTGTCATCGTCCATGCGCGGGCTCGCCAGGATGAGGCCGTCCACGGTGGCCATGAGCCTGCGGGCGGCCGTCAGCTCGGTTGACGGCGATTCCGCGGACTCGGCGAGGACCAGGGTGTAATCCCGGCCCGTTGCAGTGGTCTCGGCGCCGCGGATGATATCGAAAAATGTCGGATTGGTGATGTCAGCGACGATCAGCCCGAACGTGTTGGTACGGCCGGTCGGAAGGGCGCGCGCATACGGGTTGACCTGGTAGTCAAGGCCGGCGGCGGCTTCCTCAATGAGCTTCTGCGTCTTGGCGCTGACCCGGCCCGGCTTACTGAGGGCACGGGACACCGTGGAGGGATTGACACCGGCCACCTTGGCGATGTCGTAGATCGTCGCGTTGGACTTTCCGGTGCGGCCGGGCTTCTTGCCAGGGCCGGAAGATGGGGCGGCGTGTGGCGCCGTGGGTTCAGTCACCGCCCCATCCTAGCGAGAAAGCGGCTCAGGACCGCTGTGCGAACTTGCCCTCTTCGGAGATCCGCTTGTTCAGTTCAGCCAGGAACTCGTCCTCATTGAAGTCCAGCCCCACTTCCTTGCCCGTCCAGCTCGAGAGGTGGATGGCGTTGGCCAGGCGGACGCCGTTAATGCCGTCGGAGCCCGGGGCGAGCAGCGGCGTGCCATCCAGGATGTTGGCGGCGAAGTTTTCCAGGACCCCTGAGTGCTGGCTGCCCCATGCGGACTCAAATTCGATGACCTCGGTGGTGTAGTACTGCTCCGGGTTAAGTTCGCCCATAAAGAGCTTCCGCACGTCGTCCATGTCCATGCCGTCGCTGAGTTCCCGCTCGGGCTTGACCAGGCGGGTGACGGTGGCGGTCTTGCTGCCTTCCACTATGATCTTTCCCTGGTCGCCCAGGATCTCGAAGCGGTCCGTGCCGGTCAGGTCGTGCGTGGCAGTGACGAAGACGCCGGTGACGCCGTCGCCGTAATCCACCACTGCCGTCACCTCATCCTCGACGGCGATGTCCCGGCGGAAACCGTAGGCAACCTTGGAGTAGACGGACTTGGGCACGCCGCAGATCCACTGCCACAGGTCCAGCTGGTGCGGGGCCTGGTTGACCAGGACGCCGCCGCCCTCGCCGCCCCAGGTGGCGCGCCATTCGCTGGAGTTGTAATACCCCTGCGGACGCCACCAGTTGGTGATGATCCAGTTGCTGCGGCGGATCTTGCCGATCTCGCCGTTATCGACAATCTCTTTGAGCTTCTGGTACAGCGGGTTGTTGCGCTGGTTGAACATGATGCCAAAGGTGAGCTCCGGCTTGCCGGCAGCGAACTCGTTCAGTTCCTTGACCTGCTTGGTGTAGACGCCGGCCGGCTTCTCGACGAGCGCGTGGATGTTGTGTTTGAGGGCCTCGATGCCCATTTCGGGGTGCAGGAAGTGCGGCACGCAGGTCACGACGGCGTCGACGTCGCCGCTTTCCAGCATGGCGATGTAGTCCTCATGGAAGGGGACGTCCGGGTAGGTGGTGGCGGCGAGTTCTTTCTTGGCGGGATCGATATCGCAGATGGCGCCGATCTCCATGTTGGGGACCATGCCGTCTGTGATGAACTTGGCGTAGGCGCCGCCCTGCTGGCCCAGGCCGATGATGCCGAGGCGTACTTTCTTGCTCACAGTTGTTTATCCTTTTCGTTTGGGTGCTGTTCAGAAGCGGTCGGAGAACCCCATGGCGACGAGGTTGTCATGGGAAGTCTGCAGCGCTTCCCACACCGTGCGGCCATAGAGTTCATCCTGCTCCACGAGCATGTACTCTGCTCCGGCAGCCTCCGAGGCTGCGATGATCGCCGGGAAATCGAGGTTTCCCTCGCCGACTTCGGCGAACTGGACCACGTTCTTGAATTCCTGCATGAAGCCGGCAAAGTCGCCGCTGCCCATCATCTCGAAGGCGGCTTCGGGCATGGTGCCGATGCGGTAGTCCTTCAGGTGGATCATGGCAGTGCGGTCGGCATACTTCTCAATGGTCCGGACGGGGTCAAGGCCGCCCCGCTGGACCCAGTGAACGTCGATTTCCATCCCCATGGCCGGGGAATTCTCCGCGATGATGTCCAGCATGTATTTGCCGTCGAACTTCGCGAATTCGATGTGGTGGTTGTGGTAGTACAGGCTGATGCCGTGTTCCCGGAGGCGTTCGGCATATCCGTTGGTTTCCTTGGCGAAGCCGATCACGGCATCGATGGACTTCATAGCGGGGAACGGCAGCATGCCGATGCGCAGCAGCTTGGAATCCAGCCGCTTGGCGTCGTCAACGATCTTCTCGAAATCGTCCCGCAGGGAATCACCGGGGCGGCCTTCCGGCTTTTCGAGCATCACCGAAAGCGCTGCGATGTCCATCCCGAGTTCGGTGCGGGAACGGTCCAGTTCAGCCACGTTCTCCGGCGTCATCGGGATCTGGGAAATCTCGACGGCGTTGTAGCCGATGTCGCTGACCTTGCGGAGCGTCTCGAATGCTCCGGTTTCGGCGAAGCTGTCCTTCAGCATCATTGCCTGCACGCCGATTTTGGCTGAGTTGGCCATTTTTAAGCCCTCCATTGTGGTTGCTGTTGAGTTTGTTCCTGCACGGGCCTAGGCGGGGACGCCTGCCTGTTCGGCCTGCATCCGCTGCTCTTCAAGGAGCCGGTGGCGGTCGTTGCGGCGCTGCTCCTGGCGGTCCGGATCCGGAACCGGAGAAGCGAGGAGCAACCGTTGCGTGTAGGGGTGTTCGGGGTCGCGCGTGACAACCTCAGCAGGCCCCTGCTCCACGATCTCTCCACGGTACATCACAGCCACACGGTGGCTGATGTGGCGGACCACGTCAAGGTCGTGGGAGACGAACAGGTAGGAGACGCCGGTGTCCCTTTGGATCTGCAGGAACAGATCCAGGACACGGGCCTGGGTGGACAGGTCCAACGCGCTGACCGGTTCATCACAGACGATGAGCTTGGGAGACAGCGCCAGGGCGCGGGCAATGGCCACGCGCTGCCGCTGGCCGCCGCTGAACTCGCGGGGAAGCCGGTGGATGGCGTCGGACGGCAGTCCCACCTGGTCCAGGAGCTCCTTCACGCGCTTCTTCGCTGCGGCGGAATCCATGCCCTGCACACCCAGTGGCTCCGCGAGGATGTCTCCGACTTCGAGCGCGGGGTTCAAGGACGTGTACGGATCCTGGAACACCACCTGCAGGTCCCGGCTCAGGACCCGGCGCTGGCTGCGCGTGGCGTGGCTGATGTCCTTGCCCTCGAAGGTGATCCTGCCGCCGGTCACCGGGGCGAGGCCCAGCACCGCCCGGCCCAGGGTTGTCTTGCCGGAGCCGGACTCCCCCACCAGGCCGAGTGTTTCGCCCTGGCCGATGGTGATGTTGATGTCAGTCAGGGCGCGGAACTTCTTGGCCCGGAAACCCTTGCCGGCGTACTCCACCACCAGGTTGTCCACCCGAAGCAGTTCGTCGCGTTCCGGAGCTGATCCCGCGGCGTCCAGGGCTGCTGTTTCGGTCACAGTACGTTCTCCTTCGCAGTTGTCGATCCGGCAGTTGCCGATCCGGCGGCTGGCACCAGCATGGTCATGGGTTCCTTGCCTTCGAGCATCGAGGCCAGCAGGGTCCGGGTGTAGGTTTCCTTCGGTTCGCGCAGGATTTCCCGCACCGGGCCTTCTTCGACCAGGCGGCCGTTCTGCATGACCACCACGCGGTCGCAGAGGTCAGCCACCACACCGAAGTTGTGGGTCACCAGGATGACTCCGACGCCGAGGCGGCGCTGGAGATCGCGGATAAGGTCCAGCACATCGGCCTGCACCGTGACATCAAGGGCCGTGGTGGGTTCATCGGCGATGATGAGGTCCGGTTCGCAGCTGATGGCACCGGCAATGAGCACGCGCTGGGCCATTCCGCCGGAAACCTCATGCGGGTACGCCTTGAAGGTCCGGTCGGGGTGGACGATGCCCACGTCGGAGAGCAGCTTCATGGCCCGTTCCGTGGCTTCGGCCTTGGAGATTCCCAGGACGCGGACCATCGGTGTGACCAGCTGGTAGCCGATGGTGAAGGCCGGATCCAGGTTGCTCATGGGCTCCTGCGGAATGTAGGAGATCCTCTTGCCGCGGAGCTTTGACAGGCGGTCCTGGTTGACCCTGTCATCCCCCGGAGCCACGGTGTAGTTGCCATCGAACTGGATGGCGCCGCCGACAATCCGTGCGGTATCGGGCAACAGGCCAAGGATCGAGAACGCGGTCTGCGATTTGCCTGAGCCGGATTCGCCCACGATGCCGAGGATCTCGCCGCGGTCAACATGGAACGAGACGTCGTCCACAACCTTCTTGACTGAGCCGTCCGCCTGGGGGTATCCAACGCCGAGGTTGGTCACCTTGACCAGGTGGTGTTCGGTTCCGGACTCGACGGCGGCAACGGTCCTGCGGGCTGCCTTGACGGCGCTGGCTGACACTGCACCCTCGGCGTCGTGTGCTTTCTTCCTGCGGTGCTTGATCTTTTCGCCGTCCTCCAAGGCATCCCGGAGGGCGTTCCCCAGGAGCACCAGGGCGCCGATGGTCAGTGCCATGGCAAACGCGGGCCAGAAGAGCAGCGTCGGCGTGAGGTAGACATTCTTGAACCCCTCGCTGAGCATCACACCCCAGGTTGCCTTGGCAGGATCCCCCAGCCCGAGGAATTCGAGTCCGGACTGGATGGCGATGGCTACGCCGGCGATCGCTGCCGTCTGGATGATGATCGGGGCGCGGACCACGGAGAAGATATGCCGGACGATGATGCTGAAATCGGAGAGCCCTGAGACCCGCGCAGCATCCACATAGAGTTCGTTGCGGACAGACTGCACCGCGGACCGGGTCAGCCGGAAGTAGGACGGGCTGATCAGGACGCCGAAGGCGATCATGGCAATCCACACTGACGGGCCGAACGCGGCCCGGATGGTGAGGAGGACGATCAGGCCCGGGAGGCTCATCAGGATGCTGACAATCCAGTTGGAGGCCGCTTCGAACTTACCGGCGTAGTAGCCGGCGATCAGGCCCGCCGGCAGGCCGATGGCGATGGCCACGGCGGCGCACAGCAGCGCCGAGCTCAGTGTCAGCTGGGCCCCGAACAGCAGCCTGCTCCAGACATCACGTCCCGAGCTGTCCGTGCCAAGGATGTTGACAGCGTCCGGCGCGGCGAGGGTCTTGGAAATGTTGGCAAAGTTCTCGTCGAACGGGGCCAGGACGTCGGCGAAAATGGCCATGATGGCCATGGCCAGGAGGATGGCGATGGCGATGATGCCGAGGGGATTCTTCAGCAGTCGACTCAGGACTGTTGACCGGACAACGGTTCCGGTCTGGCCGGTGTTTCCAGAACCGGCGGTTCCGGGAGCGGACGTCAGGGCTGTGGTTTCGACGGACTCGGTCACGAGGCACGCACCTTCGGATTAAGCCAGCCGTTGAGCAGGTCAACGATGAGGTTGACCACAATGACAACGGCGACGGTGTACATAACGACGCCCATAACCACGGGCTGGTCACTCTGGGCGGTGGCGGCCACGGCAAGCGGACCCATACCGGGCAAGGCAAAGATCTGCTCGATGATGACCACACCGCCCAGCATGCCGATCAGCTGCAGGCTGAGCACTGTCAGGCCGGCCGGAGCGGCGCTGCGCAGGACGTGCCTGAACAGGACCTCGGTCTCACCGATTCCGCGGCTGCGCAGCGTGCGGACGTAATCACGTTCGAGCTGCTTGATGACGGCGCTGCGGATCTGCTGTGCACCGCCGGTTACTCCGTTGATCAGCAACGCGATCACCGGAAGTGTCAGGGACAATACCCAGGCGTCCGCTCCGACACCGGGCGAGATAGTGCTGGTGGCAGGGAAAAGCCCCATCTGGATGGCCAGGATGGTCACCAGGATGATGCCGATCACGAAGCCGGGAACGGAATCACCGACGATGGCGCCGATCTGTACGAATCTGTCCACCCAGCCACGCTTTACTGCCGCGGCGACACCGATGAGGGTGGCGATGATGGAGATCAGGAGCATGGCTGTAAAGACCATGGTCATGGTGACCGGGATGCGGGTGGCCAGCGCGTTGGCGACCGGCTCGGAGGTGAACCAGGATGTGCCGAGGTCCCCGCTCAGTGCGTGCGTGAGCCAGCTGAAGTAACGGGTGATGATGGGCTGGTCGAGTCCCAGTTCGGCTTCCTTCACGGCCAACTGCTCCGGTGTTGCCTGGTCGCCCAGGATGTTCCGGGCAATGCTGCCGCTGGAGATGTAAAGCAGGGAAAACACGAGGACCGAGACGGCGAACAGGACAACTATTCCGCTGCCCAGGCGTTTAAGGATGAAAGTGATCATTGCTGGCTCCATTGAACTGGCATGGTTTGACTGCCTGGTCCGGCAGCCCGGACCGGCAGCCCGCCGTGTGCTCGGGCTGCCGGACCTGCGCCGGTTTATGTTGCTTCCTGACCCGGTCTTACTTGGCGGGTGAGTAGTTGTAGATGGACGGGACTGCCTGCTGGACCTGCGGCGTTACTTCGATCTTGGAGTTGTGGTAATACATCTGGTTGACCCGGAACATCGGGGCGAACCATGCCTGCTCCACCACATATTTGTTGACCTCCTGGGCCAGCTTGCCTGCGTCTTTTCCGCCCTTCTGGACGGCGTCGATCTTGGCCTGCAGCTCGGGGGTGGTGTTCTTGAACG
The DNA here is from genome assembly GCF_051857465.1 of Pseudarthrobacter cremeus. Classification (NCBI taxonomy): domain Bacteria; kingdom Bacillati; phylum Actinomycetota; class Actinomycetes; order Micrococcales; family Micrococcaceae; genus Pseudarthrobacter; species Pseudarthrobacter cremeus. The sequence continues at coordinate 204,649 of NZ_JBPZHC010000006.1, read as the reverse complement.
GGTTGTACAGGGCCTTCGTGGAGATGATCTGGTTGACGGCCACCCACGGCTCTCCCTGGAACAGCGAGAAGTACATGCTGGTGAACTTCTGGCCGGCGATGTCCGTGGTGTAGGTGTTGGTGATCGCTGCACCGATGTTAACCGTGATGCCGACGTCGGAGAGCTGCTGCTTGACCACAGCGAGCTGGGTTTCAAACCCGGGAACCGACGGGAGTTCAAGAACGACGCCAGATTCGAAGCCGGCTTCCTTCAGCAGTGCTTTCGCCTTGGCCGGGTCATAGGGGTACTTGTTCTCGAGGTCTTCAACCCAGGCTCCGCTGGCCTTGCCGAAGGGCTGGGACGTGGGCGTCCCCTGGCCCAGCAGGACCTGGTCCAGAATGGTCTTGCGATCAAACGCATAGTTGATGGCCTGGCGGACGCGCACATCCTTCAATGCCGGGTTCTTGGTGCCATCGCGGTCGAACAGTGTCAGGCCCTGCCAGTCCACCTCGTTCGCCGCGAGGGTCATCTTGGACCCCTCTGCCTGCTTGCCGGTCTTGGGATCCAGCAGCGTAGCGTCAACCTGCCCCGAAACCAGTGCGTTGGTGCGGGCGGTCAGGTCGAGCAGGATCTTGAAGGTGACCTTCTCAAACTTCTGGTTGGCCTTGTTCCAGTAGTCCTTGCGGGCTGTGAAGACGGACTGTGAGTCCTTGACGGTGGCCGCCTTGTCCATCACGTAGGGACCGCTGCCCACGGGCTCGGTCTTGATGGCTTCGGTGCCGAGCGCCTTGGGGCTGCCCATCAGGCCGGCCGCCTGGCTGAGGTAGAACTCCAGGGAGGGGTCCGGTGCGGTGAGGTTGAGTTCGACGGTGTCGGCGTCAACAACCGTGACGTCGGAGACCGCCGTGAGCTGGGCCATCTGCGGGCCGTTGGCCTTCTTGAAGTGGTCCAGGTTGGCTTTGGCCGCGTCAGCGTCGAACTTGGCACCGTCGCTGAAGGTCACGTCCGTACGGAGGTCCACGGTCAGCTTCGTGTTGGTGTCGTTGTACTTCCATCCTGTGGCGAGCATCGGGCTGAGCTTGCCATCCGGCTCCCGCAGGAGCAGCGAATCATAGGCCGCCTGGTAGGGCTGGAGGAAGTGTCCTACGTGGGCCTGGGCCGGGTCCCAGGAGCGAATTTCCTGAACAGCGCCCAGAGTCAACGTGGTTGTCTTCGGTGCGGAGTTGGGGGCGCCGGTGGCACCGCCGCCGCAGGCTGTCAGTGCGAGGCCTGCGCTGACGAAAATGGCGGCAGCTGCCGCCTGGGGACCTAACTTCATTGTTGGCTCCTGAATCTGTGGAACGTGAGAGAGACGAATCCGGCCGGTGTGGCCTGAGCCACACCGGCCTTGCGAGATTCAGAGTACGCAGAATTGCCAAGTTTGGCAACCGATTGTCAAAACCGTTGCAACAATTACTTCAGAAGTCCTTAAATGAAACGTTTTATAAGTTACAACCGGTTGCCATCCATGCTTCAGGACACCTTGTCCGCCGCGTCGGGATAGCTCTGCCGGTAGATTTCCTTGACGGTCCGCAGGGATTTCTCCGCCTCTTCCGCGTCTATCCAGAAAGGACCGGGCTCGTTGAGCCGGGAGTAGAAGTCGTTGATGAGCAACTCGTGCGAGACGCCCCAGTACGCCCGTCCGCCGGACTCCACCACACGCTCGGGCACTACATCCACCCTGCCGTCCGCATAAGTGACTGTGAGGTCCCCGCGCAGGCTCAGCGTGGCTTTTTCGGCAACGATGTCCAGGGTGACGGGCGCATTCACGGCGTTGGCGAGCGTGGCATAAAAAGCGCTGCGGGCACCGTTCGCATGCACCGCAACAAATTCCGCGGTGTCCTCCACTTCAATGGTGTCGCCCAGGAACCTGGTGGAAGCATTTCCGGACACGGAGACCACGTCTCCCACCAGCCACTGCAACAGGTCAACGGTGTGGATCGCCTGGTTCATCATGAGCCCTCCGCCGCCGCCCTCCCACGTGCCGCGCCAGGGCCGGCTGCGGTAGTAGTCAGCATCCCGGTGCCAGAGTACGGTGGCCGAAGCCCCCACCACCGGGCCCAGTTCGCCGGTGGAGAGCAGGCCGTGCATGGCCTGCGAGGTCGCGTTGTAGCGGTTCTGGAAACAGACAGCGATTTTGGCGGTGCTCGCCTTGGCCGCCTCCACCAGGCGGCGGCCTTCCTGCAGCGTGTGGGCCAACGGCTTTTCCACGATCACATTGACGCCGCGGTCAAGGCAGTCAGCAGCGATGGAGGCATGCTTGTTGTGCGGCGTCGTGATGTGGACAACATCCGGTCCCACGGCCTCGATGAGGCTGTGGTGGTCAGGGAATCCGGGCACGCCGTACGCCGCCACGGCGGCCGCCAGGCGGCCGGGATCGGCGTCGCAGACAGCAGCCAGCCCCGCGCCGTCGAGCTTTGCAATGGCCTCGAAGTGAACGGTCGACACGTCACCGCAGCCGATGACCGCGGCCTTCAGGCCGGTCACGAAAGTTCGATTCCGTTCTTCGCTGCCAGGGTGGCGAAGGCCCGGGCCGCGACGCCGAACGCTACCGGGCCGGAGAAGCCGCCAAGTTCAAAGGCGCTCGCGAGGTGGGGTTCAAGGGAGGCGAAGCCGGCGTAGCCGTCAGCCTTCAGGGCTGCGATGGTGGCATCCAATTCGCCGTCCCCCTCGCCGGAGGGCACAACGGCACCGGTGGCCATCACGGCGTCCTTGACCTGCAGGTATTCGAGGTAAGGGCGCAGCATGGCGTAGCCGTCGGTGTACGGCCTGACGCCCACCTGGACAAAGTTGGCGTTGTCCCAGGCGACGCGAAGGGCGGGAGAATCCACCGATTCCATGATGTCCAGCACCCGCTGCGGAGTATCGCCGTATATGCCCTTTTCGTTCTCATGCAAAAGTACGACGCCGGCACCCTCGGCTTCAGCGGCCAGCGCCCGCATGCGCGTGATGACGTCCTCACGAATGTCTTCGGGCCCCTGGCCCTCGGCCGGGTAGAACGAGAAAATCCTGATGTATTTGGTGTCCAGGCCCTTGGCCACGGAGATGATCTGCCGGAGGCGCTGCACTTCGTGGTCCACCGGAAGGCCGATGTCCACCTTGCCGATGGGGCTGGCCACTGCCGACACCTTCAGTCCGTTCGAATCCAGGACTGCTTTCAGTTCTGCGACCTGTTCCGGGGTCAGCTCGGAAACGTTGACGCCCCAGGCGCTCCGCACCTCGATGTGGCGTGCTCCGAGAGCCAGCAGGACCGCCGCCTGGATCGCGGGGTCAGGATCAACTTCATCGCCGAACCCGGAAAGCGGCCAGACGGTTTTTGCTGCGTTCGATGTTTCGGTCACGGGAATCTCCTAGGTTATGCCCGCGACGGGGCAGCCTAATTGCCGCTCCGGCGCGCGGGTGACTCAGTTCACAACAGTTCTTCAATAAGTCTAGACACCCCGCTTCCCGATGACAACCGATTGCCAAATGTTGACAGCTTGTGGCAATCTAGGACGTACGGGGCTGTGGCAACGGTCACAATACCCCATGTCATCCCGTTCAGAGAGGAACGCCATGGCGATGCAAGCAGCCGGAACCGACCGTCCTGCCACCATCCACGACATCGCTGCCATGTGCGGAGTGGCCGCGTCCACCGTTTCACGGGCACTGTCCACACCGGCGCGGGTCAACATCCGCACCCGGGCCCGCATCGAAGCTGCGGCGGCCGAGCTGAACTACACGCCAAACAACCAGGCAAAAGCCCTGAGTTCTGGCCGGACCGGCGCGGTGGGCGTCCTCGTGCCGGATATCACCAACCCCTTCTACTTCGATCTCATCAGGGGCACCCAGCTGCAGCTCAAGGCCGCGGGCTACACCCAACTCCTCGTGGATACCGAAGAATCGGACGAGGTGGAAGCCAGCAGCATGGAGCAGCTGCGCAAAAGTGCGGACGGCATCATCGTCACTGCCTCCAGGCTCAGCGATGAGGCACTGCTGGCGGCCGCGGCGAAGGTACCCATCGTCACGATCAACCGCGACGTCGTCGGGGTGCCCGCCGTCGTCATCGATACGCCGTCGGCCACCAGCCAGGCACTGGACCATCTGATTTCCCTGGGTCATACGCGCATCGCGTACATGGCCGGCCCCCTGACGTCCCAGTCCAGCACGCTGCGCTGGAACGCCCTGGCGGCCGCCGCGGAGGATCGGGGCGTGGACGTGCGCAGGCTGGGGCCGTTCGCCCCCAAGACACAATCCGGCGCCGCCGCAGCGGACGCGGCGGTTCACTCCGGCGTCACGGCCTGCATCGCCTTCAACGACCTCATCGCCATCGGCATGCTTCAGCGCCTCCGTGAACGCGGAATCCGGGTCCCGGAAGATATGAGCGTTGTGGGCTGCGACGATATCTTCGGAGCGGATTTCTGCAATCCTCCCCTGACCACCATGGCCTCCCCGATCGAACAGGCCGGCCGGGTGGCGGTCTCGATGCTGCTCGCACAGCTGAACCCCCTTGCCGGCGGGGGCAACCGCAGCCGGTCCCTGATGCCCACGCACCTCACGGTCCGCGGCTCCACAGGACCGGTGCGACACAGTTGAGCGCTGTTGACACTGCTGACTAGGCTGGGTCACATGCGCGAACTCCAGGCCACCATCATTGAGGAAATGGGCGTTCAGCCCCGGATCGATCCCGCCGGGGAGGTGCGCAAACGTGTGGAGTTCCTTAAGGATTACCTCAAGGCGACCCACACCAAGGGCTTTGTCCTGGGGATCTCCGGCGGTTTGGACTCATCGCTGGCGGGCCGCCTCGCCCAGCTGGCCGTGGAGGAACTGGAAGCTGAGGGCGTAGAGGCCAACTTTGTTGCGGTCCGTCTTCCATACGGAGTTCAGCATGACGAAGATGACGCCCAGGCGGCCCTGGACTTCGTCCGGGCCAAGACGGAATGGACCTTCAACATTTCCGCTGCCGTGGACGGCTTCGAGGACGAATTCGAGAAGACCGTGGGCTCGGAGATTTCAGATTTCCACAAGGGAAACACCAAGGCCCGCACGAGGATGATCGCCCAGTACGCCTTGGCAGGCGAGCACAACTACCTCGTGATCGGTACCGATCATGGCGCAGAGTCCGTCACCGGTTTCTTTACGAAGTTCGGCGACGGCGGCGCGGACATCCTGCCGCTGTTCGGCCTGAACAAGCGGCAGAACCGGGCCCTGCTGGCCGAACTGGGTGCCCCTGCCCGCGTGTGGGACAAGGTTCCCACGGCCGACCTTTTGGATGACCGGCCCGGACGCACGGATGAGGACGAGCTGGGCCTCAGCTACGACCAGATCGACGATTACCTTGAAGGCCGGGAGGTCTCCAACGAAGTGGCCGGGAAGATCGAGGAAAAGTACCTGCGGACCCGGCACAAGCGCACCGTTCCCGTCACCATCTTCGACACGTGGTGGAAGTAGCGGCACTCCGGCCTGGCTCCAGGCAACGTGATCTCTAGGGCAGGAGCACGATCTTTCCGCGGACGTGGCCGGTCCGGCTGGCCTCCAGCGCGTCAGCGGCTTCGATGAGCGGGAATCGCTGGGAGATCGTGAAAGTCAACAGGCCTTCCGCTGCAAGGGTGGCGGCTTCCCAGACCCGACCATCCTCAAGCCGGACTTTGGCAATCCCGGCGTCCCGTGAGTGCCGGCCAGGCACGGTGATCACGGCCCGGCCGCGGTCCGGAAGCAGCTCGATTGTTGCCGCCACGGACTCCTCGGTACCCACCGCGTCCAGCACCGCGGTGACCGGCCCCACTTCTTCAGCGACGGACCTGACACGTTCAGCCAGGCCCGGCCCGTAGGTGACCGGAAACGCACCCAGTTCCCGCAGGTAGTCCTGGTTATTTTCAGAGGCTGTCCCGATCACGCTGGCACCGAAAGCCTGGGCGATCTGGACTGCGGCGGAACCCACTCCCCCGGCGGCCGCGTGGATCAGGACAACGTCATCGGGGCCAACCTTCGCCTGCCTCAGCGCCGAATATGCGGTTCCTCCCGCAACCGGGATGCAGGCTGCCTGCTCCAGGCTGACCCCCACCGGGACGGGTGTCAGTTGTTCCGCAGACACCAATGCCTCGGTCCGGTAGCCGCCGGTAAAGCCGTTCCAGATCACCTCGTCACCGATGGCAAAGCCCTCGAAGGCCGGCCCCACCTCAGTCACGACGCCCGCCGCCTCGCTGCCCGGGACGGCCGGAAATTCCAGGGGCGCGGAGTTCTTGAGGACGCCGGCCACGAGGGTCCAGTCAAAAGGATTGACGCCGACGGCCCGGAATTCCACCTTGACCTGTCCTGGACCGGGAGGGGCAAGTTCTTCGGGGCCCACCTGCAGCACCGCCGGCTCGCCGTACTCGGTGAAGTAGATCCTCGTGCTCATATCTGCTTCCTTACTGCCGGCTCCATATGCCTGCCCCCTGCCGGCTCCCTGGCGGCCGGGCCCTACGGCTAGGGTAGGGCCGCTGCCCGGGCTTCACAACAGGTCTTTGCCGGCCCCCAGCTGCACCGTGATCCGGTGCGCCTCCTCCATCAGCAGCCGGCCCAGGAGCTCCTGCCGTTCGGCGCGGAAGCGCGGTTCAATGCCGGTCAGGGAGAGCGCCCAGGCCGGCCGGCCGGCCTGGTCGAAGACGGCGGCCCCCATCCCCCAACTGCCTTCCAGCACCAGGCCGGGATTCACCGCGTAGCCTGCCTGCCTGGTCCTGGCGAGGTTGGCCCGGACAACTTCGACGGTGTGCGCCGCTGCGAACGGGCCGGCGTGCCCGTCCCAGTGTGCCAGCAGCTGTTCCTGTTCATCCGCGGGGAGGAAGGCCATGATCGCTGTTCCGGCCGAGGCGACACCGAGCGGAAAACGTACGCCCTCGTGGAGCACAAACGATCTGACCGGGAAGCTGCCTTCCTCACGCAGCAGGCATACCGTCTCCGAACTGCGGCGAATGGAAAAGAAGGCACTTTCGCCGGTTTCCTCAGCCAGTCTGCGCAGGCTGGGCCGGGCAATGTCCTCGAGCGGAAACCGGGCAGATGCCACCGATCCCATCAGCAGGATTTCCGGTCCCAGGACCCAATTGCCGGTGCGGGCATCGTGGTCCAGCAGCCCCTCGGACGCCAGCGAACTGAGGAGCCGGTGGACGGTTGGCCGGGTGAGGCCGGATTCCCGCACCAGCTCCACCAGGGAAGCACCGTCAGCGCTGCGCCCGACGATGCGCAGCAGTCCGGCGATGCGGCTGACAACCTGGGCGCCCTGCACGGGAAGTTGCTTCATCCCACTCCTCATTCCACTCAAAATATCCACATTGTGGATACCTTTGAGTGTATCGTCCACAGTGTAGAAATAGCTGTTTTTCAGTGAATTTCCAGCCTTGACAGGCCCTCATACAGCCCCGTACGCTCCCAAGTCAGGCCCATAGTCCACAAAGTGGATCGATGCCGGGCAGCCATTGCAGGAACGCAACTCTCAACGAGGAGACGTCAATGTCCAAACTTAAATCCGATGCCACCAGTGCTCTGGCGGATGTCCTGCGCGACGGCATGACCATCGCCGTCGGCGGTTTTGGCCTCAGCGGCATTCCGGCTGACCTCATCGAGGCCGTCCGCGATTCCGGCGTCAGGGACCTGACCGTTGTCTCCAACAACATGGGCGTGGATGGAAAGGGCCTCGGTGTCCTGATCGAGGCCGGGCAGGTCCGGAAGGTCATCGCGTCCTATGTGGGCGAGAACAAACTCTTCGCCGAGCAGTACCTTGCCGGCAAGCTGGAAGTCGAATTCACCCCGCAGGGAACCCTCGCCGAACGCCTCCGCGCCGGCGGCGCCGGCATTCCGGCGTTCTACACCAAAACCGGTGTGGGCACCCTGGTGGCCGAAGGCAAACAGCTCGCCGAGTTCGACGGCGAAACGTATGTGCAGGAGCGCGCCATCAGGGCCGACGTCGCGCTCGTCCACGCGCACACGGCGGACACCGACGGGAACCTCATCTACCGCTACACGGCACGGAACTTCAACCCGGTGGTGGCAACCGCGGGCGCGGTCACCATCGCCGAGGCCGAAGTCATTGTGGAGCCGGGCGCCCTGGATCCGAACCACATCGTCACCCCGGGTGTTTTCGTCCAGCGGCTGGTCCAGGCAAGCAACCGGATCAAGGACATTGAACAGCGGACCGTCCGTCCGCGCGCCGAACTCGCATCTGCCTGACCCCCTGAATCTAACTAAGGAGAACCCCATGGCCTGGACCAGGGATGAAATGGCTGCCATCGCAGCCGAAGAACTGAACGACGGCGACTACGTCAACCTCGGCATCGGCATCCCCACGCTGGTGGCCAACAACCTCCCGGACGGCGTCCGCGTTGTCCTGCAAAGCGAAAACGGCCTGCTCGGAATGGGACCGTTCCCGTTCGAGGGCGACGAGGATGCCGACCTCATCAACGCCGGCAAGCAGACGGTCACGGTCCTGCCCGGCGGCAGCATCTTCGATTCCGCCGCGTCCTTCGGCATGATCCGCGGCGGCCACGTCAAGGTGGCCATCCTCGGCGCCATGCAGGTCTCGGGCAACGGCGACCTCGCCAACTGGACCATCCCCGGCAAGATGGTCAAGGGAATGGGCGGGGCCATGGACCTCGTCGCCGGAACGCCGCGCGTGGTGGTGCTGACCGAACACAATGCCAAGGACGGCACGGCCAAGATCGTCACCGAATGCACCCTGCCGCTCACCGGACTGAGCTGTGTGGACCGGATCATCAGCGACCTCGCGGTCTTTGACCTGCCCAGGAACGAGCAAGGAACGGACGACGACGGCGGCCGGCAGCTCACGCTCACGCGCCTGGCGCCCGGGGTCACCGTGGACGAACTCCGCGGGAAGACCGGGGCTGCTTTCACGGTCGCCCTGGAAGAGACCGCTCCTGCCTTGGAAGGAGCAACAGCATGAGCCTGCGCAAACAGTTCGGCAAGGATGTCCTGCTCACCGGCTGGGGCCACAGCCGGTTCGGCAAACTCACCGACGAGACCCTCGAATCGCTGATTGTCCAGGTGGCCACGGAAGCAATCAGCAACGCCGGGATTGAGCCCGGGCAGATTGACGAGATCTATCTTGGCCAGTTCAACTCCGGCATGATGCCGCTCGCGTTCCCGTCCTCGCTCGCGCTGCAGGTCTCGGACCAGCTGGCCTACGTCCCCGCCACCCGGGTGGAAAACGCCTGCGCCTCCGGATCGGCCGCCTTCCAGCAGGGGACCAAGTCCCTGCTGGCAGGCACCGCCAAAACCGTGCTGGTGATCGGGGCCGAAAAGATGACCCACGCCGGCGCCGACATTGTGGGTGCCGCCCTGCTTGGCGCCGACTACGACATGGCCGGGCAGACCTCCACCACGGGCTTCACCGGCCTGTTCGCCGATGTCGCCAAGCACTACGAGAAACGCTACGGGCGCGGATCGGGACAATCGGGTTCAGGCAAGCTCGGCGATGTTTTGGGAACCATCGCGGCGAAGAACCACCGCAACGGCGTGGACAACCCCTACGCCCAGCTTCGCAAGGACCTCGGTGAGGAATTCTGCCGCACCGTCTCGGACAAAAACCCCATGGTGGCTGACCCGCTGCGCCGCACCGACTGCTCCCCCGTGTCCGACGGCGCCGCCGCCGTCGTACTCAGTACCTCCCCGTCGTCGGCCGCCACCTCGCCGGTCCGGCTCGCCGGGTTCGGCCACGCGAACGACTTCTTCCCCGCGGAACGGCGGGACCCCACCGCCTTCGCTGCCACCCGCGTATCGTGGCAGCGCGCACTGGCGATGGCCGGCGTCGGGCTCGAGGACCTGGACTTCGCCGAAGTCCACGACTGCTTCACCATCGCCGAACTGCTCATGTACGAGGCGATGGGGCTGACCGACCCCGGGCAGGGCGCCCGGGCGCTCGAGGAAGGCTGGGTCTTCAAGGACGGGAAGCTGCCCATCAACGTCTCCGGCGGCCTCAAAGCCAAGGGCCACCCGGTCGGCGCCACCGGAGTATCGCAGCACGTCATCGCCGCGATGCAGCTCACGGGCACCGCCGGCGGCATGCAGCTCGCCGGCCCCCGCCGCGCCGCCGTGCAGAACATGGGCGGAGTGGGCATCGCCAACTACGTCAGCGTCCTCGAAGCGGTCTGAGCAAACCAACGCGGGGTCAGATCCTGCCCGATAAACCGGGTTTATTGGGTCGTATCTGACCCCGCGTTGCTTCAAAAAGAGCGGAGTACGATGAGGACATGATTTCCGCGGTTCGCCACCGCCGTGTCGGTGCCGTGAAGACCCAACCTGGCACCTTTGCCCTTGCCCGCAGGGTCCGGCGCTACCTGCGCCGGGTGCCCGTCTGGGTGTGGCGCCTGCTGATGCACAGCGTGAGTTCCAGCGAAAAGGCCCGCTTCAACAAAGACCCCATCACCGGCCTGGAATATACCTTCGACGTCGACTTTGTCGGTGCGGGCCACCGCTACCAACTCCTGGATGTGATCACTCCGTCCTCGGCCGGGAACGGCTCCACGGCCCTTCCCGTGTACGTCTACTTCCATGGCGGCGGGTGGACCTCCGGCGATAAAGCGGCTCTCACCAAGTACTGCGCGAGCCAGGCCGAGGCCGGCATGGTGGTGGCCAACGTCAACTACCGGGTAGCCCCCGAATTCCACATGGCACACGTCCTGGACGATGCGAACGCGGCCTTGAACTGGGTGCAGCGGAACATCGGCCGGTTCGGCGGGGACCCCCGCCGTCTGGTTCTGGGCGGCGACTCCGCCGGCGGCCAGATCGCGGCGCTGCTCACGGCTGCGACGATCCGTCCTGAACTGGCACGCCATTACAGCCTCAACCCCGCCGTCGTCGTTCAGGACATCAGGGGGCTGGTGCAGCACTGCAGCGTGGTGGACTTCTCGGTATTTTTTGAGAAAGGTTTCGTCCTCAGCCTGAACTTCGTCCGGATGCTTCTCCCTGGCCGCAGCGCCAAAGGACCCAAACCGGGACGGCACGAGCGATTGCGCCGGGCATCGCGTTTTCTCTCGCCGATCGAGTGGCTGGATTCCCGTCATCCGCCGGTGTTCGTCACCACCTCCGAGCGTGACTACTTCTACGAAGCGAACCTGAACTACATCAACCGCCTGCGCGAGCACTCCGTGCCCGTTGACGCCCTGGTGTACGACTGGGCCCGGACCAACACCGAACACACCTGGCAGCAGAACTACCGCTATCCCGAGTCGCAGGAGGTCTACCGCAGGCTTCAGGCATTTGTGGAACGGGTAGCCGGGTAACCCGCTCCTGCCGGCTGCGGGGGCTATCTTTGATCCATGGCGTCCCGCGACCAGAAGAAACCCGCAGCCCCTCCAGCCGGGCCCACGGACGACGTCACCGGGGAAGATGCGGAAGTCCGGGACTGGGACTGGTCGGTCCTGCCCGAAGGCTCGGAAACTTACCGTTTCGCAGCTCCCAGCGGCAGCCTCGCGATGGCAGCAATGGGAAAGCCCCGGAACACGCGCGTGGTGCTGGTGCCCGGAGTCACGGGTTCCAAAGAGGACTTTGCCATCATGATGCCTGACCTGGCCGAAGCCGGTTTCCATGTGGTGAGCTACGATCTGGCAGGGCAATACGAATCGGCCGGTGCCGGCCCGGAGAATCTTGTCCCGCCCCGGAGGCACTACGACTATGAGCTCTTTGTCGGCGATTTTCTCGCGGTCCTCGAATCCGGCGAAGGCCCGGCCCACGTCGTCGGGTACTCCTTCGCCGCCATAGTGGCGCAGATTGCGTACACGCGGCGGCCTGAGCTCTTCCGCAGCCTGACCCTCCTGAGCTGCCCGCCAGAACCAGGGCAGGGCTTCAGGGGCGTCAACAGGTTCGGGAGGTTCAGTGGCTGGGCCAACGGCCGGGTAGGTGCCGCCCTGATGATCTGGGGAATCCGCCGGAATTTCAACAAAATAACCCCCCACCGGTTGACGTTTGTCCGGCACCGGTTCCGGTTCACCCGCCGGCAGTCCGTGCGTGATATCTATGAACTGATGAAGCGGGCGCCGGACCTCCGGCAGGAGCTGGCGGCCGCCACGTTGCCGAAGTTCGTCGCGGTGGGTGAACACGATCTTTGGCCGCTTGAACTGCATGAGCGATTCGCCGAGTCCATCGGTGCCCGCATCGCCGTATACCGCGGCGGCCACAGCCCCTCCGAGACTTCCCCGCACGAGTTCGCGCGGGATCTCCTTGCCCTCTACGCCGAGGCCGGCTAGGACTGCCCTTCCCGGCCTAGGGCCGGCGGCCGTGCTCCCGCTCCCACCGCCGCCGCTCGGCAAGGCGCCGCAAGGGCGGCTCGGCGGTGAACTCCTCCCGGAATGTCTCCATTGTCATCGCCATCCTGCTTCGCATGGCCTGGAGGTTGGCGAACGGCCTGGCTGAGACTCCCACCTCGAGCAAGGGATCGTAGGTGACGGTCATATCGGGACGCAGGTGGTAGGAAATATCGAAGTCGTCATGGACCAGGGAATTGTCCCTGATGACCGTACCGCTGAGCCTTGCCCAGACTTCGGAGCGGACGGCAAAGTTCGAGCCGAAAAGGGGTTTGTGGCCCATCAGGAGGCCCACAGCCCAGAAGAAACCGCCCAGGTAGAGATGGCGCCCCAGCCAACAGACGAGCCTGTTCGCCCCGTAAAAATATGCCGGGCCGGACACTGCCGACAATGGCCCGGTCCCTTCCAAGGTGGCTTCGATGCGTTCGAGCCAATCCGCAGGCGGCCGCGAATCAGTGTCCAGCCGGGCAATGATGTCCGATCCGGCAGCATCGAAGCCGGCCGCGGTGGAAGCGGCAATTCCCGGCAGGCTGACAGGGATCCTTCGCACGCCCGCCGCGTCACAGAGGGCAGCGGTGTGGTCGGTGCTTGAGTTGTCGACGACGATGATTTCGTCGGCAGGGCGGGTCTGGATTTTGAGCATTGCAAGGCATGACGCCAACATGTCAGCATCGTTTCGTGTCGGTATCACCACCGAGATGGATCCCATGCTGCCCAGACTATCGGGCCACATAGGGAGAAATACCCTTGCAAGCAGAGCTTCAGCCCCGTACGTTTGGGACAGCGGATGAAGTTCGCAGCACCGGGGGCCTATTGCCGACGGGGCAACTCAGAGTCACACGAAGGAATGCAGCATGGCAACAGGCACAGTTAAATGGTTCAACGCCGAAAAGGGTTTTGGTTTCATTGCCCCCGACGACGGGTCAGCCGACGTTTTCGCGCACTACTCGGCAATCGCCAGCAGCGGCTACCGCTCGCTGGATGAGAACCAGAAGGTCGAATTCGATGTGACCCAGGGCCCCAAGGGCCCGCAGGCAGAGAACATCCGTCCGCTCTAATAGCTCGATGTAACGCTGCGGCCCGGCCGCAGCACCTGCTACACCAAGAATCCCGCTGAAACATCAGTTTCAGCGGGATTTTTGCGTCTACACAAAGGCCGACTTCCCTGTCACGGCGCGGGCCACGATCAGTGAGTTGATCTCATAGCTGCCCTCGTACGTGTACAGGATCTCCGCGTCGCCAAAAAGCTTGCCCATCTCGTAGTCCGTGCTGATGCCGTTGCCGCCCAGGAGCGACCTGCCCATTGCGACGGACGCCCGGGCCAGCCGAGTGCAGGTGGACTTGGCCATGGCGGCCTGCACCATGTCCAGCTTTCCGTCCTCCTGGATCCTGGCCAGCTGGGCCATCAGCGCCAGTGACGCCGAGGCGTTGCCCAGAATTTCCGCCAGCTGCTGGGCGATCAGCTGGAACCGGGCAAGTTCCTTGCCGAACTGCTTTCGTTCCAGCGAATAGGAACGCGCGACGTCGAACGCGGCCAGCTGGATTCCGGCGGCCTGCCAGCCAACCCAGGCACGTGAGTCCCGCAGCAGCGCGTTGGCTTTGGAAAAGTCCGTCGCGCCCGGGAGCAGGTTGGACTCGGGAATCCTGACGTCCGCCAGGACGATGTCCGCGTTCTGCATGATGCGGAGGCCGATCTTGTTTGCAATTTTGGTGGCCGTGAACCCCGGCCGGTCCGTCTCCACGATGAAACCCTTGATGTGCCCGTCGGTGACGTCTCGGGCCCACACCAAAGCGAAGTCTGCAATGGTGCCGGCGCCTATCCAGCGTTTGGCGCCGCTGATGACCCATTCCCCGTTGTCAAGGCGGGCAGACGTGGCCAGGCCGCCGGCGATGTCGGAGCCATGGTCCGGCTCCGTCAGGGCGAAAGCTCCCAGCTGGCTGAAGTCCGCCAGCCCGGGAAGCCAGCGGAGCTTCTGCTCCTCGGAGCCCAGTTCATCGATCATGCCGACGATCAGTTCGTTATGGATGCCCACCAAAGCGGAAAGCGAGACGTCCGCGCGGGCCACCTCCGTGTACATCAGGCCCTTGAACAGCTTGGACCTGCCGTCGGTCTGCAGGCAGCCCAGGCCGTGCCGGCCCATTTCCTTGAGCAGGCCGAACGGAAACTCCTCCCGGTTCCAGTATTCGATCGACGCCTGCCGCACGGATGCCTGGAGGAAAGCGCGGATATCCAGGTACCTCTCCCGCTCGGAAGCCGGTAAGAGGTCGACAACGTACATCAGGTCGGCGTCCGGGAAGGGCAACCCCTCCGGATTTGCGCGCCCGTCTCCCTGTGGCTGCACGGGTAGTCCATCCCTTCGCTCTTCCAGACCCTTGGATGTCCTAGTATATTGCACAGGATCGAAGACAAAGTGAGATGCATCACGTGGCGAAAGGCGGATGATGATGACCACACCACTCCCCCGTGATCCCATCGCGGACGCCCGGCGTAACTGGGAGGACAAGGGCTGGTTTACCGAGGCCGGGCCCATGGCCGCCATCACGGCCATTATGCGCACCCAGCAGATCCTGCTGGCCCGCGTGGAAGGCATCCTCAAACCGCTGGGCCTGACGTTCGCGCGCTACGAACTGCTTGCCCTCCTGAGTTTCACCCGCAGCGGGAGGCTGCCCATGAACAAGGCAAGCGCCCTGCTCCAGGTCCATCCGACCTCGGTGACCAACGCCGTCGACCGTCTCGAAAAGGCCGGGCTGGTAGCGCGCACGCCGCATCCCACGGACGGCCGCACCACGCTTATCGAACTCACGGCGAAAGGCCGCAGCCTTGCCAGGAGCGCCACGGCGGCCCTGAACTCCGAGGTGTTCAGTCAGTCTGGATTCAGCTCCGAGGATGTGGACCACATGATCCGGATCCTGGCCGATTTCCGCAGGAGCGCCGGGGACTTCAGCGGCTGAGCCGGCCAGCCGCTGGAGGCGACGCCGCGGTTGCTCAGCGCGCCTGTTGGTCGGCGCCGCAGTTGCTCAGCGCGGCGCCCTGCGTCGCCGGATCCTCCGCACCACAAGCCAGGCCACGCTCAACGCCAGCGCTCCATAGACGGCATAGTTGAGGAAGCGCGAATACTGCTCTATCAGCCGGTAGTGGTTTCCCAGAAGGAATCCCAGTCCGATCAGGGTCCCGTTCCAGAGGCCGCTTCCGCCCAACGTGAAGAGGCTGAAGGTCCCCAGGTGCATTTTGGCGGCGCCGGCCGGCAGGGAAATCAGGCTGCGGACCCCCGGGAGCAGCCTGCCGAAGAAAATGGAGGACCTGCCATGGCGCCCGAACCAGCCTGCAGCGCCTTCAAAGTCCTGGCGGTCCACCAGCGGAAGCCGGGACAGGCCACGAATGGATCGCTCCAGCCCGAGCCTGAACCCCAGCCAGTACAGCAGCAACGCTCCCAGGTAGGCTCCCAGCGTGCTGGTGACAAAGAGAAGAAAGAGGCTCAGGGACCCCTGCTTCGCCAGGTATCCGGCCAGCGGCAGGATCACCTCGCTGGGGATGGGCGGGACCACGGTTTCCGCCAGGGTAAACGCGCCTACGCCCCATTCACCGAGGTTGTCGATTGCCTGGGCCGCCACTCCCACGAGGCCGCCAAGGTTTTCCGCTGTTCCGGTGTCCGCTGCAGCCTGTCCCAAAGGTCCCCGTTCCACTAGGTAGTTCACGCCAGGTATACACAGCACCCGCCTGGCTGGAAGCTTAACTGGGTCAGCGGTGGTTGAACTCCGGCTGGCGCTTCTCCGTGAAGGCGGCCATGCCTTCCTTCTGGTCTTCGGTGGCGAAAAGTGAATGGAAGAGCCTGCGCTCAAACACGACGCCCTGGGCCAGGCCGAGCTCGAAGGCGGTGTTCACGGCTTCCTTGGCCAGCATGGCCACCGGCTTGGATTTGGACGCAATCACCTCGGCGGCTTGGAGCGCCTCGTCCACGACGTCCGCTGCGGGCACCACACGCGAGACCAGGCCCGCGCGTTCGGCCTCGTCAGCGCCGATGAATCGTCCGGTGAGGATCATGTCCATGGCCTTTGCCTTGCCCACGGCACGGGTCAGGCGCTGCGAGCCGCCCATGCCGGGGAGTACGCCCAGGTTGATCTCCGGCTGGCCGAACTTGGCGTTGTCGCCGGCGATGATGAGATCGCACATCATGGCCAGTTCGCAGCCGCCGCCCAGTGCGAAGCCGGAGACTGCAGCGATGGTGGGGATGCGGAGCCGCGTGAAGTCCTCCCAGCCGCGGAACCAGTCGGCGGCGTACATGTCCATGTAGCCCTGGGCTGCCATCTCCTTGATGTCTGCTCCGGCGGCGAAGGCCTTGGCGGAACCGGTGATCACCACTGCTCCCACAGCCGGATCAGCGTCCATGGCGGACACTGCAGCCACGAGTTGGATCATGGTGGCGTGGTCCAGTGCGTTGAGCGCCTCTGGCCTGTTGAGCGTGACCAGGCCTACCCTGCCGCGCTGTTCCACCAGGATGTTCGTGTACTCGGTCATGCCGGACTCCCGTCATTGTGCGACTTCGCCCGGATGTCCGTGATGATTCCGGAGAAGTCGCGGTCAGCGCCGCCTTCAGCCGCAAACGTATCGTAGATTTCCGACGCGAGCGGCCCCAGGCGGGCTGCCACGCCCGTACTTTCGAGAGCGTTCAGCGCGAGCCGCAGGTCCTTGGCCATCAGCGCCCCGGCAAAGCCCGGCTGGTAGCCGCGGTTCGCCGGGCTGGTGGGGACCGGGCCGGGAACAGGACAGTTGGTGGTCAGCGCCCAGCATTGACCGGAGGCCGCGGAGGCGACGTCGAACAGCGCCTGGTGTGTCAGGCCCAGCTTCTCGCCCAGCACAAACGCCTCGCTCACGGCGATCATCGAGACGCCCAGGATGAGGTTGTTGCAGATTTTCGCCGCCTGGCCGGCACTGTGTCCGCCGCAGTGGACCACCCGCTTGCCCATCGCCTCCAGCATCGGCCGCACCGATTCGAAGTCTTCCGCTTCGGCGCCCACCATGAAGGTCAGCGTGCCCGCTTCAGCACCTACCACCCCGCCGGACACAGGCGCATCAACGGACCGGTGGCCCGCCCCGACGGCGAGCGCCGCGGCCTCCCGGGCCTCGTCCACGTTGATGGTGGAGCAGTCCAGGAACATGGTCCCCGGGGCGGCCGATTCCAGCAGCCCCGGTTTCCCGTCCACGCCACGGTAGGCGTCCAGCACATGCCGGCCGCTGGGAAACATGGTGAGCACTACGCCGGCGCCGGCCACGGCAGCCAACGGATCGGGCACCGTCGCCACGCCATGGGCGGCCGCGGCCTCGAGCGCGGCGGGCACAACGTCGTAACCCGCCACCGGATAGCCGGCCCTGACCAGGTTCACCGCCATCGGCCCGCCCATGTGGCCCAGGCCCAGGAAGGCAACAGCAGGCTTCCCGGACCCGCCAGCCGAATCTTCAGGGACGACAACTGGGTTCTCAGACATGGTCCGTCTCCTTGGGCTGAAGGGTTAACTCCCGGTCTCCGAGCGGCTCGAAGAAGCGGTCAACATCAGCCGGCCGCACCTCGTGCAGCGTGGCCGGTTTCCAGAGCGGCGTGCGGTCCTTGTCCACCACCTGCGCCCGGATTCCTTCACGGAAGTCCGGCGCGGCCAGGAACCGAAGTCCCACCCGGTATTCCTGCGCCAGGGCCTCATCCAGTGTCAGGTCTTTGGCCCTCCGCAGGGACTCCAACGCCACTTTCACGGCGGTGGGTGATTTGGCTTCAATGGTGTCCGCTGCCTCTTCCGCCGCCGCCATCGCCGCCCCCTCAACGTCGCGCAGCCTGCGGACTATGTCCTCGGCGTCGTCGCTGGCATACGCTTCATCAATCCACCCGCGCTGCCCCGCCAGCACTGAGGGCGGCGAGGCCCGGGCACAACGTACGACGGCGGCTTCCGCGCTTTCGTTTTCGAGCGCGGCTGCCAGCCCCGGAAGGCTGTCCGCTGGGACGAAGTGGTCCGCCAGGCCCAGGAAAAGCGCATCCGCCCCCGTGAGGTGGGCCCCGGTGAGCGCCGCATGGGTTCCCGCCTCCCCCGGCGACCTGGCGAGCAAAAAGGTGCCGCCGACGTCGGGTACAAAGCCGATGGTGGTTTCCGGCATCCCCGTCCGGGTCCGTTCGGTGACCACCCGGTAAGAGCCGTGCGCCGATATTCCGACGCCCCCGCCGAGCACCAGCCCGTCCATGAACGCCACGTAGGGCTTGGGGTAGCGGGCTATGAGGGAGTTCAGGCGGTACTCTTCCGCCCAGAAGCCGGCAGTTTGGGTCCCTCCTGTGAGCAGGTCCCGGTAGATCGCCACGATGTCCCCGCCAGCGCAGAGGCCCCGCTCCCCCGCGCCCTGGACCAGGACGGTGGCCACGCCGTCGTCGTCCGCCCAGATGGTGAGCTGCTCCAGCATGGCGCGCACCATTCCGAACGTCAGCGCATTGACCGCCTTGGGCCGGTTCAGTGTGATGATGCCCAGGTGGCCGCGGCGGGCGAACAACACCTCAGCGGCACCGTTTTCCGGGGCCGCCGCACTCTCCGGAGTAACAGTCATCAGCTTCCTTCCGGCATGACGAAGCTGGAGCCCTGGCGGATCCCGGACGGCCAGCGCGTGGTGACCGTCTTGGTCTTGGTGTAGAAGCGGAACGCATCGGCGCCGTGCTGGTTGAGGTCGCCGAAGCCGGAGGCCTTCCAGCCGCCGAAGGTGTAGTAGGCGATCGGCACGGGGATGGGCACGTTGATCCCCACCATGCCTACTTCCACCCGGCTCGCGAAGTCGCGGGCAGCATCGCCGTCGCGCGTGAAAATGGCGACGCCGTTGCCGAACTCGTGCTCGCTGCACAAGCGGAGGGCCTCGTCGTAATCGGCCGCCCGGAGGATGCTCAGCACAGGGCCGAAGATTTCCTCCTGGTAGATCTTCATGTCCTTGGTGACGTGATCAAACAGCGTGGGACCCACCCAGAAGCCGTCGTCGTAGCCTTCCACCGTAAGTCCACGCCCGTCGGCCAGCAGGGTGGCGCCCTGGTCCACGCCGGACTGGATGTAGCTCTCGATCCGTTCCTTGGCGCTGGGGGCCACCACGGGGCCGAAGTCGGAATCCTTGGCCAGGCTGTGGCCCACCTTGAGCCCCTTGATCCGGTCCTGGAGTTTGCCGGCCAGCCGGTTGGCGGTGTCTTCCCCCACGGGTACGGCCACGGAAATGGCCATGCAGCGTTCACCGGCGGAACCGTAGCCGGCTCCGATCAGGGCGTCGGCGGCCATGTCCAGATCGGCGTCGGGCATGATCACCATGTGGTTCTTGGCGCCGCCGAAGCACTGGGCGCGTTTGCCGTGCGCGGCGGCGGTTGCGTAGATGTACTGGGCGATGGGGGTTGAGCCGACAAAGCCGATCGCCTTGACCCGCGGGTCCTCAAGCAGCGCATCGACGGCTTCCTTGTCCCCGTTGACCACGTTGAACACGCCGTCCGGGACACCCGCTTCGGAGTACAGTTCGGCCAGCCGCAGGGGAACCGACGGGTCCCTTTCGGAGGGCTTGAGGATGAAGGCGTTGCCTGCCGCCAGTGCCGGGCCGGACTTCCAGAGCGGGATCATGGCAGGGAAGTTGAAAGGCGTAATGCCTGCGACGACGCCCAGCGGCTGCCGGAGGGAATGGATGTCAATTCCCGGGCCGGCGTCGGTGGAGAACTCGCCTTTGAGCAGATGCGGGGCGCCTGCCGCGAACTCCACCACCTCGATGCCGCGCTGGATGTCGCCCTTGGAATCCGCGAACGTCTTGCCGTGCTCGGAGGAGAGCAAGGTGGCCAACTCGTCCAGGTTCTGATTGACCAGATCAACAAACTTCAGCAGAATCCGGCCGCGGCGCTGGGGGTTCATGGCGCCCCACTCGAGCTGGGCCTTCTCCGCGGCGGCCACCGTGTTCTGGACTTCCTCCCGGCTGGCCAGGGGAACCCGGGCCTGGACCTGGCCTGTGCAGGGATCGAAAACGTCGCTGTAGCGGCCTGAGTTCCCGTCGACCCGCTGGCCTCCGACGTAATGGGATAGTTCGCGCACCATGGCTGAATGCTCCTTCGCATGTGATCCAGATCATCTTTTGCAAGCGAATATACTCGGACTTCCTACTAAATTCCAGACGCGGCTGCTGTTGTGGCACAGCCGTCGTCGTGGCTGGTACCGGCACCGCGCCGTCGTCGGGCACTTTGAGCCGGACATTAAGCGCGGCGGCGCAATTTGACGGCGTGTCCGCGCCAATATGCCCTGTTTCGGCGGCAGCGGCCCGGGCGGCGCCCGCCACCGGCTATGCCGGGCGCCCAAGTTCGGTAAGTTAGGGACTGTGAAGATTGCTACCTGGAACGTGAACTCCCTCCGTGCCCGCGCCGACCGCGTGGAGGCCTGGCTGCGGCGCAGCGACTGCGATGTCCTGGCCATCCAGGAGACCAAGTGCAAGGACGAGAACTTTCCGTGGGAGCTGTTCGAACGCCTCGGCTACGAAGTGGCCCATTTCGGCGTGGATCAATGGAACGGTGTGGCCATCGCTTCCCGGGTGGGCCTCGAAGACGTGGAACGGACTTTCCTGGACCAGCCTCCGTTCGGCAAGGCAGGCAAGGACCCCGTCCAGGAGGCCCGCGCCATGGCCGCAACGTGCGCCGGGGTCCGGATCTGGAGCCTCTACGTGCCCAACGGCCGCTCCCTCGACGACGAACACATGCCGTACAAGCTCAAATGGCTCGAGTCCCTCAAAGATCACGCCCAGAGCCTGGTCGCGGCAGATCCCGCTGCGCAGGTTGCCCTGATGGGTGACTGGAACATCGCGCCGCTGGACGAGGACGTCTGGGACATTAACCTGTTCCTGACCCAGGGCTACACGCACGTCAGCCCGCCGGAACGTGCGGCGTTCCACGCCTTTGAAGAGGCAGGCTTCACCGATGTGGCGCGCCAGTACACCCCAGGGCCGGGCGTCTACACCTATTGGGACTACACACAGCTCCGCTTCCCCAAGAAGGAGGGGATGCGGATCGACTTCGTCCTGGGCTCACCCGCGCTGGCTGCCCGCGTCACCGGCGCCTCGATCGACCGCGAGGAACGCAAAGGCAAAGGCGCCTCCGACCACGCCCCCGTGCTGGTGGACCTGGCCGACTGATGGCCGCAACGTGGACCCAGGAAAGGAGACTGCAGTGACCGGAAATCTCTACCGGGGCCAGGCCGGCCTGCCCTTCTCCTCCACCCTGCGGGTCTACGAACCCCTGGATGCTTTTCCGGAAGGACAACGGGAAGCCATCCGGGCCGCCGGTGCGCGGACAGCCTCCCGGGCGGCCGTCGAAAACGCCGAGCTCCTTGCATCACTGGGCAGGATCACCCGCTCCGGCGGGGACCCGTTTCCCACCGGACGCACGGATCTGGTCAGGGTCACCACCGTTCCCGGCGTCCCGCCAGGGCGCGAAGCACAGGCTGGAACGTCCGACGACGGTGCTGACGCCACCCCGGGCGGCGGTGCCCACGCGGGTGCCGGTCCCGGCTCAGGCGCCGTTTCGGCTTCCGCTTCCGGGGCCGGAGATGGACCCGGAACAGAGGGCGGGCCTGCGGGCCCGCCTGTGCTGCTGTATTGCCCCAGCCAGCTGGTCCTTCGCGCCGGGCTGGCCGCTAATGCACTGATGGAAGGCATTCACGGGCCGCTGGCTGAAATGCTCATACCGGAAGAACAGCGCGACAAGCACCAGGAACGGATTGACCAGGTCAAAGCCCGCGACGGTTCCATCCGGGTACACACCCGCGCCTCCACGTGGGGTATCCCGTTCAGCTGGTTCTCGCTGTTTATGGATACCGACCGCAAGGATGTGGTGGAATCCGGCGGACGTATCCTGACCGTCAGGGTCTGGGCTCCGATCACGGAGGCGATTGAGCGGGCACGCTATGCGGTGGCCCACTTGGCTTTGGCCGCGCCGGACCTTGACATGCTCGATGACCTGGCCCAGCTGACCGAGTGGCTGGAGCAGTTCCACGTCCAGTCCATGGTGGAACTGGACTACGGCGCGGTGGCGGACAAGGTCTATCCGGACGAGTCGCCCATGGATATCAGGCTGGGCATCGAATGCCTGGCGGAAGGCGACATGACCGGCGCCGCAGCGGCCTACCGCCGGCTTGCCTCCCGCTGGATTCCCATCAGGCAACTGGCCCGCGCTTCCTGAGCGCTGCCCTGTTAACGGTGGCCGGCCCCACGAAAGCCTGGGCGCTGGACCGGCCGCTAAGCTGCCGTTCCCCGGGAAGGGGGCGGCGCCGTCGTACGCCTCACAATGAGCTGATGGGGTGCGATGGCGGAGCGCACTGCCCCGCCGATGCCGTCCAATTCGTCGAGGAGCATCTTGGTGGCCAGCTCGGCCTGTTCGTCGGGGCGCTGGCCCACGGTGGTCAGGCCCACGGCGTCGGCAAAGTCGTGGTTATCGATCCCCACCACTGACAGGTCCTCCGGGACCCGCACCCCCAACCGGGATGCCTCGAAAATTACCCCCATGGCCATTTCGTCAGAAGCGCAGAACATGGCCGTGGGCTTGGGACCCCGCTGGGCCCACAGGCGCCGGAACGCCTCCTGGCCGCTGCGGACCGTGAAGTCTCCCACCTCGTCCCATTCGCGCCGGGCGGGGAGGCCTGCGGCGGACATCACGTCCTTGAACGCGAGGATCCGCACGCGGGGAACATCGAAGTTGAGGTCTGTCTCGTCGTCGCCGTGCAGGAGGGCAATGTCCCGGTGGCCCAGATCGATTAAATGCTGGACGGCCGTGGAGGCAGCAGCGTAGTCATCAATGCCGATGTACGCGCACTCTTCCACGTGCCCGCCCACCACCACCAGCGGGATATCGAGCTTCTGAAGGTGGTCCAGCTCTTCGTGTGTCAGGGCCATGCAGAGGACCAGCAGCGCGTCAATCTGTTTGTACACCATGGTCTTGCTGAAGAGCCGTTCCCGGTGGCTGCCGTGGCCGCCCAGGTTGAACAACGAGAGGTTGTAGTTGCGGGCATGGAGTTCACGGTCAGCCCCCTCGATGGCCTTGGAAAAGAACCACCGGCTCACGAAGGGCGCCAGCACGCCGATGGTCTTGGTGCGGCCGGTGGCCAGCCCTGATGCCGAAGAGGAAGCAACATAACCAAGGGCGCCCGCCACTTCCAGGATTTTCTCGCGCGTGGCGGGCGAAACCCGCGGCAGCCCGCGAACCGCCCTGGACACGGTGGCCGTTGAAACTCCGGCCGCGGCTGCCACGTCTTCGATACTGACGCCGCTGTGGCCGCCCCGCTGGGACCTTTCAGTTATACGTGCCACCGTGTCCCCCCTTATGGGCTCATGCAATATCCGCACGGCGTCCTTGCGATACCCCCACGCCCCTGATCGTTGACCGCGTGTCTCTGGTCCGGGCTGCCCGGTCAGTGTCAGCCGCGCAGCGGTTGCCGCTGCGCGGCTGACACTGCGTTATCTCCGGTCCGGAAGCCGCCGCCGCAGCCGGACCATTCCGTAGATTGCCAAAAGGGTGGCCAACAACCCCAACGCCCACCAGAGCGCGGGTTGGCCGGTCACTTCCATCCACACCGTTACCACCAGCAGAACCACGGCCCAGAAGCCGAGGAACCCAATAATGATGTCGAAGTCCTCACCGGAACGAACCAACCGGCGCCCGTTTCCCGCCCCCTTGGACTGCGGGGGGCGGGAAACGCCCTTCGTCACTTGACTGCACCCGCCGTGAGGCCGGCCACAATCTTGCGCTGGAAGACCAGCACCAGGATCACCAGTGGAATGGTGACGATAGTGCCGGCGGCCATAATGGCCGTGTACGGAATCTGGTTTGGCTGCGCACCGGCAAAGTTGGCGATGGCCACGGTAACCGGCTGGGTTGCGTCGCTGGACAGCTGGCTGGCAATAAGGAATTCATTCCACGAGGAAATGAACGCCAGGATGGCCGTGGTGAAGATGGCCGGCGCCGCCAGCGGCATGATGACCCTCCGGAACGCCTGCCCCTGGGTACACCCGTCAACACGTGCTGATTCCTCGAGCTCCCACGGCATTTCGCGGAAGAAGGATGTCAGCGTGTAGACAGTCAGCGGAAGCACAAACGAGATGCTCGGGATGATCAGCGCCTGGTAGGTGCCCATCCAGCCGATGTTGGTGAAGAGCTGGAAGAGCGGGGTGATGAGGGCAACGCCGGGGAACATCGAAGCTCCCAGGATGAAGCCCAGAACCAGGAACTTGAACCTGAAGTTCAGCCGTGCCAGCGCATAGGCCGCAAACACGCCGATCAGCAGGGACACTGCCGTCACCACGATGCCGATGAAGATGCTGTTCAGCAGCGCCTGGCCGAACCTGTTGCCGAAGGACGTATCGAATGCGGTGGTGAAGTTGTCCATCGTCACATGGGTCGGCAGGACCGAGGTGTCGTACGTGAAACCGACCTCGCGGAACGCCGTCACCACCATCCAATAAGCAGGGGCAAGGCACCAGATCAGGATGACAGCAGCACTGATGTACGTGCGGCCCTGCGCCCACTTCTCGCGGTTCTGGGCCGTTTTACGTCCCGCGTCCTGCTTGGCGCGCAGCTCCGTGGAGGCTGTCGAGGTGGTCATTTCTTCCCCTTACCTGAGGCGCCGCTTTGTTCTACTACATTTGCGCCCAGGAACCGGACGAAGATGAAAGCGACCAAGAAGATGATGATGAACGTGATGGTTGAGAGCGCCGCCGCCGCGTTGAACCCTTGTCTGACCTGTTGAATAACCAGGATCGAGAGCGTGGTGGTGTTGTTGGCACCGCCGGTGAGGATGTACGGCAGGTCGAACATCCGCAGGGCATCCAGGGTGCGGAACAGGATAGCCACCATAAGCGCCGGTTTCACCAGCGGCAACGTGATCATCCGGAACCGCTGCCAGGCCGTTGCTCCGTCAACTTTGGCTGCCTCGTAGACCTCTGCCGGGATCATCTGCAGCCCGGCGAGGATCAGGAGGGCCATGAACGGCGTGGTCTTCCATGTATCGGCGATGATGACCGCCCACTTGGCCGGCCACTCACTGCCGGTCCAGAGGATGGAAACGTTAAACAGCTTGTTGATGATGCCGTTGAAGTCGAACATGAAGAGCCAGAGCTGGGCGGTAACGGCGGTGGGGATGGCCCACGGCACCAGTACGGCAGCCCGGACAATACTGCGTCCCTTGAAGGTGCGGGCCATGATCATGGCCATCCAGAAGCCGAGGACCGTCTCAAAGATCACGGTGATGACCGTGAAGATGAACGTGGTGCTCGTAGCGGACCAGAACTGACCGCCGAGGGTGCCCGGCGGACAGGCCACCGTGCCGCCGCCCGGGGCAGCACACTGCTGCGCCAGCCAGTTCACATAGTTCTGGATGCCCGCGGGGCCGCCTTCGGTGAAGAGGCCCGTGGCCGGGTCCAGGCCGGCGTCCTTCTGGAAGGACATCACGATGGCGCTGATGATCGGATAGACGATCACAACGCCCAAGGCGATGATGGTGGGTGCCAGCAGCCAGGAAGCCCACTTGCCCTGGCTGAGGATCTTGTTGTCCTCCCCCACACCCTTTGGTGCGTGGTGGACCGGGGTCCCGCCCGGCGCCGGCTTGGTTGCCGGCGTCGGGCCTAATTCGGTTGCCATGACTAAACTACGATCCTGCGCCAGCAGACTCGATGGACTTCTGCATGTCAGACAGTGCCTGCTCGGCAGACTTTTCGCCCTTCAGTGCAGCGTAGGCGTTCTCCTGGACTGCCTTGGTCACGGCGGGGTAGAACGGAGTGACCGGGCGGGGCACCGCGTTGGCAAGTGACTCCTTCAGGACCGTCAGGTACGGCAGCTTGGTGGTCAGGTCCTTGTCCTCGTACAGTGCCGCAAGAACCGGGGCCAAGGACGCCTGGTTCGCGAAGAACTTCTGGTTCTCCTCGCTGTCGATGTACTTGATGAAGTCCAGGGCCGTGGCCTTGTTCTTGGAGTAGACGCTGATGGCTGCACTGTGGCCGCCGAGGGAGGAGGCGCCGGGGCCGCTCTTGCCCGGCAGGGGTGCCATGCCGAACTTGTCCTTGACAGCTGAGGAGCCTTCAGTGGTGATCAGGCTGTAGATGTAAGGCCAGTTGCGGTGGAAGAGCAGGTTGCCGGACTGGAACGCGCGGCGGCTTTCCTCTTCCTGGAAAGTGATGGCTTCCTGCGGAATGTTGCCATCCTTGTACGCCTTGACCAGGTTTTCGAGTCCGGCCTTGGCCTCAGGCGTGTTCAGGCTGGGCTTGCCGTCCTTGTTCAGGACAGATCCACCGGCGGAGTTAATGGCTTCAGCGGCGTTAACAGTCAAACCTTCATACTGCTTGTACTGGCCGGAGTAGCAGCCGATGTTGTTGGTCTTGGCGATGGAGCACATGCCCATCATTTCGTCCCACGTCTTGGGAGGCGTGGGGACAAGATCCTTGCGGTAATAGAGAATGCCGCCATCGGAATCCTTGGGTGCGGCGTACAGCGTGCCCTTGTAGGACGCGGCTTCGACCGGGGCCTTGAGCATCTTCGAGGTATCGATGGCCATCTTGTCCTTGAGCGGCTGCAGCCAGCCCTTGGCCGCGAACTCGGCCGTCCAAATGACGTCCACGCTGACGACGTCGTAGTCAG
This sequence comes from Pseudarthrobacter cremeus, assembly GCF_051857465.1. Classification (NCBI taxonomy): domain Bacteria; kingdom Bacillati; phylum Actinomycetota; class Actinomycetes; order Micrococcales; family Micrococcaceae; genus Pseudarthrobacter; species Pseudarthrobacter cremeus. The sequence goes on along the minus strand of NZ_JBPZHC010000006.1, from coordinate 177,711 downwards.
ACTGCTTCGCCTGGAAGTGCTGCACCAGGTCATCGTGCTGTTGGTCGGCCTTGTCGGTCTGCTCCTTGAAGGTGACCTTCTCGTTCGGGTGGGCGGCGTTCCACTTCTCAATGAAAGGCCGGACAACGTTGTTGTTGTCCTTGCCCTGCACGTAAGTGATAGGCCCGCGGCCGTCGAGGTTTGCGTCGGCGTCAGTTCCGCCGCCGCCGCCGGTGGTCCCGCCGCCGCCCCCGCCTGCACAGGCCGAAAGCGTCAGTGCCAGGACGCCGGCAGTCGCTGCCGGGATTAGGAATTTTCGGGTTTTCATATGCTTGAGGCTCCTCGCTGAGTGACAAGATAGTCGACAGTGCGGTTGATGTGGTGACCATCACACTAGTAAGGTTGCTGCGGCTTATGCAAGCGTTTACATCAAAACGTTACCTGAGAGGAACCAAATGCCCCACCCATCCGTTCCCACACCCGCTTCCGGCATCGGTTCCTGGTGGGCAAGCGCTGTTGTCTATCAGGTCTACCCTCGCTCCTTCGCGGATGCCAACGGGGACGGAATGGGTGATCTGCGCGGAATAGCAGCCCATTTGCCGTACCTTCAGCAGCTGGGCGTGGATGCCATCTGGCTGTCCCCCTTCTATAAGTCGCCCCAGACCGATGGCGGCTACGACGTAGCGGACTACCGGCAGGTCGATCCGCTGTTCGGTACCCTGGCCGATTTCGACGCATTGTTGCAGAATGCTCACGATCGTGGCCTGAAGGTCATTGTGGACCTCGTACCGAACCACACCTCGGATGAGCATGTGTGGTTCCGGCAGGCATTGGCCGCCGCCCCGGGCAGCGCGGAACGCGACCGCTATATGTTCCGGCCGGGCAAGGACGAAGTCGCGGGGTCCGGCGACGGAAACCTGGCCCCCAACAACTGGAAGTCCATCTTCGGCGGACCGGCCTGGAGCCGTGTCACTGAACAGGACGGCAACCCCGGCGAATGGTACCTCCACCTGTTCGACACCAAACAACCGGACCTGAACTGGGAAAACGCCGAGGTCCGGGAGGAAATGCGCGCCGTGATCCGCTTCTGGCTGGACCGTGGCGTTGACGGGTTCCGGGTGGACGTTGCCCATGGCATGGTCAAGGAGGCGGGCCTTCCGGACTGGGAAGGCGTGGCGGCCATGGTGGAAGGCACTGCTGAGACGGCGGACAGGCGGCATACCCCGCCGGGTGATGCCCCCGGCGCGCACACGGACTCCCAGGAACCGCACCGCGCCGTGTCCCCGCTGTACCCGCCGTCGCCCTTCTTTGACCAGGACGGCGTTCATGAGATCTACAGGGACTGGCACAAAGTACTGGCGGAGTACGACGGCGACCGCATGATGGTTGCCGAAGCCTGGGTTGAACCGGCCGAACGGTTGGCCCGCTATGTCCGTCGGGACGAAATGCAGCAGGCCTTCAACTTCGACTTCCTCCTGGCCGGCTGGGACGCCGAGCGGATGGCCGAGGCCATCGAGGACTCGCTGAAAGCCGCGGCCTCGGTGGGGGCTCCGTCCACCTGGGTGCTGAGCAACCATGACACCGTCAGGCACACCACCCGGTTCGGGCTGAAAGATCCGACCACGTTCCCCAAGGGCCTCGGCGCACACGACGAGCAGCCCGATGCAGCCCTGGGGTTGGCGCGTGCCCGCGCGGCCACGCTGGTCTCCTTGGCACTCCCCGGCTCCGCGTATCTTTACCAGGGCGAGGAACTCGGCCTCCCGGAGCACACCACGCTCCCGGACGAGGCGCGTCAGGATCCCACATTCTTCCGCACCAACGGTGCGGAGATCGGCCGCGACGGCTGCAGGGTTCCATTGCCGTGGAAGGCTTCGGAGCCCGGCTACGGCTTTGCAGCGGCGTTCAGTCCGGGCGGGGACGACGGCGGCGCAGCGGGGTCAGCCCCTCGCCAACCGGCAGCACCCTGGCTGCCCCAGCCCGGGTCATTCCGGGAGCTCGCCGTGGACAGGCAGGACGGCGTCGAAGGATCCACCCTGGAGCTATATCGTTCTGCGCTGGCGTTCCGGGCCGCCCAAGGGCTGGGATCCGGAGATTTCCGGTGGGCCGATGTCCATCAGCCGGGTCTCGGTGTACTGGCATTCCACAACCGGAAAGTCCTGGTCCTGAGCAATCTGGGGCGGACCGCGGTGCCGGTCCCGACCGGGTATGTCGTCGCGATGACAAGCACAGCCGTGGCAGCAGGCGCCGTGACCGAGGTGCCGCCGGACTGCACGGTCTTCCTGACCAAGTGAGGGCATGGTGAATCCGCTGCGTGCTGTCAGCGCACGCGTTCGGCTCGGCTGAACCGCGTCCTGGCGCCGGCACCGATGTGGATAACCGCCGGGATCCGTTTCCCCACCACCTCGTCCAAGGCGTCCACGAGGGCAGAGACGTCGGCCGCCAAAAGGTGCGGGGCCACGCCTTGACGCGGCTGCAGCCGGATCTTCAGGGCCGGGCGGCCGTGAACGTCGTAGGTGGCCACTGTGGCCCCGGCGAGGTCCGGCCGCTCGGCAAGGGCATGCTTCAGTGCCTGTTCAGCCACTCCGCCGGCGATCCGCACGTCCCCGGCCACGGTTCCGGGATCGAACTCCGCGGCAAGAACGTCGCTCCGGCCCTTGCCTTGCTGCGCAATCCAGGCAACCATGAGCCCGATCAGCACCAGCAGGGCGACGGCCATGACGATCCATAGCCAGCTTTCGGGACGGCCGGGAAACCGGGTGTCGTCGAACGCCTGGTTGAGGCCGTCCCAGGCCGACCGCGACCACGTGTGCCACCACGGCCCCACCGAGGGCACCGCGGCCAGCGCAACCAGCAGGGAACCCACGGCGAGCAGGATCAGTCCGAGGATCCCGATCAGGATCCGGTTAAGTACTGACGGGGTGCTGTTCATGCCCCGATCACCCCGGCAGTGGCGATGTTGACGCGGACCTCCGGCAACGGAAACAGGGACATCTCGCGGACCTCTTCCTGTACTGCGGCCAGCACAGCTGTTTCGGCGACGGGGACTCCCGAGGTGGGGCGGACATTGACGATGACCTGTCGTTGGGAGACGACCACCATCACCTGTTCAGGAGTGACGTTGGCTGCGAGCCGGGCGCTGCGGGCCAGGGCGGACGCGATGACCTCGTCATCCACCACCACGGCAGCCGAAGTCCCCATGCCGTCCAGAACATGCCGGGCGCGCCTGCCGGGCAGGACAGCGTTGAGCAGGAAGAAAAGTCCGGCCATGGCCACCACGGCGCCGCTGGCACCGAGCAGCAGGGGCGGGATGCCGGCCGGGAGGGCGACAATGCGCTCCGCCGCCAGCTGGGGTTCGATCAGCCACGCGGGCTGCCCAATGGCGTGCACTCCGGACTCCAAGAGGCCGTACGCCGCCGCTGCCATCACCAGGACTGCGGCGACCGTTGCCACTGCCGCACGGGAGGAATGGGTCTCCCGGTAGAGGATCCTGCGCATATCAGGCTTCCGTTCCCCGGACGCCGGGTTGCCGTCCGCGGTGTCCATCAGCTTCCCGCCGAGTGAACCCTGGCTCATAGGACCCTGCCTCCCTCGATGGGTTTGACGCCGCTGATCCGGATGTCCACGCGGCTCAGACGGGCTCCGCTCAGGGCCGTGACGGTCGACAGGATCCGGGCTTTGGCAGCGACGGTGCGCTCCAGGATTGATCCCCCGAAGGCGGCGACCCTGCCTGCATCCCGGACCACTGCAGGCAGTGGCGGGATCCTGATGGGCGACACCAGGGACAGAGCCAGCAGACCGGCGTCGTCCGCCCAGTCCGCCCTGACATCGTGTGTGTCCACACCCAGGGCCTCTGCGGCAGCTGCCTTGGCGAGGCTGGTCAGCGCCTGTGTACTGATGCGGTTATGGCCGCTCAGGGCCTGACCCTGAAGGGAAGGGGCGGATGCGCTCATGACGAGGAGCGCCGGCCGATGATGGCATCCAAGACGCCGCGAAGGTCCAATTTCCCTTCCGCAGCGCGGCCCAGAAGGGCACCGATGGCCATAAAGAGCAGGGCGACAAGGAAGCCCCACAACCCGAACTGGAAGGACATAAACGCCACGAAGGCGCCCACGGCGATGCCTACAACGGTCAGATTCACAGCAGGGCTTCCCTTTCTGTGCCGGCGGGCGAAGCTGACTTCGGCGGCGGCGCCACGAACACGTCGGTTATTTCGACATTGACTTCGATGACCTGCAGGCCCACCAGTTCTTCCACGGCACGATAGACCGCGGCCCTGACCTGGTTGGCCAGGGAATGCAGGGGCGTGCCGTAGGTGGCCACCAGGCTGATGTCCACGGCCACCTGGGTCTCGCCGACCTCCGCACGGACACCGGCGGCGTGGTCGGAGCTGCCGACGGCGTCGCGGATGGCTCCGAGCGCCCGGGACGGCACCGACCCCAGGGAATAGACGCCCGGAACAGCGCGGGCGGCTATGCCGGCGACTTTTGCCACGGCGGTCTCGGCGATCACTGTGCGGCCAACCCCAGGTGCGTGTTCAGGCACGGGACTGGAAGCATGTTGGGTGGCAACCATTTGGCTCTCGACGCCCGCATCGGGTTGTGGATTCTGGTACTCCATCAGGCACTCCCCCTTCTGTTGATCCCCACCCTATCCCGTGGATCAGCCACAGCGGTGGAATCCGGGGGCAGTGAGGTTAAAGAAGAAAAGCACCAGTTCCGAAGAACTGATGCTTCCCAGTGGTGGCTCCGACCGGCGTCGATCCGGTGACCTTTCGATTTTCAGTCGAACGCTCTACCAACTGAGCTACAGAGCCTAGGTGACTAGTCACCATGACAGCCGAAATCTCTTCCGACAATCAGAGCGACCCTGACGGGACTTGAACCCGCGACCTCCGCCGTGACAGGGCGGCGCGCTAACCAACTGCGCTACAGGGCCTTGCTTTTCTTGCTTCCGCAGTATCGCTACCGCTTTTTTCAAGGCTTCCAGCCTACCAGACATTTACTGCCTGCCTGACCAGTTCCTTGCGTACCCCCAACGGGATTCGAACCCGTGCCGCCGCCGTGAAAGGGCGGTGTCCTAGGCCGCTAGACGATGGGGGCCAGAACCCGTTCGGCACAAAATAAAAGGCTTCAAGCCGAGGCTCTCAGTCTTTTCGTTTGCAGTTTCTCCGAACTGGACTCTAAAACTATAGGGCCTCCGCAGGAATTATCCAAAATCGGCCTGCCTGCACGTGAATGCGGTGGCCGGGACAGGCGAAGATGGACACATGGATGCTGCCGCTGCGCTCAACGAGATCGCTTTCTGGCTGGAGCGCGGACGCGCTGCCACGTTCAAGGTCCAGGCTTTCCGGAAGGCCGCCGGGATCATCGCCGGGCTCGACCCTGCCGAAGTCGCGGCCAGGGCGCGGGACGGCAGGCTGAAAAGCATGAAGGGAATCGGCGACAGGACCTACCAGGTGGTCCGCCAGGCGGTGGATGGCGAGGTGCCCGAATACCTTGCGGACCTGCGGGAGCGCAGTGCCGAGCCGCTCACGACTGAGGGGGGCGGGCTCTACGCCGCACTTCGCGGCGATCTCCACAGCCACAGCGACTGGTCCGACGGCGGTTCGCCCATCCCCCTGATGGCTGACGCCGCAAGGCTTCTGGGCCGCGAATACCTTGCCCTCACCGATCACTCTCCCAACCTGACAGTTGCCAACGGCCTCAGCGCCGAGCGCCTGACCGAGCAGTTGGACGTGGTGGCGGACCTTAACGGCAGCACCGCAAACGGCTTCCGGCTCCTGACCGGAATCGAGGTGGACATCCTGGAGTCCGGTGAGCTCGATCAGTCTCCGGAGATGCTGGACCGGCTGGACATTGTGGTCTCCAGCGTCCACTCCAAGCTGCGGTCCGCCCGGGACACCATGACCGAACGGATGCTCGGTGGCATCAGGGATCCGCACACCAATGTGCTGGGCCACTGCACAGGCCGCCTGGTGGAAGGATCGCGCGGGACCCGGCCGCAGTCCGAGTTCGATGCTGAAAAGGTGTTTGCCGCCTGCGCCGAGCACAACGTGGCGGTGGAGATCAACTCCCGCCCCGAAAGGCAGGACCCGCCGGACAGCCTGATCCAGCTCGCCCTGGAAGCCGGGTGCCTCTTTTCCATCGACAGTGACGCCCATGCGCCGGGGCAGCTCGATTTCCTCCAGTACGGGGCAGCCCGCGCCGCCAAGAACAACGTCCCTGCCGAACGGATCATCACCACCTGGCCCCTGGACAGGCTCCTGGAGTGGGCGAAAAAGTCCTGAGCGGGGCTACTTCACGCCGTCGAGGAGCTTCTGCCGGAAATCCTGCTTCGTGCTCAGCGTCAGCTTTTCGCCGTTGAGGAAGAACGTTGGGGTGCCCGTCACCCCGAGGGCAGTGCCGTCGGTGATGTCCGCCCGGATGCGTTCCTTCGTATTGCCGTCGGCAACGGCGGCGTCGAACGCGGCGAGGTCCAGGCCGAGTTCGCCGGCGAAGGTCCTGAACAGCGGTGCCTGCGACTCGGCTTTGCCATGCCACTGTTCCTGGGTCTCAAACATCCTGGCTGACATCGCTTCAAACCTGCCCGGCCGTGCGGCTGCTTCAACCGCCAGGGCGGCCTGGCCCGAGTTTGGGTGCGAGGACAGCGGGAAGTAGCGGGTGACGAAGGTGATCCTGTCGCCGAATTCCTGTTTCAACTCCTCCACAAAGGGGTGAATCGAGCGGCAGGCTTCGCATTCGAAGTCCAGGAACTGCACAAGCTGCGCTTTTTCAACTGCAGGGGATGTCAGCCGGTGGCTCTCCGTGCGGACGAGCTGTTCCGCCCCTGCCACCGCGGGCGCCTGGGACGGCTTGGCCGGGGTCAGCGCAAAGTACCAGGCGGTCCCGACTGCCACGAGGACGGCCAGCAGGATCCAGAGGACAAGGCGTGCGCGCCTGGCTGTGTCGCGTGGGGAAGAAATGGAAGCTGAGGCCATGGAATGCATCCTCATGGAGGGACTTATTTCGCCGGGATGCCAGGCCGCGCCCTTTTGGCAGGAACTCGACTAGAGGTGGCTGATTTCCGCCAGCCCGCAGCGCAGCATCCGGGCTAGATTGGCAGCATGGCTTCAACCCACCCCGCGTCAAACCCCCGTACCGACGCCGCCCCACCCGCAACCGTTACTGCACCGGCCGGAGGCGGCAGCGCCCTCGGCGTGGCCGCAGTGTTGGTCACGGTCGTGCTCTGGGCATCGGCCTTCGTCGGAATCAGGGCCATCGGACCCACCTTTTCTCCGGGGCCCCTGACCCTTGGCAGGCTGGCGGTTGCCGCCGTCGTGCTCGGTGCGCTGGTGCTGCCGCAACTGTTCAAGAGCCGGCTCCTGCCCCGCGGCCGCGAGTGGTGGCCCATCCTCGGCTATGGCGTGATGTGGTTCGGCGGCTACAACGTGGCATTGAACGCCGCGGAACATTTGCTGGATGCCGGGGCCGCCGCCTTGCTGATCAACGTCAACCCCATCCTTGTTGCCATCATGGCCGGCTTCTTTCTCAAAGAGGGCTTCCCCCGGTGGCTGCTGATCGGCAGCCTGGTGGCGTTCGGCGGCGTCGCGCTGATCGCGCTTGGATCGGGCTCCGGCGCCGGTTCGGGGGAACGTCCGACGGCGGATGTCGCGGGTGTGCTGCTGTGCCTCCTTGCCGCCGTGCTCGCCGCCGTCAGCGTCATTATCCAGAAGCCGGTGCTGCGGAAGTTCCCGGCCGGCCAGGCCACGTGGTTCGGGATCATGGTGGGTGCGCTCTGCTGCCTGCCCTTCACCGGGCAGCTTGTGTCCGAACTGCAGGCCGCCCCGCTGCCCGCGACCCTGGGCCTGGTGTATCTGGGCGTCTTTCCCACCGCCATCGCCTTCACTACCTGGGCCTACGCACTGTCCTTGATCGACGCAGGAAAACTGGCCGCCACAACGTATCTGGTGCCGGGCACCACCATCCTCATCTCCTGGCTGCTGCTCAGCGAAGTCCCCTCCATCTGGGGCCTGGTGGGCGGCGTGGTCTGCCTGGTGGGTGTGGGACTGACCCGCCGCAGGACCCGGGTGGCCCGGATACCGTAGGCACAGCGGTGGATCCGCGGATCGCGCTAAAGTCAGGTCATGCCCGCCAACCTGCCGCCCGGACTGCCCATCATCCCGGATGGGCCCCAGGAGCCGATTCCCTTTGAGATGTCGGACGACGACTTTGAATCCGCCGTCACCGACGCCCTGGGCCGGATCCCCGCCAAGCTTGCCGCCGTCATGGACAACGTGGCGGTATTTGTCCAGGACGACTACATCCCGTCTCCAGGCGAGGACCCGGACACTGTTCTTCTTGGCCTCTACGAGGGTGTTCCGCTGACTGAACGGGATTCCTGGTGGGACGCCGGTTCCCTTCCGGACCGCATCACCATCTTCCGGCAGCCCATCCTGGATATCTGCACCTCACGCGACGAGGTGATCCACGAGGTGGCCGTCACCGTGGTCCACGAAGTTGCCCACCACTTCGGCATCGACGACGAGCGGCTGCACGAGCTCGGCTGGGACTAGCCTTGTAGGCATGGGACACGATCACAGCCATACCCACGGGATCACGGCAACGGGCCGTCACCGCAAACGGCTTGTCGCCGTCCTGGCCATCACCCTCGCCGTTGTCGCCGTACAGGTACTGGGTGCAGCGTTCTCCGGATCGCTGGCACTGCTTGCCGATGCCGGGCACATGCTCTCCGACGCTGCCGGGGTGACCATTGCGCTTTTGGCCGCATGGATCGCCGGCCGGCCGGCGAGTGACCAGCGCACCTACGGCTACCAGCGGGCCGAAGTCCTGGCCGCGCTGGCCAACGCGCTGATCCTGGTGGTCATCTCGGTGGTCATCTTCACGGAGGCGATCCGGCGAATTGGTGACGCGCCCGAGGTTCACACCGACATCATGCTCATCGCCGCGGTCCTGGGCGCCGTTGCCAACCTGGTCTCACTGCTGATCCTGCGCGGGGCACACCAGGACAGCCTGAACGTCCGCGGCGCGTACCTTGAAGTACTCGGTGACCTCCTGGGCTCCATCGCCGTAATCATCGCTGCAGTGGTCATTCTGTTCACCGGCTACCAGGCGGCCGACACCATCGCTTCGGTGCTCATTGCCCTGATGATCCTGCCGCGGGCCTGGAACCTGCTCCGCGATGTGGTGGACGTCCTGCTTGAGGCAACCCCCAAGGGCGTGGAGGTGCAGATGATCCGCGAACACATCCTCAGCGTTGACGGCGTGGTGGATGTCCACGACATCCACATCTGGACCATCACCTCCGGAGTGCCGGTCTTTTCGGCACATGTGGTGGTGGAAGACGGCGTTTTGAACGCCCGCGGCGCGGACCAGCTGCTGGACAAGCTCACCACCTGCCTCGGCTCCCATTTCGACACCGAGCACTGCACCTTCCAGCTGGAGCCCGCCAGCCATTCAGAACACGAGTCGCGCCAGCACGCGTAACGCCCCCGCGGTGCCAGCGGCACCGCGGCCCGTCACATTCCAGACACGCCGATGCGGATGTGCCTGAATCACACTCTTGTTGTTTATGTTATTGATGTGACCAGTGTTGCTAAAGTGCAGGGCGTCACGTAGCCTCGGACTGCTGGGAGATCAGTAGAGGGGCTTATTGTGCCGCCACCGAACCTCGCTCCCCAGCCTTATCGTGCGAGGTTCTGCGAATGCGTTTGACTGGATCAGGCCTGACCGCCGCCGTACTGTGCGCCGCCGTCGTACTGTCCGGAAGCCTTGCACTCCCCGCCCAGGCAGACCCCGTTTCCCAGTTGACCGGTGTCACCGCCGCAGCCGGCCAGCGGCCGGCGTCGCCGGAGGTTCCCTCCGCGGAAGACATCGCGGCTGCAAAGTCCAGTGAAAGCGCGACTGCGGACCAGGTCACCGCCATCGAACGCCTCCTGGCCGATGCTGCGAACGCCCAGCAGGCCACCTTCGCCCTGACGTTGCAGGCAAACAACGCCTACGGTGAGTCCTTGGTGGAACTGCAGGACCGCCGGCTGGCAGCTGATGCTGCCACCGCCAAGGCAAAAACTGCAGCAGACCTGCAGGACAGGACCCGCAAGCAGGTGGGCCAACTGGCAGGCGACCTTTACCGCAACGGCGGACTGAACCCGACCCTGACCACCTTCGTCAGCGGCAACGGCGAAGCCCTGCAGCAGGCCGCGACGCTGGAAGCCATTTCGGCCAGCCGGAGCCGCGCCTTCGAAGCGGCGGACACGGCGGCTGTCGCAGCGCGGTCCCTGACCGCCGCAGCCGAGGACGCCAACCGGGCCGCAGACGAGGCCGCACGCACTGCCGAGGCCCGCAAGGCTGACGCGGAACAGGCCAACGCCGCACGGGTGAAGGCCGTGGCTGATGCGCAAGCGCAGCGGACCGTCCTGGTGGACCAACTGGCGCAACTGAGGAACACCACCGTCGCCCTGGAGTCGGCCAGGGTGGATGGGCTGGACCGGCAGCGCGAAGAAGCCAGGCTGGCAGCCATTACCGCAGCCGCGGAAAGGGCCACGTCCAGCGAGGATGGAACTGCTCCCGGGACTGCTCCTGCGGGAGGTGCCTCTGCCGCACTTCCTGGCGCTGCTCCCAACTCCGGCCAGGGGACGGGGACCGCCGCCGCACCCGCCGCACCGGCAGTTCCGCCGGCTCCGGCTCCGGCTCCGGTTCCCGCCCCCGTCCCTGCCCCGGCTCCTGCGCCTGTCCCTGCTCCCGCACCCGCGCCGGCACCGGCGCCCGCACCTGCTCCAGCGCCCGCTCCCCTACCGTCACCCTCACCCAGCGGGTCGAACGAGACCGCGATCTCCGTAGCCATGTCCAAGGTGGGCGCGCCGTTCTTCTACCAATACGGCGGTACCGGCCCCTACGGCTTTGACTGCTCCGGTCTGGTGCAGACAGCGTTCGCTGCCGCGGGCAAGTACCTGCCCCGGACAGCTGCGCAGCAGTATGCGGCCGCACCTGTCCATGTGCCTCTTTCGCAGGCCCAGCGCGGCGACCTGCTGGTGTGGGGTTCGGCTCCGGGGTTCTACCACGTCGCAATTTACCTGGGTAACGGACAGGTGGTACAGGCACTGAATCCGGACGAAGGAATTGGCGTCACACAGCTGAGCAGGATGGCCGGAATGCAGCTCCACCCCTACGCCGCTCGATACTGAGCAGCCCGATACTGAGCCGCCCGGTACTGACCGGAATCCGCTTTCGGGCTCCGGGACTCGGCGCCCCCGGACCTCAGGACAGGATGTCCTTGGTGACAAACCTGCCGTAGGCGAGTGCTCCGAAGACGGCGACATAGCCGGCCTGCAGCAGGGCATTACTGGCGAACGAATCCCACAACACCGGCTGGCGCAGCACATCGGCGAACCCGAACCAGTAATGGCTGAACAGCCACGGATGCAGCCACTCAAGCTGGGGAAGCTGGTCCGCGATCTGTGATGCCACTGAGATGACCACCGTTGCCGCCATTGCACCCACGGGGACCACTGTCAGGGTGGACACGAACAGCCCGATGGCCGACAACCCGGCGAGTGATACGGCCAGGTAGGCGGCGATCAGGACCAGCCGCAGCGCCGCCTGGGGCGGCTCGATGACATCCCCGGACAGCAGAGTCACCGGCCCGATGGGGAAAAGGGCGGCTCCGATGGCCGCCCCGGCAAGTGCCACGGTGATGGGCGCCGCCAGGCAGAACGCCAGTGCGCCGGCGTACTTGACCAGCAGGAGCCGGATCCGCCCGGCGGGGGCCACGAGCAGGTAGCGGAGAGTGCCCAGGCTTGCCTCGCCGGCGATGGTGTCGCCGGCAACTACCCCGATGGTGAGCGGCAGGAACAGCGGCACGGACACCAGCAGCGCCGTCACGGCAACGAACAGCCCGTTCTGGGTAATCCGGTCCAGGAATGCCGGCCCCCTGCCCGGGGGGACCGTGGAGGAGAGCCGGACCGCGACGGCGATCAGTACGGGTATCGCGGCCAGCGCCAGCAGCATGGCCAACGTCCGCCGTCGCCTGAAAAGAGTCTTCAGCTCAGACGCCAGGAGGGACAGGCTGGACCCGCCACCAGCGCCGCTCCCGGCGCCGGACCCGCCGGCGCCCGGGGCACCCGCCGTTTCCGAACCACTACTGGGCAACGAACCACTACTGGGCAACGTCGAACCCCTCCCCCGTCAAGGCCACAAAACGTTCCTCGAGGCTCTCCCGTTCCACGGCAAACCCACGGACCCGCACCCCGGCCGCCACGAGCTCCGCCACGATGTCTTCCGGAGCATCGAGGCGGGCAGCAGCCGCGACGGCGGTCAGCACCTGCCCTTCTGCCTCGGGATTCGGCGTCCCGGGCGTGAGGCCCAACCGCAGCAGGACCGCTGAGGCGGTGCCGGCGTCGGGCGTTGTCAGGCTGATCCGCGTTTCACCGGTCTGGCGCAGCTCGGACAGCGGCCCCTGGGCCACCAGCCGTCCCGCGCTCATGATCGCAGCGTGCGTGCAGATCTGCTCCACCTCCGCCAGCAGGTGGCTGGAGACGAATACCGTGGCGCCGTCGGCGGCGAGGGACCGGACCAGGCTCCGCACTTCCCGCGTCCCCTGCGGATCCAGGCCGTTGGTGGGCTCGTCGAGCACCAGCAGCTCCCGCGGCGACAGCAGCGCGTTGGCGATTCCCAGCCGCTGCCTCATCCCCAACGAGTAGGCATGCACCCTCTTGCCGGCGGCGTGCGACAACCCCACCCGCTCGAGCGCGGCAGCGACACGGGCGTTCCGGGTGGACGGCGCCGCATGCCTCCCGGCAGCGTCAAGCCGGTGCAGGTTCGCGGTACCGGAGAGAAACGGATAGAAGGCAGGCCCTTCCACCAGGGCGCCCACACGCGGCAGGACCTCGTGCAGCCGCTGCGGCATCTGGTGGCCCAGGACGTTGACCGAGCCGGCCGACGCCGCGGCAAGGCCCAGGAGCATCCGGATGGTGGTGGTTTTGCCCGAACCGTTGGGACCCAGGAAGCCGAACACGGAACCGTGCGGCACCGCGAGGTCCACATCATCCACCGCCACCTGCTGGCCGAACCGTTTGGTCAGGCCGCGCGTCTCTATGCTCAGTCCGGGTCCCGCGGCGTCGGTCACGCTGCGCCGGCGGCGGCCTGAAGCCGCTCGGCCGGAACCATCCCCACAAAGATCCTGCCGTCGTCGGTCAGCAGGACGTTGACCAGCGAGGTGGACAGGAGCCGGCCGCCCGGCACGACGACGGCGGCCTGGGACAGGAGCGGATCCTTCAGCAGGGCTTCGGTCAGCTGCGCCCCCTGCCCGTCAGGTGGCGCGGGGAACCCGATCACTGATTCCCAGCCCTTTCCGGTCACGGCGGGCTTGGGCATGCTCCCCTCCCTGGGGTGGAACCCGCTTCCTGGAACCTGGTCCGGTGCGGCCATTCCGGGAGTCGCGGGGTCACCGGGGAAGCCCGGGCTGCCCTGCTGATGCGGCATCAGGGGACGCTGTGGGAGCGGCGGCACCGGGATCTCCTTGACCGTGGCGCCTGGCGGGGCCACGAAGGTGAACATTGCGTCCTCGGGCGCTGCCAGGGTCAGGCTGGTGAAGCCGGCCTCGAACGCGGCCTGCTCCTGGCCGCGGGCCGTGACAGTGACCTTCAGCGGCATCCCCGTCTCACCATCCACCGCGATCACCGCTTTGTCCACCAAAGTACCTTCTGTCCTCGGCGTCAGGACCAGGCTGTAGGCAGACCGGCCAGCCACCTGGACGTCCGGGCCGACCGTCACCGAAGTGGAGGTGTCTGCTGCGTCAAGGAACCTCTTGGCGAGGTCCTCGGGGGTGGGAATGGCATGTGTGGAGGGAACGGGGGCGTCCGGCGCCGGAAGGGGCAGGTCACTGGCTTTGGCGGGCAGCGTGAGGTGCGCTGCGCTGTTGTCCTTGGAGTTGTAGAACCAGACGTCGCCGTCGCGCCGGATGAGGTCGCGTTCGGCCAGCCGGTCCACCACCTGGACGCGGATCTTGGCGGGGCCGTCCATGAAGATCCGGGCGGTGTGTTCGCCGGTCAGGAGTTCAGCAATAGAGGCCGCCCCGCCGGCTGAGGCTGGTCCGGAGGTGGGGCCGACGGACGGCAGGTCCGGCAAGCCAAGCTCAGAGGACTGTTCCAGTGTTCCGGAAAAAGACCTGGTGCTGTGCTGGCCCAGGAGCGTCAGGACCTCAGCGGGGGTCTTTTGGGGCAAAGGATCCCCGGCGCGCGCCGGAATCGATCCCGCCAGAACACCGGCGGCTATCACTGCAGGTACAGCTGCTGCGGGAATCCAGCGCAACCATGTGCGTTTCATGCCAGACCCGTTTCGTCCTTGGAGCCCATAGATTCAGATTACGCCTGGCGGCGCCCCTTCACACCACTGAAACGGAGCCTCAACCGGAGGGGAGTCCGGTTACGCGGGCACCACGGTGCCCGCCCCGCCGTCGACAGTGATTTTCTGGCCGGTGGCGAGCCGCAGTGTGGCGTCCGGGACGCCCACCACAGCGGGAATGCCGTACTCCCGGGCAACCACGGCGCCATGTGAATTCGGGCCGCCCATCTCCATGACCAGACCCCCCGCCGTCAGGAACAACGGTGTCCAGCCGGGGTCGGTGGACGGCGCCACCAGGATCTCGCCAGGTTCCAGGTGGGCTCCCACCGGGTCCAGAATGACCCGGGCCGCCGCAGTGACGGTTCCGGCCGAGGCGGGGCTCCCGGCGAGGGCACCCGGCACGGCCGGAACCCCCTGTGTTCCGGCCGGCTGCAGCCTCTCCGGTTCCGTGCCGTCGGAGAGGAGCACGCGCGGAACGTGGCGCCGTTCCAGCTCCTGCGCGTAGGCCGCGCGGCGCCTTTCCACCAGGGCCCTGAAGTCTGTTAGCCGCGGTCCGCTTGCCTGCTCCAGGCCGGCCCTGGCTTCGACCAGGTCCAGGAAGAAAACGTCATCCGCCTGTGCCACCACCCCTGCGTCCGCCAGTGCTGTGCCGATCAACGCCAGCTCCTTCCGAACCGCGGCGAGCCTCACCACCAGCAAGTACTTCGGAAGCTCGCGGAGCCCCGTAAACATCCGTGCCCGCCGCAGCGCTGCCCGGACCGCTGCGCCGCGCAGCCGGCTCCGTGCCCGCGCTTCGGCCACCAGGCGATCCACGCATGCTTCCGCCTCCTCGGCAGCGTTGCTGAACTGGACGTCCGGAGCCATGGAGGAATCTTCGAGCCGCAGGTAGTTGGCCAGGACACCAAGGATGTGCGTGGGGTCATCTGACCAGCGCGGCATGCCGACGTCGATCTCCGCCACGGCCCGATGCCCGTACTGGCCCATGAATCTCGCCACTCCGGCCTGCAACTCCGAGGGCAGGTCACCGGAGCGGTAGTCGACGGCGAGCGCTGCAGGCCCCCGGGCCGCCATGGCGGCGCGGGACTCGCCGTCGTTCCTGATCACCCGGGCGAGGCGCCAGAGTTCCAGGTCCATTTCGGTGGTCACATTGTTCGGCAGCCCGCGGAGCACCACCTGCAGGTCATCCCACCGGCCGCCACCGAGCAGCTTTCCCGCCAGCGCCAGCGCCGCGAAGCCCAGGGCCGGGAGAGGCAGGATGGCAGGAACCACCGGGAAAATCCGGGCGCCGAGCAGATGTTCGGTGTGGTCCAGGCGCTGCAGCGGGGTGGCGTCGGCGGGCGCTTCGAGCGAATCGCCGAACCCGCGTGCAAGGCGGTTGGCACGCCGTAATGCTGCCGCCGGGCGGAACAGTGCCCGGAGCAGCGTCTCGGGAACCCGCGCGTGCACCGCTGCGGGCACCACGTGGCGGAGCATGCCGAGCGGGGTCCGTCGGGTCACAGAAAACCGCGGGTCCTCGAATACGCGGCGCAGCACGGTGGCCGAGCGGGCTTCCATGACATCGAAGACCCGGGGAACGATCCGCCGGCCCGTAGCGCTGCGGGCCACGGCGGTCAGGTCGAAGTACATGCGCTGCCCCGCTTCCGCATAGGGCGACGGTCCGTTGCGGGGTTCGGGCACGTCGAAACGCGCGGCGCGGGCCACCGAGGAGGCTATGACCCGCAATGCTGCCAGGCCCATGGGGGTGATGGGGCGGGTCAGGCCCTGCGCCAGGCTGAAGCACAGGTAGACCCGGACGCCCGGACGGGCGGCCGCCCGCTCAGGAACCGGGAACAGGGTGGTGATGGGCCGGGACTGGACCAGCCACAGGCGGCCGTCTTCGGCGATGGCCCACTCAATGTCCTGCGGCGCTCCGAAGCGGTTCTCCACCTGCAGGCCGAGGGCCGCCAGTTCGGCGGCCTGCCGGTCGGTGAGGCAGGCCGCGGCTCCGCCGTTGGAGGCCACCGTCCGGGTACCGCCGCCGGGGATGGGCCGGACGGCGATCCGCTTGTCGCCGAGCCTCCGTTCCAGAACAGTCCCGGTGACCGGGTCAACCACGAAGTGGTCCGGGTTCACGGCCCCGGACACCACGGCCTCACCCAGTCCGGGACTGGCATCGATCACCGCCTGCTGCCGGCGGCCCGTCAGAGGGTTGGCGGTGAAGAGGACACCCGCGGCCTTGGCATCCACCATGCGTTGAACCACCACGGCCAGCGCTACGGCAGCCGGATCAATGCCTCTGCTTGCCCGGTAGCTGACGGCCCGGTCGGTCCAGAGTGAAGCCCAGCAGTTGCGGACCGCTTCAACCACCGAGGCGGCGCCCACCACGTTGAGGTAAGTGTCCTGCTGGCCGGCAAAGCTCGCCGACGGAAGGTCCTCGGCGGTGGCGGACGAGCGGACCGCTACCGGGACGTCGTGCCCGAGGGCGCCATACGCCCGCTCGATGGCCTCGAGTGTCTCCGGCGGAACAGGAGCGCTGAGGACAGCTTCGCGGGCCCTGGCCGCCAGTTCCGCCAGTGCGGCGAGGTCGTCGTCGGCAGTGGCTTTCAGCGCCGTGTGGAGCTCAGACAGCCGGCCCTGTACGTGCCCGTCCGCGCCCGTTGCCTGCCGGTAGGCCTCCGTGGTGAGGCAAAAGCCTTCCGGCACCGAGAGCCCCGCTGCGGTCAGCACCCCGAGGTTGGCAGCCTTGCCTCCCACGAGGGGCACCATGGCCGCACCGATGTCCGCCAATCCCAGGATTGAAGGCGAAGCTCCCGTGCCGGGCATGTCCATGCCTCCTGCTGCGAAACTTACTTAGGCCGCGCCAAGGATTGGTCCAAAGTTCACCCGGTCGGCGAGGCGTGGATCCTCCCGGTCCGGGACAACCAGCACCGGGCTCTTGGCATGGTGAAGCACGCCCGCGGAGGTGGAACCCAGGAGCATTCCGGTGAAGCCGCCACGGCCGCGCGTGCCCACCACCACCAGCTCCACATGCCGGCTGGCCTCCACCAGGGCATCCACCGGCGAGCCGTCCTTAAGCTCCGCTTCCATGGGGAGGCGGGGGTAGTGGCTTCTCAGCCACGCCATCCCGGCGTCGAGCTGTACTTGGATGTCGGCCAGGAGGGCCTTCCGGTCCATGGGTGCCGGCACCCAAGCCAGGGATCCGCTGTACAGCGGCACAGCGCAGAGGACCCGCAGGGTTGCCCCGAGCCGCTCAGCCTGGGAGGCGGCCTCCAGCACGGCTATGCGGGCCTGCTCTGACCCGTCGACGCCGACCACCACCACGTTCTCCACGGGCTTGTGTCCGGCTTTGGCCTGTTCGGCCCTGATGCGTTTGTCGTCAGTGGTTTCGCCCAGGCGGTCCGCGCAGATCAGGGGCACGGTCACGGTAGGGCATTTGGCATGGGCAGGCAGTGCGCTGCTGACTGAGCCAAGAAGGCGTCCCACGAATCCGCCGCGACCCCGGGTGCCGACCACCAGCAGTTCAGCCGTCTCAGAGAGTTCCAGCAGCACGCCCGAGGCATCGCCGTTCTCCACGGAGGCGTCGACGTCGATGTTGTAGCCGGAAACCTTGTCCACTGCCTGCTGGAGGACTGCCTCGGCCCCTTCGCGGATCACCGAGTCGTCCACGGTGGCGTAGCCGCCGTCCAGCCCCGACGCGGCGAAGATCGGCACGGAATAGGCCGTCACAATATGCAACGGCCGACGGCGGCGTTCGGCTTCCCGGGCC
This sequence comes from Pseudarthrobacter cremeus, assembly GCF_051857465.1. NCBI lineage: Bacteria > Bacillati > Actinomycetota > Actinomycetes > Micrococcales > Micrococcaceae > Pseudarthrobacter > Pseudarthrobacter cremeus. Next base: position 159,651 of record NZ_JBPZHC010000006.1, on the reverse strand, counting down.
GCCCACACGAGTGCGCACTGGCCGTGGTCGGACCCGTCCACGCCCACAACGATCCCTGCGGGGGCGGCGGAAGTCCCGGCGCTGTCCCGTTCCGGATCCGGATGCATCTCATGTGCGCCCATGGGGCCCGCCTCCTCGCGATACTGCCTGATGTTGCGGCTATTCTGCCAGAAGCGGAGCCCTCTTCCTGCACCCGGCGGAGTGTCACCTCCGGGGCAGGGAAAGCCCTGCTTCCGCTTCTCACTATTCTCGGTCCGCCTGCAGTTAGCAAGATGCCCGCAGGTCAGGCGGGCAGGTTATCCACAGCCGCCCCGGGCTGGGATGGAAAGCGCGTTCATCGCGAACAGAATGTTTCGGTTTGGGCTACCCATGAGCACAAATGTTCTGTAGTCTTCGAGGCACTGCCGGTCCGGGACGCCCTCAGCGAGGAAGCATCCCGGGCCGGTTCTGCGGCCGGACTTTGGGGGTAAGGTGACGCATGCGGGGCGATGATGCCCGCGTCAGCCGAAATCTTCGAAGGAGGAAACTGTAGTGTCAAGCATGCCTGTGAACGGCGGGACCGAACGGACCACCACGGTGATCATCGGCACGGGGCTCTCCGGCCTGGCGGTCGGAGCAGAGCTGCGCCGGCGCGGCGTAGACGCCATTGTGGTGGACGGGCTGGACATCCTGGGCGCCGCGCAACCGGCCAACACAGCTTCACTGCAGCGCTGCGACGCAGCAGATTCCGATTCCCTTCGGGAACGCAACGAAATCCTCCGCCACCTTCGCAACTACGCGGCGAGCCACGACATGGATGTCCGCAACACCACCCGGGCGGTCCAGCTGACCATGGTGGGCGGAACGGCGGCAGGCGCGCAGGCCGGAGCGGCAGAAGACTCCGCGCCGCGCCAATGGGAAGTCCACACCCCCAACGGCATCCTGCTGGCGGACAACATCGTGCTCACCCGCTGCGCCCACAGCCAGCTGCGCCGCATGCTCAGCGACTTCGGCATCACTGTCCGCAGCAACCTTGTGGCCGCCATGCGGACCATCGGCATTTACCTGGTGGGTGTGGGCGAGCTCATCACCCCCTCCCCCAAGGAGGTGCTGCGCCAGGCCAAGACGGTGGGGCAGGCCATCTCCGCCAAGATGCAGCCGGAGGGCGGACCGCCGGCCCTGACGGGCACCTTCGCCGTCTAGGGGCGCTGGACCCCGTCCGTATCAGTGCCCGCGTTGTGGGGGCCCGCGTCACCCGCCGGGTCCGCGTCATCGTCAGACTCTTCGTCATCCTCAGAGTCCCCGGTGAGCCGGCGTTTGGCCAGGACGCCGATGGCTACGAGCAGCCCCAGGGCCACCGCGGCAAAGACCACCAGGCTCCAGGGGAACGGTTCAGAGGCGTTGACCGCGGGAAGAGGGGTCGCTGTGGCTCCCGGCTGGGCGGTTCCCATGGTGGGGACGGCCGGCACCGCCGTCGTACCCGTTCCAGGTGACGCGGCCGAAGGCGGTGCTCCCGCCGCCGCGGCGGATGCGGTGAACCCGAACGTCCCCTCAATCGGGTGCGAATCCGAGCTGACAACGCGCCATGCCACCGTGTAAGCGCCCGCCGGAGCGCCGGACTTAAGCTTTTGGGACGCCACGCTGTCCACGATGGAGACGGCCCCGTCAGCCCACTCGGCGCCGGCGGAGTCCTTGACCGAAAACTGCGAGCCGATGCCCAGCGGGTTCTTGCTGAACGTGACCGAAACCTTCTCAGGCGCTGTGGCCACCGTTGCATCCTGGGCGGGGCTGGTGGACTCCGCAGCATCATGGGCCGACGCCGGCATGGAGACGCCAAGAAGGGCGGCGGCAAAAACGGCGGCCCCGAGGAGGACACTCAGCAGTTGACGGTTGGATCGCATGGGTGGAGTGCTCCCTCGAATTGGCGTCCTTCCAGCCTAGGCGAACTTCCGGGGCAGCTGAGCCCCCCGCCTAGGCGCCCACGTACGCAGCCAGGTGCTTGCCCGTGAGGGTGGACCGCTTGGCCACGAGATCGGCCGGCGGGCCCTCGAAAACGATCCTGCCGCCGTCGTGCCCGGCACCGGGACCGAGATCGATGATCCAGTCGGCGTGCGCCATGACCGCCTGCTGGTGCTCGATGACGATCACCGACTTGCCGGAGTCGACAAGCCGGTCAAGGAGGCCCAGCAGGTTCTCGACGTCGGCGAGGTGGAGGCCGGTGGTCGGCTCGTCAAGAACGTAGACGTCACCCTTTTCCGCCATCTGGGTGGCCAGCTTGACGCGCTGCCGTTCGCCGCCGGACAACGTGGTGAGCGGCTGGCCGAGCGTGAGGTAGCCAAGCCCGACATCCACCAGGCGGTCCAGGATCTTGTGGGCGGCAGGTGTCCGGGCCTCCCCTTCGCTGAAGAACTCCTCGGCTTCTGTCATCGACATGTCCAGGACGTCGGCGATGTTGCGGCCGCCCAGCGTGTATTCCAGCACTGATGCCTGGAAGCGCCGGCCCTCACAGTCCTCGCAGGTGGATTCGACCGTTGCCATGACACCCAGTTCGGTGAAGATGACCCCGGCGCCGTTGCACGTGGGGCACGCCCCTTCGGAGTTCGAACTGAAGAGCGCCGGCTTCACGTCGTTGGCCTTGGCAAAGGCCTTGCGGATGGGCTCGAGCAGGCCTGTGTACGTCGCGGGGTTGCTGCGGCGCGAGCCTTTGATGGCGCCCTGGTCGATCACCACCACACCGTCCCGGCCGGCCACCGAACCATGGATCAGGGAGCTCTTCCCGGAGCCTGCAACACCGGTGACGACGCACAGCACACCCAGCGGGATGTCGACGTCGACGTCCCGGAGGTTGTGGGTCGAGGCGCCACGGACCTCCAGCTTCCTGGCTGAGGAACGTACCGCTTCTTTCAGGGCCGCCCGGTCATCGAGGTGGTGCCCGGTGATCGTGTCGCTTGCCCGCAGGCCCTCGACTGTTCCTTCGAAGCAGACGCTGCCGCCTTTGGTTCCGGCGCCGGGACCGAGGTCGACGACGTGGTCGGCGATGGTGATGGTCTCAGGCTTGTGTTCGACCACGAGCACGGTGTTGCCCTTGTCCCGAAGCTGCAGCAGGAGCTGGTTCATCCGCTCGATGTCGTGCGGATGAAGTCCGATGGAGGGTTCGTCGAAGACGTAGGTGACGTCGGTGAGGGAGGATCCGAGGTGGCGGATCATCTTGGTGCGCTGGGCCTCACCGCCGGACAACGTTCCGGCCGGCCGGGCCAGGGAGAGGTAGCCCAGCCCGATTTCGGCGAACGAGTCGAGCAGGTGCTGCAGGCCTTTGAGGAGCGGCGCAACCGAGGGCTCCTTGAGGTCCCGGATCCAGCCGGCGAGGTCGCTGATCTGCATCTCGCACAGATCGGCGATGTTCCTGCCCCTGATCCTCGCGCTCCTGGCCTCCGGGCTCAGCCGGGTTCCGTCGCACTCCGGGCAGGACTGGAAGGTGATGGCGCGCTCCACGAAGGCCCGGATGTGGGGCTGCATGGCGTCGACGTCCTTGGAGAGCATCGACTTCTGGATCTTCGGGATCAGGCCCTCGTAGGTGAGGTTGATCCCCTCGACCTTGATCTTGGTGGGCTCCTTGTAGAGGAGGTCGTTCATTTCTTTCTTGGTGAACTTCGCGATGGGCTTGTCCATGTTGAACCCGGCGCCGCTGAAAATGCGGCCGTACCAGCCGTCCATGCTGTACCCGGGGACGGTCAGGGCGCCCTCGGCCAGGGACTTGCTGTCGTCATACAGCGCGGTGAGGTCGAAGTCGGAGACCGAACCCATGCCCTCGCAGCGCGGGCACATGCCGCCAAGGTAGACGGCATTCTGGACCACGCTCTTCTCTACCCTGCCGCTCTTCTCCGTGCTCATCACCCCGCTGGCCTTCCGCGTGGGAACGTTGAACGAGAAGGCGGTGGGCGGGCCGACATACGGCTTTCCCAGCCGGCTGAAAAGGATCCGGAGCATGGCGTTGGCGTCCGTGGCGGTGCCCACCGTGGACCGGGGGTTCGCCCCCATCCGCTCCTGGTCGACGATGATCGCCGTGGTCAGACCTTCGAGCATGTCGACGTCGGGCCGCGCCAGAGAGGGCATGAATCCCTGCACGAAGGCGCTGTAGGTCTCGTTGATCATCCGCTGCGATTCGGCGGCGATGGTGGCGAAAACCAGCGAGCTCTTGCCGGACCCGGAGACGCCGGTGAACACCGTCAGGCGGCGCTTCGGGATCTCCAGGCTGATGTCCTTGAGGTTGTTCTCCCGCGCGCCCTGGACGCGGATCAGGTCATGGGTGTCGGCAGCGTGGACCGCGGGCGGCTGCAGGTCCGTTGTGGTGTCAGCAGTCATTTTGCCTCGTTGATGCGGATCATGTTGCCGGCGGGATCGCGGAAGGCGCAGTCCCGGATGCCATAAGCCTGCTCGATGGGCTCCTGGACCACTTCGGCGCCGCTTGCCTGCAGCTTCTCGAAGGTTCCGTCCAGGTCCGGGGTGGCGAGCACGATACGCGCGTAGCTGCCCTTTGCCATCAGTTCGGCGATGGTCCGCCGTTCGTCCTCGGTAAGGCCGGGGTCCGCCGTCGGTGGTTCAAGGACGATGGAGGTCTGGGGCTGGCCTACCGGCCCGACTGTCAGCCAGCGCATTCCGCCGTATCCGACATCGTTGCGCACCTCGAACCCAAGGGTGTCCCGGTAGAACGCCAGGGACGCTTCCGGATCGGTATGGGGGAGGAATGTCCAATGAATTGTGAGTTCCATGACGCCAGTCTAGGCGCGGCTTTGAGCTAGCGCTTCTCTATTCCTGATCGGTCTGGTGACCTGTTTGACCACGCAGGAAGGCATGCCCGCCGCGTGCCCGCCGGCCACGCGCCGGTAGCTGCCCGGCGACATGCCGACCAGTTCCGAGAAGCGGGTGCTGAAGGTACCCAGGGACGAGCAGCCGACGGCGAAGCAGACTTCCGTGACACTGAGGTCGCCGCGCCGCAACAGTGCCATGGCCCGCTCGATACGCCGTGTCATCAGGTAGCCGTACGGCGGCTCGCCGTAGGCGAGACGGAACTGCCGGCTCAGGTGCCCGCCGGACATGTTCACACCCCGGGCGAGCGCCTCGACGTCGAGCGGCTGTGCGTACTCGCGGTCGATCCTGTCCCGCACGCGCCGCAGCAGCGCGAGGTCGCGCAGGCGCTGCTGCTGTGCCGGATTGGTCTCCACGAGCGTGATCGTGCCACGTCAAAGCAGGGATGTCCAGCACTTTCTACCCTTTTGGAAGCCCGCAAAGGGTAGCGAACTTCACGGCGCATTTCCGCCGCCGTGGTCCTGGGACGCATCCCCGTCCGTTTAGGATCAAGTATCCCCAAATGATTCCCCCCGGAGGACTAATGCTTAAGCAAGGCTCTGCCCTGGACCGGTACTTCAAGATCACCGAGCGGGGGTCAAACCTCTCCCGCGAGATCCGCGGCGGTTTCGCCACCTTCTTCGCGATGAGCTACATCGTGGTCCTGAACCCGCTCATCCTCTCCGGTCCCGACTCCAGTGGAACCACCCTGGGTTTCACCGCGGTCGCAGCCGTGACCGCTTTCGTGGCCGGCCTCCTCACCATCCTGATGGGAGCCTGGGCCAAGCACCCCTTCGCATTGGCCACCGGCCTGGGCGTCAACGCCTTTGTGGCCGTGACCGTGGCAACCAACCCGGGCCTGACCTGGCCGGACATGATGGGCCTGGTGGTGATCTCCGGTGTGACCATGCTGATCCTGGTCCTGACCGGTTTCCGGACGGCCGTCTTCAAAGCCGTTCCCGACGGACTCAAGACCGCCATCGTGGTGGGCATCGGCCTCTTCATCGCACTGATCGGCCTGGTCAACGCCGGGTTCGTGCGCCGCATCCCCGACGTCGCCGGCACCACCGTTCCCGTTGGGCTGGGCTTTGACGGCAAGCTTCTGGGCTGGCCAACGGCCGTGTTCGTGTTCGGCCTGATCCTGACCATCGCGCTGGTGGTCCGCAAGGTCAAGGGCGCCATCCTGATCGGCATCATCACCTCCACGGTCATTTCCGTGATTCTTGAAATGACCCTGCACATCGGCCCCAGCTTCGATGGCAAGGTCTCCAACCCTCAGGGCTGGTCGCTGGTGGCCCCCACGTTCTCTGAGTGGTCGGCGCCGGACCTGTCCCTGATCGGCAAGGCCAACCCGTTCGGAGCCTTTGAGCACCTGGGCTTCGTGGCGGCGACGCTGCTGGCCTTCGTCATCCTGCTGAGCATCTTCTTCGATGCCATGGGCACCATGGTGGGACTTGCCACCGAAGCCGGCAACATCGATGAGCACGGCAACATCCCCAACGTGGACCGGGTGCTGCAGGTTGACGCCCTGGGCGCCATTGTGGGCGGCGGCGCGTCGGTCTCCTCGAACCAGATCTACGTGGAGGCAGGCGCCGGCATCGGCGAGGGCGCGCGAACGGGCGTGGCTTCCATCGTGACCGGCCTGCTGTTCCTGGTGGCCATGTTCTTTACCCCGCTGATCAACCTGGTGCCCTTTGAAGCAGTGGCGCCGGCACTGGTGGTGGTGGGCTTCATGATGGTGTCCCAGGTGGGCAAGATCGACTGGCAGGACTGGGGCATCGCGATCCCGGCCTTCCTGACCTTCACCCTGATGCCGTTCACCTACTCGATCGCGAACGGCCTCGGCGCAGGGTTCATCGCCTTCGTCCTGATCCGCACCGTGCAGGGCCGTGTCAAGGAGATCCACCCTCTGATGTGGGCGGTGGCCGCAGCCTTCCTGCTCTTCTTCGCAGTAGGACCGATCGAGGCCGCGCTGGGCATGCTGTAGTCCCCGGGGCGGGGGTCAGACGGGGGTGTTCGGGGCGAGCCCCTCGTCGCCGGTCTCCGCCACTGCCTTGCGTTCCCGGAGCCGGTCCAGCCTGTTCATGAGCGGCGAGGTGGTGGCGCCGTGGATAACAATCGACAGCGCCACCACCAGGCCCACAAATCCCCAGAGCCATTCCGCCTGGTCGGAGAATTCGCCCTTGCCCAGTGCGTAGGCGAGGTAGTACAGCGAGCCGATCCCGCGTATCCCGAAAAAGGACAGGGCGATCCTTTCCCGCGGTCCCGTCTTGCCACCCAGAAGCCCCAACCAGCCGGCAACGGGACGCACCAGCAGCAGGAATGCCAGCGCCACCAGGACCTCGGCCCACCCCACCGGGGCGAGCAGCCCGCGCGCAATCGCGCCGCCCAGCAGGACCAGGATCACCACGGTCATCAGGCGTTCCAGCTGCTCCACGTAGGAGTGCAGGATCTTGTGGTAGCCGTGGGTGTGCTCCGCGGCCCGGATGGTTACGGCGCATACGAACACCGCAATGAAGCCATACCCTTCGATCAGTTCCGTAAGTCCGTAGGCCAGGAAAGTCGCGGCAAGGGCAACGAAGCCTTCCGAATGGTTGGACAGCCGGAGACTGGCTTTGCGGGCCGAGAAAAACAGCATGGCCAGGACTTTTCCAATCAGGAAGCCGAGCACCAGGCCTGCTGCCAGCCGCCACACAACGTCCACGCCGAACCATTCCGGAAACCACGCCGACGGCGATGACCCGACAACGCTGATGGCGATGGCCAGGTAGACGAACGGGAAAGCCAAACCGTCGTTCAGGCCGGCTTCGGACGTCAGGCCAAAGCGGACCTCGTCTTCCTGGTCCGTTCCCTCTTCCTCGTCCGCCGGCTCCCCCACCTGGACTTCCGAGGCCAACACCGGATCAGTAGGGGCGAGGCTCGCGGCCACCAGCAGCGCGGCGCCAAGCCCGAGCCCCAGGAACCACATCCCCAGAAGCGTCAGGATAATGATGCACACCGGCATGGCGATGCCCAGGAGGCGCCACGTGGTGGACCAGCTCTTACGTCCCACCGGGCGGTCCAGTGCCAGCCCCGCACCCATCAGGGAAATGATCACGCAGACCTCCGCAAGGTGCGTGGTGAAGTCGTTGTGCCGGAGCGGGTCCGGATCAGGCAGGGTGGGAATCAGGGAAAATGCTGCAATGCCGGCGCCGAGAAACACCATGGGCATCGAAAAGGGCGCGTTGCGTAACGCTTTGGGCAGGATTGCCGCGACAAACACGGCAATACCTGCGGCGGCAAAAATGATACTCGGGGCTTCCAGCATGGGCTCTCTCCGGAATCGAATGTTCGCGTGAGAAGTGGTGGGTCCACCATAGCCGTAACGTCGCGGCCTTTCCGCGACATCCGTAATGCCAGACAGCCCGCCGAGCGCGGTGCTGGTTTTCGCAGCGGGCATGGGGTGAAGTTGAGGAATGACCCTTCCCGCTTACACCGTTGATATCCCGCCGAAGCCCTGGACCGGGAGGTTCGACGGTGAGGGCCGGGAGCACCGCCGCTGGTGGCAGGCGGTGTCACCCTATGTGCCTGGGTCAGTTATGCCTGGTTCACTTGTGCCTGGTTCAGATACCCCGGCCGCCGGCGCAACCCGCTCGCGTTCGGCAGTGATTCTCGGGTTTGCGAGCGATGAAGGTGTCCGGCGGAATCAGGGCCGCCCGGGTGCGGCCGGGGCCCCGGCCGCCCTCCGCGCGGCGCTGGGCCCCCTGGCATTCCATTCGGACCGCGAGGTGTTCGACGCCGGCGATGTGGAAGTCTCGGGCGGCGCCCTGGAGGACGGCCAGGCCCGTGCGGGGCAGGCCATCGCGGCAATGCTCGACGCCGGACACCTCACCGCTGTCCTGGGCGGCGGCCACGAGACCGCCTTCGCCAGCTACCTGGGCGTGGCCGGCTCCGCGGCTGTCCGCAGCGGCCAGCGGTTGGGCGTGCTGAACCTGGACGCCCATTTCGACCTCCGCGACGAACCCGAACCAAGCTCCGGGACGCCGTTCCTGCAGATGGCGCGGGCGGAAGCCGCCGCGGGGCGCGAACTCAGGTACGCCGTCGTCGGGATTTCAGAGCCCAACAACACGCGGGCCCTGTTCAGCACAGCGCACCGGCTGGGCGTGAAATACCTGCTGGATGAGGACTGCACGGCGGAGCGGGTGGAGGCCTTCGTGGCTGACTTCCTGGCCGGCGTGGATGTGCTGTATCTGACGATCGATCTTGACGTGCTGCCGGCCGCCGTTGCCCCCGGGGTCAGTGCGCCGGCAGGCTACGGGGTGCCGCTTCCGGTCATCAGCGCGGTGTGCCGCCAGGTTGCGCAGAGCGGCAAGCTGCTGCACGTGGACGTGGCCGAGCTTAACCCGCACTACGACATCGACGGCCGGACAGCGAGGGTCGCCGCCAGGCTCGTGGAGACCCTGCTGCGCTGACTTCAGGCCACCGCGCCCCTGAGCACGTAGCGCCGTTCCGGGCGCCCCACGCCGTACTTGAGGCGGACTTCGAGGACGCCCTCGTCGTGGAGGTACTCCAGGTACCGGCGGGCGCTGACCCGGGAGGTGCCCAGCTGGACCGCGACCTCAGCGGCGGAGAGGTCGCCGTCGGCCTCTTTTAATGCCGCTTCCACCAGCTTCAGGGTTTCGATGCTGCAGCCCTTCGGCAGCGGCCGTTCGGTCCGGTCCAGGCCGAACACCCGGTTCACGTCGGACTGCTCCGCCACGTCCTTGGACGAGTCGAGGCCCTGGTACGCGCTGCGGTAGTGTTCCAGCCGTTCCTGCAGGTCAGTCTGGGAGAAAGGCTTGATGAGGTAGTGCACAATCCCGCCGCGGAGGGCCTTGCGGACAGTCTCCACTTCACGCGCCGCGCTGATCACCAGGACGTCCAGTTCCGGGGCCACCTCCCGCAGTTTCTGCATGAGGTCCAGGCCGTTGATGTCCGGCAGATGGATGTCCAAAAGCACCAGGTCAGGCATCAGGCGGGCGGTTTCCGCCATGGCCTGGGCGCCCGTATGGGCGACCCCGACGACCGCGAACCCCGGCGTGCGCTGGATGAACCCCGCGTGGACCTTGGCCACCATAAAGTCGTCGTCGATGATGAGCACGTTGATCATGGCTGCGGCCTCCTTCGTTTCAGCTTCGCCGTAAAGACTGCCCCGTGGTGGTTGGCCACGGTGAGGTCGCCGCCGCCACGCCGGCAGACCACACGCGAGAGCGCCAGGCCGAAGCCACGGCCGCCGTCGGAGCCGGGCGGGGCGGTTCCGGACTGCTTGGTGGTGAAACCCTGCCGGAAGATCTCCTCCGGGCCCACGTCCGGGATTCCCGGGCCGTTGTCCCGGACGGTCACGCGCACGCCGTCGCTGTCCTCTTCAACCAGGACCCGGACCGCTGCGTCAGGGCGCCCGGAGACGGCGTCGAACGCGTTGTCCACGAGGTTTCCGGCCACAGTGGCGAGGTCACGGGAGAGGTCGTCATCCACCCGTCCAAGTCCGGACTCGGGATCAAGCTGAAGGGCCACACCGCGTTCAGCGGCGAGGCTGGCTTTGGCGATCAGGAGGGCGGCCAATGCCGGATCCTGGATCCGGCTGGTCACTTCGTCGTTGAGCCTGGTCCGGTCGACTGTGGCGCCGTTGACGAACTGCACCACCGAATCGTACTCGCCGATCTGGATCAGCCCGGAGATCACGTGCAGCTGGTTGGCGAATTCGTGGGCCTGCGCCCGCAGCGTGTCAGTGGCCGTCCGGGTGGCGCCGAGTTCGCGCTCCAGCGAGGACATCTCCGTGCGGTCGCGCAGGGTGGTGACCGCGCCGATGTCCCTGCCGCGGGAGCGGATCGGCACCCGGTTCAGCACAACAAGCCGCTCCCCCACCAGCACCAGCCGGTCCGGCTCCGACTGCTCCCGGGTCAGGACCTCCTTCAGGGCCGGGTCCACCGCGAGCGCGGCAAGGTCCTTGCCCACACAGTCAGCAGGGAGCCCGAGCAGTTCGCGGGCGCTGTCGTTGGCCACCGTGACGCGCTGGTGCGGATCCAGGGCCACCACGCCTTCCTTCAGCCCATGAAGCATGGCCTCCCTGTTCTCCACCAGGCCGGTGATTTCGCTGGGTTCCATGCCGAGCGTCTGCCGTTTGACGCGCCGGGCCAGCAGCAGTGAACCGGCCACCCCCAGCACGCTGGCAACGCCCAGGTAGGTCAGCAGGTTGGGGACGGCGTCACCCAGCCTCTCCAGAACGGACGGGTAGTTCCGGCTGATGGAGGCGATGCCGATCATCTTGCCGCTGTCATCCAGGACCGGAACGTGCGCCGAGAGGGTCTGCGAGCCCGAACCGCCGACGGTGCCGGTCCAGGCCCGGCCTTCCATGACCCGGCTGGCGCCCAGTTCGAGCGGCCGGCCCAGGAGGTTGGGGTCGGACGAGGCCACTACCGTGCGGTCGAACCGGGCGAGCGCCACCTGCGAGGAACCGGAGACGGTGCGGACCGTCTCCGCCACAGCGGCCAGCGCCGCGCTGCCCCGCGGCTCAGCAGAGGGCAGCAGGGCGCGCACGGCCGGGTTGTTGCCCAGGGTCTCGGCAGCGGATAATGCACGGCGGCCTTCGATTCGTTCAAAGGTCGCGGCCGACTGGGCCAGCGAGATTGCCACCACGGCCACCAGGACAGCCAGGACGATCAGCAATTGCAGCACCAGGTACTGCCCAGCGAGGGACATTCCTCTTCGTCGAGACACTGTGGATCTTTCCTCTGATGCGGCGGGACCTTCGCAGGGTACCGGAACTATATCCCACCTCAGGGCGCGTTTCGGGTCCGGTGGGACGCCGGAAACGTGAACGCAATGAACTTAACTTTCTCTTCGTACACAAGCGTGATGCCGGTCACGGCGGCGCCTAGCATCAGTTCACCAGTCAGTTTTGCTGAACATTTTTATCGAGAAGAGGAACACCATGCGCCACACCCGCGCATTGCGAATCGCCGCCGTTGCTGCCGGCATCGCCCTGATGTCCACCGGCTGCGGTGCCACCGGAAAGAGCTCCACCGATTCGGCAAGCACCGGTGCTGCCGCCGGTCCCGTCACGGGGCTGCAGATCATGGTTCCCAACACTCCCGGCGGCGGCTATGACACCACCGCCCGCGTTGCCGCCAAGGTCCTCGACGACGAGAAGATCGCCACAAACACCGAGGTCTTCAACCTGGCCGGCGCCGGCGGAACCGTGGGACTGGCCCGTGTGGTCAACGAAAAGGGCAACGGAGACCTTGCAATGCTCATGGGGCTGGGCGTTGTGGGTGCGAGTTACACCAACAAGTCCCAGTCCAAGCTGACCGACACCACTCCGCTGGCCAAGCTCATCGAAGAACCCGGCGCGATCATGGTCAGCAAGGACTCGCCCTACAAGACCATCAATGACCTGGTGACCGCGTGGAAGGCAAACCCCGGCTCCATCAGCGTTGGCGGCGGCTCGTCCCCCGGGGGCCCGGACCACCTGCTTCCCATGCAGCTCGCAGGGGCTGTGGGAATCGATGCCACCAAGGTGAACTTCGTATCCTACGACGGCGGCGGAGACCTCCTTCCGGCCATCCTCGGCAACAAAGTGGGCTTCGCGGCTTCCGGCGCCGGCGAATACCTCAAGCAGATCGAATCCGGAGAGGTCCGTGTCCTGGCAACCAGCGGGGAGAAGCGCCTCGACGGTGTGGACGCACCCACACTGAAGGAATCCAACATCGACCTGGTGTTCAGCAACTGGCGCGGCCTGGTGGCCCCTCCGGGAATCAACGACGCTGACAAAGCCAAGCTGATCAGCGCCGTCGAGAAGATGCACGACAGTGCCGCCTGGAAGGAAGCCCTCAAGACGCACAGCTGGACCGATGCGTTCATTACCGGCGACAAGTTCAAGACTTTCCTGACAGAGCAGGACAAGCGGGTGGCCGACGTCCTCACGAAGCTTGGCCTGGCGTGAGTTCTTCGCCAACCCTGGCCTCACGGCTCAAAGGCCGCTCCGAGCTGGGGGTTGCCCTCCTGCTCGGAGCGGTCGGGGTCGTTGTCCTGGTCGACGCCATGGGCCTGGTAACGCCGTATTCCAAATCGGACCCGGTAGGCCCTAAGACCATCCCCTACATCGTGGCCGGCCTCCTGCTCATCTGCGCCGTGCTGCTGGCCGTAAACGTCATTCGCGGCGGCCAGGGCGAGGCCGAAGGCGGCGAGGACGTGGACCTCACGCACCCTGCCGATTGGAGGACCGTCCTGCCGCTGGCCGGCGTGTTCATCGTCAACATCCTGCTGATCGACTGGGCCGGCTGGGTGATATCGGGAACCCTCCTGTTCTGGGGCAGCGTCCTGGCCCTTGGCAGCCGTCACTACATCCGCGACGGCCTCCTGTCCGTGGCCCTTTCCCTGCTCACTTTCTATGGCTTCTACCTGGGCCTTGGCATTGCACTGCCTGCCGGTCTCCTGGAAGGGATTCTCTGATGGATGTCTTTTCCTCCCTGATGGACGGTTTCGCCACCGCCCTTACTCCCATGAATTTCCTCTACGCCGTGATTGGCGTTGTGCTGGGCACCGCCGTCGGCGTGCTGCCTGGCCTGGGCCCGGCCATGACCGTTGCGCTGCTGCTCCCGGTCACGTACGCCCTGGAACCCACCAGCGCGTTCATCATGTTCGCCGGCATCTACTACGGCGGCATGTACGGCGGTTCCACCACCTCCATCCTGCTGAACACCCCGGGCGAATCGTCGTCGGTGGTGACCGCCATCGAAGGCAACAAGATGGCCAAAGCCGGACGCGCGGCCCAGGCCCTGGCGACGGCGGCGATCGGCTCGTTTGTTGCCGGCACCATCGGCACGGCCCTCCTCGCCGTCTGCGCACCGATCGTGGTGAAGTTCGCGGTCAGCCTCGGGGCACCCAGCTACCTGGCCATCATGGTCCTGGCGCTGCTGGCCGTCACCGCCGTCCTGGGATCGTCCCGGCTCCGCGGCTTCGCCTCGCTGGGCCTGGGCCTGGCGATCGGGCTAGTGGGCATGGACGCCGTTACCGGCCAGCGACGCCTTACTTTCGGCCAGCCGCTGCTGGCGGACGGCCTGGACATCGTGGTGGTAGCCGTGGCGATCTTCGCCGTGGGCGAAGCCCTCTGGGTTGCCGCCCACCTGCGCCGCACCCCGACGCACATCATTCCCGTTGGCCAGCCGTGGATGGGCAAGGAGGACTGGAAGCGGTCCTGGAAACCATGGCTCCGCGGAACGGCCTTCGGCTTCCCCTTCGGCGCCCTTCCGGCCGGCGGTGCTGAGATCCCCACGTTCCTCTCCTACGTCACGGAGAAGCGCCTCACCAAGCACCCGGAAGAGTTCGGCAAGGGTGCGATCGAGGGCGTCGCCGGACCGGAAGCAGCCAACAACGCGGCGGCAGCGGGCACGCTGACGCCCATGCTTGCCCTGGGTTTGCCAACGAACGCGACAGCTGCCGTGATGCTGGCAGCGTTTACGTCCTACGGCATCCAGCCCGGTCCGCAGCTGTTCGCAAGCGAGGGACCGCTGGTCTGGGCGCTGATCGCCAGCCTCTTCATTGGCAACTTCCTGCTGCTGATCATCAACCTGCCCCTGGCTCCGTTGTGGGCCAAGCTCCTGCAGCTGCCGCGGCCATACCTGTACGCAGGCATCCTGTTCTTCGCCACGTTGGGCGCCTACTCGGTGAACCTGCAGGCGTTTGACCTGGCAATCCTGCTGGTGATCGGTGCCCTCGGTTTCATGATGCGGCGCTTCGGGCTTCCCGTGCTGCCGCTGGTCCTCGGCGTTATCCTGGGGCCGCGCCTGGAAAAGCAGCTGCGGCAGACGCTGCAGCTGAGCGCAGGTGACCCGGCGGGCCTCTGGAGCGAGCCGATCGCCGTCGTCATCTACATCATCGTGGCGATCATCCTGCTCTGGCCACTGCTGCTGAAGCTGATCCGCCGGAACCGTCCGCCGGGCAAGCCGTTGCTTCCCGCCAATTCCGGCGCAGCCGACTACAGCGACTGAACAGCCACCACCCCAAGCACAAGACCTACAGAAGAGGAACAGCCATGACAATTGTGGTGGGATACGTCCCTACTCCCGAGGGCGAAGCGGCGCTCACACAGGCGATTTCGGAGGCCCGGAAAACCGGCACCCGGCTGCTGGTGATCAATTCCTCCAAGGGTGATGCCCTGGTGGACAACCGCTACGCGCTGGAACCTGCCATCCAGGGCATCGAGGAACGCCTTGCCACCCAGGGCATCGACCACGCGATCAAGCAGCCGGTCCGCGGCCACGATGCCGCCGCCGAGGTGCTGGACGCCGCCGAGGAGCACAACGCGGAGCTCATTGTCATTGGCCTGCGACGCCGTACCCCGGTGGGCAAACTGATCATGGGCAGCACCTCCCAGCGGATCCTGCTCGAGGCCGACTGCCCTGTCCTGGCCGTCAAAGCAGAGGCTACGGCCTGAACCGCGCCACACCGCAGGTCCGAAGCTTGTTCGCCAACCCTGCCCACTGCGGTGGGGTGCAGTGAAGAAGCTTCGGATTTGCGGTATTCTGGCGCTTTAAATGCCAGTCATCTGACATCTCTGCGGCGGAAGCGGGTATGCTTGATCGAGCCATCGGCACGAAAGACAGCCCTTGGGCACGAAACATAGAAAGTTCGGCACATGAATACAGCTACATTGGAACGCCCCCTGGCCGCCGTCGCGGCCGAAGAGGCCTCAGCTTTCCGGTCCCTCGATCTGCAGTTCTCCACTGCCGACGAGATGCACGAAGGACTGGACAACGCTGTTGCCACTCTCATCGAGACCGCCACGGAGGCATCCTGCGGCATTCTCGTCACCCGCCTGCACCCGGGCCGTTACACGGTTGCCGTGGACGAGACGGTTCCCTTTGGTGAGACCTACGAAAGCATTGCCGCCTGACCTGGCGCTTTGAGCGCAAAAAAGTCCCTGCGGTCCGGTAGCATCCGGACCGCAGGGACTTTTTTGCGCATCCCGGTCAGCTCCTGCGCACCTCTACCCCGTCAGATTTCAGGAAGGACTCCTTCTCTGACGGGCCGGCCGGCACGAGCCACAGCACGTTCCCGCTCTGCGATACCTCTTCGACAACGCCGTCTGCAATGACATGCGCGTGCTTGATGATTTCCACTTGGTCCCCGGCTTTGAGCGTTCCCCAATCAGAAATGATGGCCGAATGGGAATTGCGCCTCGACAGGACCGCCCCACGTGCTTTCATGTGAACTTCTACCCCTTTGTATACGTCCTGCGCCACAGCATCCTTGATGTGACTATTGCTACAACTTCAGTTCTACTACAATTCCGGCGGCCAAAATGTGCGTGTTGCATCATATTTCAACATTGCCGGATATTGCGGTTCGGATCGAATAATATTCCCGTTCAGGCAAGTATTCCCACCGCCGCTTCGGCCGCCGCGCGGACCTGGCCGGAGGCAACCAAACGGTCGGCTGCCTCAAGTTCGGGCGAGAGGAACCTGTCGGTTCCGGGGCCCTCGACGACGGTCCGCAGCACCTCAATAACTGCCCTTCCTGCCGGACCGGGGACCAGTCCGCCGTCGGAGAGCTGCGTGCGGATATCCAGGGCGCGTGCTGAGGTCACCAGTTCGATGGCCAGGACGCGGCGCAGGTTCTCTACGGCCTTACGCAGCTTGCGTGCCGCGTGCCAGCCCATGGAGACGTGGTCCTCCTGCATCGCCGAGCTCGGGATCGAATCCACCGATGCCGGGACAGCCAGCCTCTTATTGTCCGAAACCAGCCCGGCCTGCGTGTACTGCGCAATCATCAGGCCGGAATCCACGCCGGGATCCGCAGCCAGGAAGGCAGGCAGCCCGTGGGAGCGTGCCGGGTCGAGCATGCGGTCCGTGCGGCGCTCCGCAATGGAGCTCAGGTCCGCCACCGCGATGGCGAGGAAGTCCAAAACGTAGGCCACCGGCGCGCCGTGGAAATTCCCGTTGGAGCTCACGCGGCCATCCGCCAGGACCACAGGATTGTCGATCGCGGCAGCCAGTTCACGGGATGCCACCAAGGCGGCATAGTCCACCGTGTCCCGGGTGGCACCCGCCACCTGGGGTGCGCAGCGCAGGGAGTACGCGTCCTGGACTTTGGAATCGCCCACGCGGTGGGAGGCCACAATGGGCGAATTGGACAGCACGCGCAGCATATTGTCAGCGCTGGCTGCCTGGCCGGGGTGCGGACGCAGCGCCGCGTGCAGCTCAGGCAAGAACACCTGGTCGGTCCCCAGCAGGGCCTCAACGCTCAGCGCGGCGGTGATGTCCGCCGTCGTCACCAGCTGGCGAAGGTCCGCGATGGCCATCAGGAGCATTCCCAGCATGCCCTCGGTACCGTTGACCAGCGCCAGTCCCTCCTTCTCGGCAAGGGTGACGGGCTCGATGCCGTGCCCGGCAAGCAGTACGGCGACAGGCTCCTCGCCCCGCCCGCCATACGTCACGCCGTCGGGCCCCGCGGCTTCACCCTCCCCCATCAGCACGAGGGCGCAGTGCGAGAGAGGCGCGAGGTCGCCGGAGCAGCCGAGCGACCCGAATTCGCGGACCACGGGGGTGATGCCTGCGTTGAGCACGTCCACCATGGTCTGCAGCACCACGGGGCGGACGCCGGTGCGGCCTGAGGCGAGGGTCTTGGCGCGCAGGAACATGATGCCGCGGACCACCTCGCGTTCCACGGCCGGTCCCATGCCGGCGGCGTGGCTGCGGATCAGCGACTTCTGCAGCTGCGTGCGGAGTTCGGCGGGGATATGCCGGTTCGCCAATGCACCGAAGCCGGTGGAGATGCCGTAGGCCGGAGCCGCGCTGTGGGCAAGGTCATCGATATGCGCGCGGACCTTGGCCACCGTGTCCAGGGCGTCCTGGGAAATGGTCACCTTGGCGTTGTGGCGGGCGACGGCGACGACGTCCTCCGGGGTGACGCCGCTGGAGCCGAGGGTGACGTTGAGCGGTTCGTGGGTTGGGCCCACGCGGACAGGGTTCCCTGGCCGGGCTTGCGAGGTCAGGGAGTTCGTGGGGAGGGTCATGGTTACTTGCCTTCGTTCATGGGGATGCGGACGCCGCGTTCCTTGGCGACTTCGACGGCGCGGTCGTAGCCGGCGTCGACGTGGCGGATGACGCCCATGCCGGGGTCGTTGGTGAGGAGGCGTTCGAGTTTCTGCGCAGCGAGGTCGGTGCCGTCTGCGACGGATACCTGGCCGGCGTGGATGGAGCGGCCGATGCCGACGCCGCCGCCGTGGTGGATGGAGACCCAGGTGGCGCCCGATGCGGTGTTGAGCAGGGCGTTGAGCAGGGGCCAGTCGGCGATGGCGTCGGAGCCGTCGGCCATGGCTTCGGTTTCGCGGTACGGGGAGGCGACGGAGCCGGAGTCGAGGTGGTCGCGGCCGATCACGATGGGTGCCTTGACCTTGCCCTCCTTGACCAGCTGGTTGAACAGCAGCCCGGCCTTGGCGCGGTCGCCATAGCCCAGCCAGCAGATGCGCGCCGGCAGGCCTTCGAACTCGACACGTTCCTGCGCGGCGTCGATCCAGCGGTGCAGGTGCTTGTTCTCGGGGAACAATTCCTTGATCGCCGCGTCCGTCACGGCGATGTCCTCCGGGTCGCCGGAGAGCGCCACCCAGCGGAACGGGCCCATGCCCTCGCAGAACAGCGGCCGGATGTAGGCCGGGACGAAGCCGGGGAATTCGAAGGCGCGGTTGTAGCCGCCCTTGCGGGCCTCGTCGCGGATGGAGTTGCCGTAGTCGAACACCTCGGCGCCGGCGTCCTGGAATTCCACCATGGCCTGGACGTGCCTGGCCATCGAGGCCTGTGCCTTCTTGGTGAAGCCCTCCGGATCGGCGGCGGCTTCGCGGTGCCATTCCTCCACCGTGATGCCCTCGGGCAAGTAGCTCAGCGGATCGTGCGCGGAGGTCTGGTCCGTGACGATGTCCACAGTGAGTTCGCCGGCATTGTGGCGGCGCAGGATCTCCGGGAAGACGGTGGCGGCGTTGCCGACGTAGCCGACGGACCAGCCGCGGCGCTCCTCCTTGGCCTTGAGCACCTTGGCGATGGCGGCGTCGAGGTCGCTTTCCACCTCGTCGAGGTAGCGCTTGCCGGCACGGCGGCGCAGGCGGGTCTCGTCGACGTCGACGATCAGGCAGGCGCCCTCGTTCAGGGTGACGGCGAGCGGCTGGGCGCCGCCCATGCCGCCGCAGCCGCCGGTGAGGGTCAGGGTGCCGGCAAGGGTGCCGTTCTCGTCCCCGGTGAGCTTCCGGGCGATCGCGGCGAAGGTTTCGAAGGTGCCCTGCAGGATGCCCTGGGTGCCGATGTAGATCCAGGACCCGGCGGTCATCTGGCCGTACATCATCAGGCCCTCGGCCTCGAGGCGGCGGAATTCGGGCCAGTTGGCCCAGTCGCCGACGAGGTTGGAGTTGGCGAGCAGGACGCGCGGCGCCCATTCGTTGGTGCGGAAGACACCGACGGGCTTGCCGGACTGGACCAGGAGGGTTTCGTCCTTCTCCATGGTCTCCAAGGTGCGGGTGATCGCGTCGAACGCTGCCCAGGACCGGACGGCGCGGCCGGTGCCGCCGTAGACCACCAGATCATCGGGGCGTTCGGCCACCTCGGGGTCCAGGTTGTTCATGAGCATGCGCAGCGGCGCCTCGGTCTGCCAGCTCTTGGCAGTGAGCGTGGTGCCCCGGGCTGCTTTGACCGGGCGGGCACCGGTGGTGAAATCGGCGGGTGCCATGGTGGCTCCTTCTCGTGTTGTGTTGGGAAGAGGTTCTGTATCTACTAAAGCCGCTTCCCAGCAGTGGAAACAGGCCTTTCAAGGGGGTGCTGTCCGGGATTCCAGACCGGCCGGGCTCTCGTGGGCAGTGCTATTTCGCCAGGCTATTTGGCCGGGCTATTTGGCCGGGCGGCCGTGGATGCGGACCGACAGCTCGTCCGCTGCCTTCTGCACACGGGCCGCGAGCGCCGGCCATTGGTCCGCCGGTAGTTTGTCCTCCAGGAAGGTGACGGCGACTGCCGCCGTCGGCCATCCCACGTGGTCCGTGACGGCGGCCGCGATGGAACCGAAGCCGGGGGTCACTTCGCCGTGCTCGGTGGCGTAACCCCGCTGCCTGACCTGATCGAGGTGCGAAGACAGCGCCGAGTACTTCATGATGGCGCCTTCCACCTCGTGCCGGGCAGTGAACGCCGCCGCATTCGGATAGAGCGCGCGGACCTGGGACTTCGGCAGTGCGGCAAGAATTGCCCTGCCGCTGGCGGTGAGGTGGCTCGGAAGGCGGACGCCGACGTCGGTCACCAGGGAAGGACGGTTTTTAGCCCGTTCCTCCACGATGTAGAGGACGTCGCGGCCATGAAGCACCGCGAGGTGCGCACTCTCACCAATCACATCCACCAGCGATGCCAGCAGCGGCCTGCCCAGACGCGATAGTGGTTCCTGCCGCGAATAGGCCGAGCTGAGTTCGAACGCGCTGATGCCGAGCCCGTAACGCTGCTCCTCATGGAGGTGCAGGACAAAACCGTTCGCCTCCATGACACCCAGCAGGTGGTAGACGCTGGAGCGGGGAAGGCCCAGTGATGTGGCAATGCTCGACGCCGCCATCGGCCCCCGCTTCGAGGCCAGCAGTTTGAGGATGCGCAGCGTGTTCTCGGCAGCAGGGACCTTTGAAGTCGCCTTTGATTCACGGCCCTGGGGCCTGGCCTCCGTGTCAATCACCCTTCCGCCTCCTCCGGTTCCTTGTGTGGGATTCTCCGCTGTCCGGGATCCCGTACTTAACCTTGCGCCGTTCCTACACGCCCTCAGGGCCATCAGACCACTTCAATGTCTGAAATACCAGACATGGCTGGCCGTCCAGTCCCTACTGCGGGATGTCCTAGGCTGGACCCCATGGTCTCAACCGCCGATATCCTCGCAGCGTACGATTCCCAACTGCGCCGGCTGGTGCCCCCGGCGGTTCCGGCTGGCCACGAGTATCAACTGCTGGGTCAACTGCTTCGGGTGACCGGACAGCGGCGCGGATTCATCGAATCGGTTCGTGATCTTGGCGTTGAAGGCAAAATGCTCGACAGGTTGATTGTGGAACAGCGTGACTACTTTGCAGCCCGCGGAGAAGCCGTGGAGTGGAAAACCCGGGCACATGACCTCCCGACAGACCTTGAGGTGCGCCTTCTCGCTGCAGGATTTGTACCGGAAGACCGCGAGACGGTTCTGGTGGGCGAGTCGGCCCCGATGGCCGTTGAATCCGTGGTCCCGAATGGGGTGCAGCTGAGCCAGGTGTCCGAACGGCGCGACCTTGAACGGATCGCCGCCATGAAGTCCGCGGTGTGGGGCGCCGACTACGGCTGGGTGGTTGAGGACCTGGATGGCCGTCTGGGGTCTGACCCGGAAAACCTGGTGGTCTTTATGGCCGAGGCTGCAGGGGTTGTGGTGTCGGCAGCCTGGCTGGAGATTAATCCCGGCACGGACTTCGGCGGCCTTTGGGGTGGCTCGACTTTGGCGGAATGGCGTGGTCGCGGGATCTACAAGGCGTTGGTGGCCACCCGCGCCCGGGTGGCCGCCGCCCGCGGGGTGAAATACCTGCAGGTGGATGCCTCTGCCGCCAGCGAGCCGATCCTGCGAAGGTTGGGATTCACCGCAATCACGACCACCACACCGTATGTGTGGACCCAGCCCGCCGGCGGCGATTCCGGCGCCGTTCGATAGAGTGCCCGCCATGGACGAAAAAGAAACACTGCACCGTTATCTGCGGGTCAGGCGGGATAACCTCCTGGGCAAGCTGGACGACCTGAACGAGTACGAGGTCCGCCGTCCGCTCACTCCTACAGGCACCAATCTGCTGGGGCTGGTCAAGCACCTGGCCAGTGTGGAGCTTGGCTACTTTGGTGAGGTCTTCGGCCGTCCCAGCGGTGTACACCTGCCTTGGTACGACGACGATGCCGCACCCGACGCCGACCTCTGGGTCACCGCCGATGAAACCCGTGAGTACATCGTCGGGTTGCACCTGTCAGCCGCGGCGCACAGCGACGCAACCATCGATGCCCTGCCATTGGATGCGGCGGGTGTGGTGCCGTGGTGGTCCGAGGACCGGCGGGACGTCACCCTGCACCAGATTTTGGTTCACATGGTTGCTGAAAGGGCACATCACCTGGGCCATGCGGACATCCTGCACGAACTCATCGATGGAACGGCCGGCCAGCGGCCCGGCGATCCGAACCTGACGCCGCGCGGCCCCGAAGAATGGTCGGCGCACCGCGCCACCATTGAGGCGGCGGCGCGGGCTGCTTTCGATGCGACGCAGAAGGCTCAAGGCCGGGATAACCCCTAAACCCGGGCGGGTTGCTCGCCCTGGGCAAAGCTCGGCCCCGATTCCTCTTGCCCCGTAAAGACCCGTTCAGGTTCTTTAGACGTGCTGCGGCCCGGCTCCTGATTTCATAGCTGGCCCTGCATTTCGTCCGGTAGTTGTGGTGGTTCCCAGTCGGGGTATTCACTGGCGTAATGTCTGCCTGTCGGTGAGGTCCAGCCCGGCGGATGGTCTTTGGTGGCCGGGCCGGGTTCCCAGCCGCCGGTATGCCGCAGTTTGTGGTGTTTCGGGCAGGGCTGGGCCAGGTTGCTGATGCCGGTGGTGCCGCCCTTACCCCAGGCGAGGAGGTGGTCCGCTTCGTTGTCCAGGGACTGGTTGTGGCAGCCCGGGAACGGGCACTTCCCGTCCCGCAGCCGCAGCCATTGGCGTTGGGCTTTGGTGACCGGGTAGCTGGTCCGGCCGATCTCCAGCGGTGCACCGTCCCTGGGGTCGATCAGGACCCGGTGGAAGGACGTGGCGCCGTCCGCGATGAGCCTGCGTGCCATGGTGACCGGGATCGGCCCGTACCCATCCAGCATCGCCGGCTCATCCGTGGCGCCGAGCAGGGACATGATAGGCACGGTGAGCAGGACCTGCGCCCGCGGTGACGGAACCCGCCCCGCGGCACTTCCGTCCTTGCCGCTACCCGTGTCCGCCGTCGGCCCGGTGCCTCCGTCAGCCAGAACCGCGGTGCCGCTGGCTTCCATATTGGACTCAATGTCGCCGCCGAGGAGCAGGTTGGCGGCGATGTCGGCCCGCCTCTGGGTCATGGTGCGGTCCTCGTCCGGGCCCTGCAAGGCTCTGGCGGCGGCGGTGGTGCGGTTCCAGATCCCGGCGGCCTGGTCAGCGGGCAGGTACGCCGAAAGCCAGGCCATCCCGTCCCGGTCCGGCCGGTATTCCAGCCGCCGGTCGGCCACCGACCTGGCGTGGCGTTTTTCGATGCTGACCGGGTGGTGCCGTTCCCGCCAGATCCGGGCTTTGTGCCGGAACCTGGACGCAACCAGTTCCCCGGCCGGGCAGCCCCGGTTGGGGTTCTCCACCCCGGGGTCCAGGAAATGCGCCTCCAACGCCTGGACAGCAGCAGCATCCAGATTGGTGGTCTCGTCCACCATCACCCGGGCATGCTGCCACGAAATTGCCCCGGCCGTCAGCGCCGCGAGGGTCAACGGCAAAGCAGTGGTTAGGGCGTGGGATTCGGCCAGCAGTGTGGAGGCGGTCCGCTCACCGACCGCCAAAGCACAGGCGACCTCCGCGACCAACGCCATCTCCTGAGCAGTGGCTTCCTGCGCCGACTGCGCCGGTGGGTCCAACGCCCCGGAGACCTCGACCAATTCCGCAATAACGCGGACCTTCTCCGCCGCGGTCCGGGCCTCAAGCCTGGCAATCTCCGCCAGCCGGTCCAGGCACTGATCCTTCCGCCGGCGCAAAGGATCCGACGGGAAAAGCGCCTCGTCCTGAAAATCGGCGTCGCCGGCGCCGCCCTCAAGACTGGCAGTGGCAAATGCAGGCGCCGAGCCAAGGACAGGAGCAGAGGCAACGGCACCGCCAGCGGCAACGACACGGCCAGCAGCGGACGCCGTGATGCGCTCCAACACCTCATCCGCCGTCGTGCTTTCCATACCCCCATCATCCTGCGCGGCACCGACAAAAACAGCGCAGAAAAAGGCCTATGTGGATAACCCTGGAGCCGGTTCAATCGCCCCAGGATGTTCTGCCCAGTCATAAACCTCAGATGCTGACAACCACCTTGCCGCGGACCCCGCCCTGGCGAAGATGAGAAACAGCAGCGGGGGCTTCCGCGAGAGGAAACACCCTGTCCACTGCGGGTTTCACGCTGCCGGCTTCGATCAGCGCGGTCAGGGCCTCGAGATCGCAGTGGGATTCCTTCGCGACAAGTCCCTTGAACTTCTGTCCTGAGAACAGCGAAACGAACGGCGCACCGAGGGACCGCTGAAACCCGCCGGTCAGCTTCCCTCCACCCTCGCCGCCGACGATCACCAACACTCCCTTTGGTGCGAGCGCGCGCCGCAGTAGGGACAACGGCCTGTTGCCGGCCGTGTCGATGATGACGTCGTAGAGCACTCCCGCCTGGGAAAAATCGTCTTGGGTGTAATCGATAACGTGGTCGGCGCCGAGTGACCGGACCAGGTCCGCCTTGCCGGCACTGCAGACTCCGG
This sequence comes from Pseudarthrobacter cremeus, assembly GCF_051857465.1. Taxonomy (NCBI): domain Bacteria; kingdom Bacillati; phylum Actinomycetota; class Actinomycetes; order Micrococcales; family Micrococcaceae; genus Pseudarthrobacter; species Pseudarthrobacter cremeus. The sequence continues at coordinate 135,318 of NZ_JBPZHC010000006.1, read as the reverse complement.
TAACCTCGGCCCCGAACGCCTTCGCTACCTGAACCGTGAAGGTGCCTACTCCCCCACCCGCCCCGATGACCAGGACCTTCTGGCCAGCAGAGACCCGCCCGGCATCCCGGACTGCCTGCAGTGCTGTGACAGCAGAGATGGGCGCCGCTGCCGCCTCCCCAAAAGTCAGGTTCAGCGGCTTACGGGCCAGCAGTGCTTCCTTGGCGCAGACGAATTCGGCGAAAGACCCTTCGCAGGTGCCGAACACCTCGTCGCCGGGCCGGAACCGGGTCACGCCGGCCCCTACGGCTTCCACGACGCCGGCCACCTCCCGGCCACGGACGGGCACCTTCGGCTCCGTCAATCCATAGCCGAAGAGGCGGATCAGGTACGGCAACCCCGTCATGAGGTGCCAGACTCCTTGGTCGACGCCGGCGGCGCGAACCCGGATGAGCACCTCGCCGTTGCCCGGCGCCGGCCGGGCAATCTCCCGCAACCTAAGCACGTCCGCATTCCCGTAGACATCCTGCACGATAGCTTTCATGATGCATCTCCTTCTTGATCCGGGTACTGGAAAACGTCCTCCAGCGGAACGCTGAGCACGTGGGCGATCTGAAAGGCCATCTCCAGCGACGGCGAGTAACGCCCCTGCTCGATGGCAATGACGGTCTGGCGCGTGACGCCCACGCGCTCCGCAAGGTCTGCCTGGGTCATCTCGCCCCGCTCGAAGCGCAACCGACGGATGGAGTTGGTCACCCGCGTAGGTTTCACCACGGCTGGAACCCCCGGCGGTAGGCAACAATCTTCGCGATTGACCCCAGGACCGCAGACAGCACAAAGGCCAGATAGATGACGTTGGCGATCCAGAAATGGTCCGTCTCCGTCATGGCCATCAACAGCGCGGCAACTCCCCCGATCACCAGAAACGACTGACCGATGTACTCACCGAACCTGTAGATCTCCCGGTCCCGCTGGTCTTTCTTCCCGGCGTCCCTGGGCGAGAGAATTCCGAACACAGCGTGCAGCGCAATGGACGCGGCAATGGAAGCCCCCACTGTCCACAGCAACGGGGCGATATACGGGACATCAGTAAGGGGCATGCCGCCGGCCATGCCCAGGACGATGGCAAGATACACGCCGTAGGAACCTATGGCGACCACGCCCATGATCCAGGCGCTCTTCTCTTCGAAGGACATTTCATCTCCCGGCGCAACTTAAGATGTAAAACAAACCTGACATCTCCAATGTGAAGAAAACCAGACATTGTGTCAAGAGTTTTAGACTCCTCAACGGAAGCGGGTTCTCCAGTCTGAGATCAAAGACACCAAGCGCCCGTGAGGCTCATCACGTCGGGCGCCGGAATGGTCTGCTGGTTAGCGACCCCCCTCCCAATGACGAGAAGGTATGTGAATGCAGCCAGCACTGAAGGCCACGAGTGACGATACAAAGCCAACCGAAAAACGGAGGCCGGGTGCCGCCGTCGAAAGTGTCCTGAACCGGGGACTGAACGTCCGGCACATCCGCTTCATGGCGCTCGGCTCGGCCATTGGAACCGGGCTGTTCTACGGTTCCGCGTCCGCCATCCAGAAGGCCGGCCCGGCAGTCCTGATCGCCTACATCATCGGCGGCGCTGCGGTGTTCATGGTGATGCGGGCACTTGGTGAAATGGCCGTCCGCCACCCGGTTTCGGGCTCGTTCGGCCAGTACGCCAGCCGCTACCTCGGTCCGCTGGCGGGATTTGTGACCGGCTGGACCTACGTTTTTGAGATGGCGATTGTGGCCATAGCCGATGTCACCGCGTTCAGCATCTACATGGGCTTCTGGTTCCCCCAGGTGGACCGCTGGATCTGGATCCTGGCCATCATCTGCTTCCTCGCCGCCCTCAACCTGCTCAGCGTCAAGGTGTTCGGCGAGCTTGAATTCTGGTTCTCGCTGATCAAGGTCGTCGCCATCATTGCCATGATCGTGGGCGGCGCAGCCATCATTGCGTTCGGTTTCCAGGCGGGCGGGTCAACGGTGGCGCCTGGCCTGGGTAATCTCGTGGAGCATGGCGGGATCTTCCCCAACGGCTTCGAGGGGCTTCTGGCATCGTTCGCCGTCGTGATGTTCGCCTTCGGCGGGATCGAGACACTCGGCATCACTGCCGGCGAAGCAGCGGATCCAAAGACAGTCATCCCCAAGGCCGTCAACACGGTCCCGGTCCGGGTCCTGCTGTTCTATGTCCTGACCCTTGGCGTCCTCATGAGCCTTTTCCCCTGGACCGAAATCGGCACCAACGGCAGCCCGTTCGTCCAGATCTTCAGTGGCCTGGGCATCCCGGCGGCACCCCACATCCTGAACGCCGTGGTCATCACTGCCGCCCTGTCCGCCATCAACAGCGACATTTTCGGCGCAGGCCGCATCCTGTTTGGCCTGTCCAACCAGGGCCACGCTCCCGCAGTGTTCGGCAAGGTCTCGCGCCACGGCGTTCCGTGGATGACGGTGGTGATGATGGCCGGGATCCTGTTGGTGGGCGTTGTCCTGAACGCAGTCATCCCCGAGGACGTCTTCATCCTGATCGCCTCGATTGCCACGTTCGCCACCGTCTGGGTGTGGGTGATGATCCTGGCCTCCCACGTTGCCATGAAACGTGAGATCGCCCGTAACGGCCTGCCGGCGTCGGAATTCCCGTCGCCCTGGTGGCCGGCGGCATCAGTGCTGACCATCGCGTTCATGGCGCTGGTGATCGCCGTCCTCGGCGCCTTCGAGGACACCCGCGTGGCGCTGTACGTGGGAGCGGTGTGGCTGGGACTGCTGGTCCTGGCGTACCGGGTATGGGTCAAAGGGAACGGACGACGGCGGGCCGAACTGGTGGACGAGACCCCGACAATGCCGGTGGTCACCACCGCGGTTTCCGCCGGCAGCTGAGCATCGACCCCCGGCGGCGGCCGAGGTTATCATCAGGCATGGTTCCGTTCACCAATGTCCTGGCGTTTGCCTTGGCCTCGCTGGTGCTCATCGCCATCCCCGGCCCCAGCGTACTGTTTGTCATCGGCCGTTCCCTCGCCCTCGGACGCAAAGGCGGCCTCCTGAGCGTGTTGGGTAACGCCCTGGGCATGGTTCCGCAGGTCATCGCCGTAGCCTTGGGAGTCGGCGCAGCACTGGCAGAATCGATGGTGCTGTTCACGGCCATCAAATTCGCCGGTGCGGCCTACCTTGTGTACCTCGGAGTTCAGGCGATCCGGCACCGGAGCGGACGTACGACGGCGGGCGCCCCGCCGCCGTCGTCCTCCACCTGGCGCATGCTTCGCGAGGGATTCCTGGTGGGTGCCACGAACCCCAAGTCGATCGTGTTCTTCGTGGCGGTCCTGCCGCAGTTCGTTGACTACCCGTCCGGCAGCATTCCCCTGCAGCTGGCGTCCCTGGGCGCGGTTTTCCTGGTCATAGCGCTCGTCTCGGACAGCATCTGGGCCCTGGCCGCCGGCACCGCCCGGCACTGGTTTGCCCGTTCCCCGAGGCGCATCTCGACGCTCAGCGCCGCCGGCGGGGTCATGATGATCGGCCTCGGCGGAACGCTGGCGCTGACCGGCAGCAGGTCCTGACCGGCCCACGCCCCCGCACATTAAGTGAGAAAGCGTGGGCCCAAACAGCGCAGGAGATGAGGGAGCGTTGGGTCAGAACCTGCAGGAAGTGCCAGAGCGTGCGGGCAGGGCGTGTGCTGCCGTCAGACGGCAGCGAGCGCCGAGCGGACAGCGGTGGGCATCGGCGTCGTGGGCCGGCCGATCAGGTCGCTCAGATCGGATCCGCTGACGTGCAGGTCACCGCGGGCGATGCCGAGGTCTGAGTCCGCCAGGATGTCGGCGAAGGGCCGCGGCACGCCGAAACCTGCCAGCAGACCGGCGTAGTCTCCGGCCGGGAGGTCCTGGTAGGCCACGGTCTTGTTGGCGGCGGCGCTGATCTCCCGGGCAAGTTCAGCCAGGGTGAAGGAGTGGTCCCCGCCCAGTTCATAGACTTTGCCGGCCTGGTTTTCGGCCGAAGCCAGCACGGCGGCAGCAGCCGCGGCATAGTCTGCCCGGGACGCGGCACTGACCTTCCCGTCTCCAGCACTGCCCGCGACGGCGCCCTGGGCCAGGGTCCCCGGGAGCTGATCGGTGTAGTTCTCCAGGTACCAGCCGTTGCGGAGGAGCACGAACGGGACCCCGGAGGCCTTGAGGATGGCCTCGGTGGCCTGGTGCTCGGCGGCCAGCTTCATGCCGGTGGTATCGGCGTTGGCGATGCTGGTGTATGCGATGAGCTCCACGCCCTCCGCCGCTGCGGCCTCGATGACCGTGCGGTGCTGCTCAACCCGCTGGCCAACCTCGCTGCCGGAGATCAGGAGTACTTTGGTGGCGCCCTCGAGCGCCTTCGCAACGGACGCGGCGTCCGTATAGTCCATGGCCCGGACCTGCACACCGCGTGCCGCGAAGTCCGAAAGCTTCCCGATGGAACGGCCTGCGGCCACGATCTCCCCTGCCGGGACGTTCCGCTCCAGGAGGGCCTCGACGACGTGGCGGCCAAGCTGTCCGGTTGCTCCGGTAATGACGATGCTCATGGGTGGTTCCTTTCACCATTTGTAAGGGGGTCACCTTCCACAACGGGGAACCACATCAATTACTTCCTGAGGGAGAGTACGCACTTTGAAGTAAGGTACTAACCTTGAAGTAAGGTACGGGAGTTTCGGTAAGCTGGAGGCATGACGATCAGCAGCGTGGAATTCAGTGCACTGCCGGCTCCGCTGCCGGTGGATTTTGCCGACGGCGTGTTCCCGGCCGGCTGCCCCAGCCGGACCGTGCTGGACCACGTCACCTCCAAGTGGGGCGTCCTGGTCCTGCTGTCACTTTCCGAGGGCGGGCAGCGGTGGAGTGAACTTCGACGGCGGGCCGAAGGCATCAGCGAGAAGATGCTGGCCCAGACCCTGAAGACCCTGGAACGGGACGGCCTGGTGCTCCGGAAGGCGCAGCCGGTGATACCTCCACGGGTGGACTACAGCCTGACTGAGCGCGGCTATGAACTGACCGCCCTGCTGGTCCCGCTCGTCACATGGGCTTTCAACAATGCCGAAGACATCATCAACGGCCAGCGCTGAGGCGAAGCCGGCCGCCAGGGACACCGCGCCGACCGGAACAACACCAAGTGGTGGCTCGATCAAAAATTGAGTACTTGTTACTGGTGTGACTGGTGTGAATAGCGCCTAGCGTATTCCTCAGGTGCCAGCCAGGAATAGGAGGACCATCCTCTGCTGGGAGCGTTCCGGCAACCGCACCGCAGCGAGCGGCCTGGCGCCGTTCCAAGGAGTGGTTTCCATGGTGAAAACGCACGTCCAGGACCTGGCCAGCATGGGCCGGCCCGTCAGCCTGTCCTACCTCATCGCCCGAACCGTGTCCCGGGTCCTTGCCTGGCTCCGGCGAGCCACCGCACCGAGCAGTCCCTACCGGCTGGGAGATGCCGTGGTGGCGGAGGATCCGTTCAACGGCCGCCGCGAGGGGATAGTGGTATCCCGCCGCGGTCCGAGCGTGGGGGTCGGAACCGCAACGGGAATTCTCCACTTTGACCACCGGCAGCTCAGGAGGCAGGAATAGCCCTGCGCGCAGGTGCCGGCAGGGGTTGCAGGCCTGCCTCAGCGGGCGGACCAGCCGCCGTCCATGGTGTAGCTGGCTCCAGTGACCATGCCTGCGTGGTCAGACGCCAGCCATGCCACCAGGGAGGCCACTTCCTCCGGTTCCACCAGCCGCTTGATGGCAGCCTCGGTCAGCATGATTTTGGAAAGGACCTCGGACTCGGGGATCCCATGGACCTTGGCCTGGTCAGCGATCTGGGATTCCACCAGGGGCGTGCGCACGTAGCCCGGGTTGATGCAGTTGGACGTGACTCCATGCTCCCCGCCCTCCAGCGCCGTCACCTTACTCAGCCCCTCAAGGCCGTGTTTGGCGGATACGTACGCGCTTTTGAACGGGGAGGCACGGATGCCGTGCACGGAGGACAGGTTGATGATGCGGCCGAAGTTGTTCGCATACATGTGCGGCAGCGCCGCCCGGATCAGGAGGAACGGCACCTCCAGCATGAGGGTGATCAGCCGGCGGAAATCAGCCGGCTCGAAGTCCTCAATGGGGCTGATCCGCTGGATTCCGGCGTTGTTCACCAGGATGTCGCAGTCCAGGCTCAGGGTGGTGAGGCTGTCCACGTCCAGCAGGTCCACGGCCCAGGTTGTGCCGCCCACTTCATCGGCAAGTGCTTCCGCCGCGGTAGCGTCAACGTCCGCGATCACCACCTTTGCGCCCTGCGCGGCGAGGGCCCGCACACTGGCGGCACCGATACCGCCGGCGCCTCCCGTGACGAGCGCCTTGCGGCCGTTCAGTGTGTATTCCATAACCCTGCCTTCCGTTGCGGATTTTTCAATGCGCGAGGCCGGCTCCAGCACAGGCTGAAGCCGGCTCATGCTTCTCAGCGCGCGGCTGCTACTGTCAAGCCTTCGCGCTCGGCGTCAGCCCTGTCCACTTCCTGAAGGGCGATGCCCTTGGTTTCCTTGAGGCTCAACACTGCCGCCGTGGTAATGGCACACGCCACCACGAGGTAGATGGCGGTGGGAAGCCATGATCCGGTGTCCTTGAGCCACTGCGTGGCCAGCAGCGGCGCCAGGGAACCGGCGAAGATCGACGTGACCTGCGAGCCCAGGGACACACCGGCGTAACGCATCCGGGTGGGGAAGAGCTCGGCCATGATGGCAGGCTGGCCGGCATACATAAACGCGTGCAGGCAGAGGCCGATGGTCACGGCGAGGACGATGACCACCGGGTTCCTGGTGTCGAACATCGGGAAGGCAAAGAAGGGCCAGGTGGCGCCGGTGATGGCACCGATGAGGTAAACCGGCTTCCGGCCCCAGCGGTCCACCAGGCGGCCCACCTGCGGGATGACCAGGAAGTGGATGACGTGGGCGATCAGGAGCGCCAGCAGCAGCGACGACGTGTCGTACTTGTGGACGCTCTTGAGGTAGACGATCGCGAAGCTGACCACCAGGTAGTACATGATGTTCTCCGCGAAGCGCAGCCCCATGGCCTGCAGGATGCCCTTGGGGTACTTGCGCACCACCTCAAAGACGCCGTAGCTGACGGCCTGTTCCTTCTCCACCAGCGCCTTGGCCTCCAGGAAGATGGGCGCCTCGGTGACGTGGGTGCGGATGTAGTAGCCAACGAAAACGATCACGGCTGAGAGCCAGAACGCCACGCGCCAGCCCCAGCCCAGGAATGCCTCGGGGCTCAGTGTGGAGGACATGATGAAAAGCACCAGCGTGGCGAGGAGGTTACCCACCGGAACTGCGGCCTGGGGCCAGCTGGACCAGAACCCGCGGGAAGCGTTGGGGCTGTGTTCGGCAACCAGCAGCACCGCGCCACCCCATTCACCACCGAGGGCGAAGCCCTGGATGAAGCGCAGGATGACAAGCAGGGCCGGAGCCAGGTAGCCGATGTCGGCGAAGCCCGGGAGGCAGCCCATCAGGAACGTGGACACACCGATGATGATGATGGTGAGCTGAAGCGTGGGTTTGCGGCCCAGCTTGTCACCGATCTGTCCGAAGACGATGCCACCGAGCGGGCGGGCGACGAATCCCACGGCATAGGTGAGGAATGCCTGGATGATGCCGTCAAGTTCGTTGCCGGTGGCGGGGAAGAAGTACTTGCCAAAGACAAGCGTTGCTGCAGTGGCGTAGAGGAAGAATTCGTACCATTCCACTACCGTGCCCACCATGGAGGCGGCCACGATCTTCTTGAGTCCGGAACCCTTGGATGCGGGTCCGGCGGCATTATCTGCCGAGCGCTGCTCTACGCTCATTGAGTTTCTCCTTAGTGTCCACTGTGACACGCGCTGTGATCCACAGCACTAAATGGCTCCACCGAGTATTACTGCACAAAGCCACGCATTCAATGGCCAATCCAGCAGGACACATGTGCATAATTGCAGATATGAAGGCAAACCCCGATGACCTGCTGGTGCTGCTCGAGGTGTCCCGGTCAGCAAGATTTACGACGGCGGCCCAAGCCCTGGGACTGAACCACACCACCGTTTCCCGCCGGATCGCCGCCCTGGAAAAAGCGCTGGGCGGACGCGTCCTCGCCCGGGCCGCGGGCGGCTGGGAGCTCACGGACCTCGGAACCGACGCTGTCAGGGTGGCCGAACAGGTAGAAGCCGCGATAGGGGCGCTGGGACCCGCCGGCCGGGTGCCCGACCCCATTACCGGCACCGTCCGCATGACTGCCACCGACGGATTCAGTGCCTACATTGCGGCCCCCGCCGTGGCGAGGCTGCGCCGGGACCACCCCGGCCTCAGCGTCGAGGTGGTCACCATGACACGGCGGGCGCTGCAGCAGCGCTCGGGACTGGACATCGAAGTGGTGGTGGGCGAACCTCAGGTCCACCGGGCCGAGGCCGTGCGGCTGGGCGAATACATGCTGGGGATGTACGCGTCGCGTGCCTATCTGGCGGAGAACGGTACGCCGGCCAGTGTGGCGGAACTGACGGAGCATCCGCTGGTGTATTTCGTGGACTCCATGCTGCAGGTCGACGACCTCGATGCTCCACGCCGCCTGGTGCCGGCCATGCGGGACGGGCTCACGTCCACCAATGTGTTCGTGCATGTGGAGGCCACGCGTGCCGGCGCAGGCATTGGCTTCCTGCCCTGTTTCATGGGTGACCTGCACGAGGACCTGGTCCGTTTGCTGCCGGACGAAGTTGCCGAACTGCTGCCCTACTGGATGGTGCTGCGGCCGGACTCGATGCGGCGCCCTGCCGTGGCCGCGGTGGTGCAGGCCTTGCGGGACCAGACTTTGGCACACCGGGAAGCGCTGCTGGGACGGGCAAAACCCCCGACTGCTGCTCCGTAACCGCCCCTTACATGCTGGCGCAGAAAAGCCCTTAGGGAGCGCTCAATGCTGGTGGTCCGGGGTCGTGCCGCACCGGTGAGCCTGCGGCGAAGGCGCGCACCTGGGCGTCATTCCAGATGTGCGCGGGGACGGCGCCGCCGAGGAGCCTGCGGGCCAACTGCGGGTCGCCGTCGAGCGGGCTGTCGCTCCCGGCCATGACCATGTTCCCGTAGCGGCGGCCCTTGAGCATGGCGGGGTCCGCGATGATGAGGGTGTGCTCAAAGCTGGACGCGATGGTGGCTGCGTCCTCGCGCGCGTTCTTCAGATCCGGGGCGTCACCTGAATTGACCACATAGATCCCGCCGGGTGCCAGGACGCGCCGGATGTGGCCGTTGAACTCCGCGGTGGTCAGCGGACGCGGCGTCAGGGATCCGGCAAAGACGTCCCGGATGATGAAGTCCCGGCTGTCCTCCGTCAGCGTCTCGGTGACAGCGCGTGCTTCGCCCACCCGGAGCCGCAGCAGGGGTGCTTTGGGGAGATCGAACCAGCCCCGGACATACTCGGCCAGTTTGCCGTCAAGCTCCACCACCACCTGACGCGCGTCGGGGTAGGCGGAGTGGAAGTAACGGGCCAGGGAACAGGCGCCGCCGCCGAGGTGCAGTCCGCGCAGCTTGTGGGAATCCGCTGCTTTGGACTGCCCGCCCTTGGGCTGCTGCGGCCAGCGGGATTCGATGAGTGCCGCCATCCAGCGCATGTACTCAAAGTCGAGGAACAGCGGATCTGCGAGGTCGATGTGGGAACTCATCACGCCGTTGATTTTCAGGAGCCAGCCGTTGGAGTTGTCCTGGTCCGCGATCAGCTCACAGTCGCCGGTGTCGATGTAATAGACCCCCTCGACGGGGCTGTCCGGCAGGGTGCCCTTCGGCACCTCGATGACGCCCGCCGTCGGACGCTGGCTGTTCCTGGCGCCTGACTTGCCGCGTTTGCCCATTATCCGTGTGCCGCTTCAGTCATGGTTCAACCCTAGGGGACAGAGGGAGGGCCGGGAATCGCGGGCGTTGATTACCGTTGGCTGGGTGTAACGGTTGAGGACGTGCCCAGGGCGGCCTCGGAACTCGAATCCGCACACTGACTGCTGTCCACCAGTTTGTGCTGCAGCTCCACCAGCACGCGGGCGAGCCGACGGGAAACCTGCATCTGTGACATTCCCAGCCGCCTGCCGAGCTGCACCTGGGTCTCTTCGCAGAAATACCGGCGGTACAGCAACTCGCGGTCATCTGCATCCAGCTCCAGCATTGCCTCGCGCAGGCAGGCCAGATCGTCCAGCCGGTCATAAGGCATACCAGGACACGCAAGCACCTCCGCTATCGGCGGCGCATCGCTGTGGGGATCGACGGCGTCGAGCGAGTCCGGATGGAGGCTGTTGGAGGCGCTGATCGCTTCCCGCACTTCGGCTTCGTCAACGCCGACGTGGCACGCAAGTTCGGAAACAGTTGGATTCCGTCCCAGGGTCTGCGCCAGTTCCGGCTCGGCCCGGAACAGCAGTGAACGCAGGTCCTGGACGTGCCTCGGTGGCCGGACCATCCAGCTCCGGTCCCGTAAATACCTTTTCAGTTCCCCCGTGATGGTGGGAGCGGCATAGGCGGGGAAACTGTCGCCTTTTGCCTGGTCGTAGCCGCGCGCCGCCTTAACCAGGCCAAGATAAGCCACCTGGTTCAGGTCGGCGCGCTCCCGGCCACGGGCTTCGAACCGCGCGGCCAGTGCTTCAGCGAGGTCCAGGTAGTCCAGGACCAGTCCGTTTTCGAAGGCCTCCCGAAGCCGTCCGTGTCCCGCCGCAGGCATACGCCCACGCGCCTCCGGTTGCGGCTCCGGGGGCAATTCAGGGGCAAATTCCGGCGGCGAATACCGGACTGTTGCATCTCCGCCGGCGTATGCAGCAAGGAATTCCGGCATTGTCGGTGGCTCCCTCGGGTCTGGGTCCGAAAGCCTGCGGCAAGACTTAGCAGTAGGAAATCATAAGCTTGCTTATAAAACAATGCCTTCCCGGAAAGGAGCCGGGCAGAGCAGCGTAGGCAGAAGCAACGCGGGGTCACTCCAGGCCCGATAAGGCGACTTCATTGGGCGAAGAGTGACCCCGCGTTGCTTCAGTGCGTTCCAGGACGCCCGGTTCGTGCTAGTTACCCGACGCCGGCCTGTCCCGGGCGGCCCGTTCGGCGTCGGTCATCCGCGCCCGTTCTGCCTCGGTCATGCGTGCCCGGTCTGCGTCCGTCCGGCCCTGCTGGTCATCGTCCACCATGGCGGGGCGATCAGCATCATCCGCGTGATGGCCGGCCGTGCGATCCGTACGGGCTGCGTCGCCCGAGACTCCGCGATCGTCCCGATCGCTGCGATCCATGCGGGCGTCCCGATCCCGGTCAGTCCGATCCGAACGGTCACGGCGATCTTCAGCGTCCGGCACGGCAGCCGTCCGGCTTTCCTCGGCCCTGGCACCCCTGTCCGCGCGAACGTCCGGGTCAATCTCGTCAGCCTTGCGTGTGTGTTCGGCCACGTTCTCGCGGAGCAACCTGGCTTCGGAGGCCTTATGGTCGGCTTCCTGCTTCAGCCGAGCCGCCTGGACCTGCGCCTGCTCCGCATCGGCACGGGCCCTCGTGGCACGCGCTTCGTTCTCGCGGGCATCAAGTTCGACATTCTCGGCCTTCCGGCGCATTTCCGCGGCCTTTTCGCGATGCGATTCGTCCCGCTTCTCCTGAATGGCGCGACGGCGCCGTCCGGTTACCAGCAGCAACACAATCAGGGCCACCACCACAACCGCAATAACGATCCAAACCCACGGTGCAACGTCCAAAGCTGCCCACCTCTTCCCACTCCGTTGTGACCGGGTCCCAGCGATGCCAAGACGGCAGGCGCTTTCTGGCCCGTTTGAAAATCTATCAGCAAGGGTACTTACTTAATGTTAGTAATCATGCTTACTATTTTACGGCCAGTATCGCTGGTTCTTGATCAACAACCGGCCTTCTTTGGAAAGAGAGTGCGAAGATGACAGAGAACCAATGGCCCGAGGATTCGGAATACACGGTTCCCCCGGCCACTCCCGGGACAACCGGGGAGCGCCGCGCCACCACGTTCCCCTCGGCAGCATCAACCTCACAGCCAGTAGCTCCGCAGTCAGGTGACCCTTACGGAACGTCCAGGAAGGACGCCGCAAAGCAGGAGGCCGGAGACGTCGCCCGCACCGCGGCCGAGTCTGCGCAGAGTGTCGCCGAAACCGCCAGGACCGAGGCGGGGGCTGTCGCGTCGGAGGCTAAGGCGAACGCCAAGGACCTCCTGTACCAGGCCCGCAACGACCTCACCCAGCAGGCCGGCGCCCAGCAGCAGAAGGTAGCCAACGGCCTCCGGTCAGTTTCGGACGAACTGCACGCCATGGCCCTGGCCTCCGATCAGCCCGGCGTCGCATCAGACCTGGTCCGTCAGGCTGCCGAACGTTCCTCCTCACTTGCCTCCTGGCTGGACGGGCGGGATCCCGGATCCCTCCTCAATGAAGCCAAGAGTTTCGCCCGGCAGCGTCCAGGAACGTTCCTCCTCCTTGCTGCCGGAGCAGGCGTCCTCGCAGGGCGGCTCACCCGCAGCTTGAGCGCGGGAGCACCCGATTCGGCCACGAACAAGGCCGCATCCGGCTACAGCACAGACCCGTACGGTACCGGGACAGGCGGCTACACGCCGTCGGGCGGCGGCGCCGTCCCGGCACCCCCCGTTCAGCTCCCCGGCCCGGCCACCACAACGGCAGGGTTCGACGGCGGCGCGCCGGGAAGTGCCTATGGGGACGCTTCACGCCCCGCCAGTCCGTTGGACAGCCCCCAGATCGCGGAAGAGCCGTGGTCCGGAAACCGGCTGGCTGAGGATCCTTTGGGAGACCGGCAGCTCGCCGACGACCCCATGGCCAATGACCCCCTTACCCGCGACCGTTCCACGGACGGTCAGACCGGCAGGCCATGATGAGCAGCCAGATACCGGATACGCCGCCAAGTGCGGCGCACGTGAAGGCGGACAACACCTCCCTTGGTGACCTGCTCGGTGAGGTGACCCGCGACCTGTCCACGCTGATGCGCCAGGAAGTGGAGCTCGCCAAGGCCGAACTGAAGCAGTCCGCCACCCGGGCCGGCAAGGGCGGCGGCATGCTCGCCGGCGCCGGCGTCGCGGGGCACTTCGTCCTGCTGTTCCTCTCCATCGCCCTCTGGTACGCCCTGGGCGCGCTGATGGGCCTGGGCTGGTCCGCTGTCGTCGTCGCCCTCATCTGGGCCATCATCGCCGCGGTCCTGGCCTCGGCGGGCCGGAAGAACCTCAAGCAGGTCCAAGGCATGCCCCAGACCGCCGCAACACTCTCAGAAATTCCCCCAACCCTGAAACCCGGTGAGGTAAAACGATGAGCGAAAACCCGGACGCAATCCGTTCAGACATAGAAGCAACCCGCGCCCGCCTGGGCACCAACGTGGACGCCGTGGCCGACAAGGTCACCCCGTCCAACATCGTCCACCGGCAAACGGACAAGGTAAAAGACGCCGTCTTCGGCGTGAAGGAGAAAGTCATGGGAACAGCCGACGACGCCACCGGCGTCCGCACCGGCGTCCACAGCGGTGTCCACCACCGGACCGACAGCGCCGGGAACGCCCTGCACGACGCCGGCCAGGCCATCGGCGACGCCCCGGCCCAGGTCAAGGCCAAAACCCAGGGCAACCCCCTGGCCGCCGGCCTGGTCGCGTTCGGCGCCGGAATGCTGCTCTCCTCCCTGATCCCGGCCAGCGAAAAGGAACGCGAAGCCGCGGACGCCCTCAAAACCGCCGCGGAACCGATGACCACGGAACTGACCGAGGCCGCCAAAGACATGGCCCAGGGCCTGAAGAAACCAGCCCGCGAGGCCATGGAAAACGTCAAAGCCACCGCCACCGACGCCGCCGAACACGTCAAAGCCGAAGGCCAGGTCGCAGCAGCAGACGTCAAAGACCGCGCCACAGACGCCAAGGACCACGTCCAGAACACCTGACCCGGCCAGCCCTGGCGGCGGCCTAACCGGCACCAACCAGTGCCATGCTTCAATCAGCGTCACAGACAGGCCGGTTCCGCCCTCCCCGGCGGGACCGGCCTGTCCCATGCCAACCCGAGATGAGATGACACCCCATGGCCACTCACGATGCCTCCGAAACCAGCACCGCCAAGGCGGGCCAGGCTCCGGCGCCCGATGATTCCCGCAAACCAGACAGCCCCACCGACGTCACCAAGCCTTCGTGGAAGTACATCGCCAAAAAGACCCTCAGGGAGTTCACGAAGGACCAGTGCCCTGACCTGGCCGCAGCCCTGACCTACTTCGCCGTGCTCTCACTCTTCCCGGCATTGCTGGCCCTCGTTTCGGTGCTGGGCCTGTTCGGTGACCCGGAGAAGACCACCACTGCACTGCTGGAAATTGTCCGCGGATTCGCCCCCGCCGAAACAGTAAACACGGTCAGCGGGCCCGTTAAGGAGCTCGCTTCAGCCCCGGCAGCCGGCTTCACGCTGGTCATCGGCCTTGCCACCGCGCTGTGGTCCGCGTCCGGCTATGTTGGGGCCTTTGGCCGTGCCATGAACCGGATCTACGAGGTGGACGAAGGACGCCCCTTCGTGAAGTTGCGCGGCACCATGCTGGCTGTCACCCTGCTTGCCGTGGTGGTTGTTGCCATCCTTGCAGGCATGCTGGTGCTCAGTGGCCCGGTGGCTGAAGCCGTGGGAGGACTCATCGGACTCAGCGGCGTGTTCCTCACCATCTGGAACATCGCCAAGTGGCCCGTGATCGTCGGGCTGGTGGTCGTGATCATTGCCGTCCTGTACTACGCCACTCCCAACGTGAAGCAGCCCAAGTTCCGCTGGATGAGCATGGGCTCGTTGATCGCCCTGGTGATTTTCCTGCTTGCCTCACTGGGCTTCGGCTTCTATGTCGGGAACTTCGGCAACTACAACAAGACCTACGGTGCGTTGGGCGGCGTCATCGTCATGCTGCTCTGGCTGTGGATCCTGAACATGTCGCTGCTGTTCGGCGCTGAGTTCGACGCCGAGACGGAGCGGGGACGCCAGCTCCAGGCCGGCATCGAAGCAGAGGAAACCATCCAACTGCCGCCTCGGGACACCAAGAAGAGCGAGAAGATCCAGAAACAGGAAGAAGAGGACATTAAGCGTGGCCGTGAGCTGCGCGAAAGCCACCGGGCGGACCAGGACCGGACAGGCGGGAACGGGACAGGCCCGGACACCTCAGGCCGGAAGCAGACCGGACGGGACTAGGCAGGGTCCCCGAGATGGAGGAAAATTAACAACAGCAGATTCCTTCAGGTTTCCCGACGTCGGTGACGTCGGGTATCAGGCGGGGTCGGCGGCGAGGTGGCCTCTTCTGAGACCGAGGCCAGTCCCCCCAGTCGTCGTCGGCCCCCCAATCTTGCTTTCTCAGCCTTCCAAAGCCGCCGCCGGTTCCCTTCCCAGCGCCAGAAGGTAGGCGCCCAAGCCTTGGGGGGCGCGGGCTTCGGTGCGCCCTGAGGTCAGGACGCGGACAGTGTCTGTAGCGGTCACCCGGCAACCGCGCAGGCGGAGGCGTTCCACCAGGGTCCGGTCCTCATGGGCGCGCTGCCGCGGAAAGCCGCCCGCAAGAAGGTACGCCGAGGCCCTCACCCCCAGATTGGCGCCGAACACATAGGGATGGTCCTCGCCCAACCGGTGGCGTACATGCCAACGCTTCAGCAGTTCGCGGTCCATGCCTTCGGCATCCGGTTCCACTGTTCCCAGGACGGCGTCGGACCCGCTCTCAGCGAGCGCCACCTGGCGCAACAGCCAACCTCCGGGGACACGGGAATCGGCATCGGTGTTTGCAAGCCATATCCTCCTGGCGGCGTGCGGGAGATCCGCTCCACCACAGTGCATGAACCGGCCGTTGAGGACTGCACCAATGCCCGCAATCCGGCTTTTCCCCACACTTCTGAACGAGACCCTCAGCAGGGTGATACGGCTGTCGAGCGCGGCAAACCGTGCTGCTACCGAGTCCGAGTTGTCGGTGCAGCTGTCCAGCACCACCACGATGCCGATGTCCGTGTCCGGCCGGCTCCCCTGCAGCACATCGGCTGCGGCACGGACCCCTTCCAGAGCCCGCGCCAGGTGCCGTTCCTCATTGTGGACCGGGATCACCACGGCAACCTTCGCTATGCGACAGTCCGCCTCAGCCCACCCGCCGGCCACCTCAGGCCCGGGGTCCGGGGTCACCGGGTGCCACCAGCGTTTCCAGCACAAAGTCGCGTTCCCGGTACAGCCCCGCAACGGGCCAGCCCAGGAGGTTCCGGGCCAGCGTATGGACGGAATCGCCGTCGAGCTCCCAGCCGGAAACCGGGTGCCGCCAGTGGCAAAGCAGCAGCGTGCCGCCGGGCTGGATGGATTCCCGGATCCGTTGCAGGAGCACCTCGAACTCCGATTGCGGCAGGTAATACCCCACTTCAGAGACCACCACCAGGTCGTAGCTGCCGCCGGGCCACTGCGCAGGAAGGGTCAGCTGCCTCGTGGAGACACCGGGAAAATCCGCCAGCCGTCCGGCCGCGAGTTCCAGTGCCGCACTGCTGGCATCCACAGCAAGGATGCTCGCGCATCGGGCGGCCAATCCGGCGGTGAGCGTACCGATGGAGCAGCCGATTTCCAGACCTGAACGGTACTCTTCCTCGGGCAGCGCAGCGAGGGTAAGGGATCGCTTCCGCCGCTCGTACCAGCTGGTGGCGTACTGCCACGGGTCATCTGAGTCCGAGTGCACGGTGTCGAAGATCCGCTGCGCATCGGCGCTGGTGAGGGGTGCCGGCGTCGGAGGCTGAGTCCAGGCGAAGGTCTCAAAAGGGCGGGCGAAATGCTGCAGAAAGCCCTCGCCCAGGAGCACTTCATCCCCGGCCAGATCGGACAGCGGACGGTGCTGGCTGGTGTGGGCACCGAGGGCGGCCGCCTTGGCGGCCTGCTGCTCCCGGTTCAGCGGAAGCCGGACCCAGTCCTGCCAGGCCGTGTCCTCGGGGGATGCCCAGAACCAGTACCAGATGGGAAACTCCAGCAGGGCGTGGCCGTCCTCCCGCGCAACCAGGGCCGCCACGGATCCCAGCGCGTCATGGTCCGCGTGGCCGTCCGCGCGGTAGGGCGCCACAATGGCCAGGTGCTGAGGCTGCACCGGGTCCCGGCTTATGGTTTCCCGTAGCCTGGCGGCGATGTCATCTTTGCGGTCCGCCAGGCCGCCATCCGGGAGCCCCAGATACTGCCAGCAACCGGCCAGCCCCAGCGTGTCCATCGCTGCGGCGAACTCCCGCACCCGGACGGCCGCCAGACGGTCAGGTGTGATGGTGGACGAGCCGGGGTGCGAGCCCTCCCCCGCAGTGAAGAGCAGCACCTCGACGTTGGCGCCCAGCGCGTGCAGCCGGGCGAGCAGTCCACCGGCGCCCAGGGCCTCGTCATCCGGGTGGGCCACCAGGACCACGAAGCGCATGGCCGCCAGCTCCTGCGGCCCCAACGGCAGCTCAGCAAGTGTCGGCAGCCCGCTTGAAGCCCAGGCGGCCTCGTCCGTGCCTTGGTCGGTGTGGGAGAAGGTCACCACGGATACTCCTCCTTCAGAGTCAGTTTCCCCAGTTGCGCGTCGTCCCGCATCCCGTGATGCTGGCGGACATACAGGGCCAGGTCAGCCATGCGTTTGGCGTACGGTTCGTCGAACGCCAGCGGCGCAGGTCCGCGGTTGCGGGTGACAAGGGAAAGGACACGCTCGACGGCGGCGGCTACCGTTCCGCGCACGCGCAGCGCTTCGCTCCATGCACTGCGCCCCGCATCCGGCATGTCACCTGCGCCAGCGCCGGCTTCCCCGTCGATCAGGGCGGCAACACGCGCAAGATACCGGAGCGCCGCAGTGAGGATCCGGTCGGTTTCGCCCAAAGCCGCCAGCGCTATCTGGTCCGGGTCCCGGCCTGCTTCCGCCCCGGCTGCGAGCGAGTCCTTATAGTCCCGCGCTGCGCCCACCGCTCCGCCCAGCCAGCATGCCGCCACGCCCATACCGCCCCAGGCAAATCCTGGACGGCTGAAGTACCAGTTTTCGCCGCCCACGGGTTCTGCCGGCACCTGGCGGAAATGCACAGTTCCGCTCGGAATTTCCCGGAGCCCGCGGGCCACCCACGCGGGCTCCTCGCATGTCACGCCCGGGTGGCGGAGGTCCACGGCAAAGGCTGCCCTCCCGCCGCCCTCGGCATGGGCGGTGATCACGGCCCGGTCCAGCAGCGGCGCCAAGGAGCACCACGGCTTCGAGCCGTCCAGGAGGATCCCGGCGTCGCCCGCTTTTGCCTCCAGCCTGGTCCCCGGGCCTTCGGCAGCGAACACGCCCCACACCCCGGCCACGTGGCCGGTGTCTTTACCGGATTGGGCAAGGATCGCCAGCGCGTCAAAGTGCGGTTCGAAGATCCGGGCCGCGGCGACATCCACGGCCGCGACGGAAGCCAGGAACTCCCACAATCCGGCGGTACTTCCCTGGCCTGGCTGGGGCGCGTCCGTTCCTGCCGCCCGGGCGATGCCCAGGAGCGCCGGGACGTCACCTACGGCACTGGCGATGTCCCCCAGCAGAGCCGCCAGGCCGGCGTCGGCGGCTGTATCCGGGCCAAACCGGACGGGCCTCGGAACGGTGCGGTCCACGGGCGCCTATTTGTCGGCAGGCTCGGTAACAGCCGCCGACGGGTTCATGGTTTCTGCATTGACCATCCATGCCAACTGCTCGAGGCGTTCAATCGCGGCGTGGAGGAGGTCCGCACTGGTGGGGTCTTCCTCGTCCACCTCGTCATGGACATCCCGCATGGTCTGAACGGTCCGCTCCAGCCTGTTCGTGACGAGCTTGACGGCGTCCTTCGTGGAAATGAGTCCCGCGGGAAATTCGTCCAGCCGGGTGTCACCGGAGACCGTATTGCTCCGGCCGTCCGGGAGTGCGTGCAGGGCCCTCATGCGCTCAGCTGCCTGGTCGGCGAACAACCGGGCGGCGGCGATGATCTCGTCCAACTGGAGGTGGAGGTCGCGGAAGTTGGTTCCCACGATGTTCCAGTGTGCCTGTTTGCCCTGCACATGCAGTTCGATCAGGTCGGTAAGTACAGTCTGAAGGTTACTGGCAAGGGTGGGTGACGCTTTCACTGTGTTCCTCCGTTGCTGGCGCTCCGTCCGGGAATCCGGCCGGGAAACTTATTCTAAGCATACTTAGCACTTTTGCGGCGCGGTGCTGCCGATCAACACTCACCGGACCCGGGCCAGGGCGAACCCGTCCCATCCCTTGGATCCGACGGTCTGGATCACCGTGGCATCGAGCTGCGGGTGGCTCCCCAGCAGTTCCAGCGCACCGATGATCCCCGGCGCATTGATCCGGTCGATGGAAGGGTCCACAACGGCACCCTCCCACACGGCGTTGTCCAGCACAACGGTGGTTCCGGGCCTGCCCAGCCGGATGGCCCAGTCCAGGTAGTTGGAGTTGTTTTCCTTGTCGGCGTCGATGAAGACGAAGTCGAAGGATTCGTGGCCTTCGGAATAGAGTGCTGCCAGCGTGTCAAGGGCGGGGCCCACCCGGACCTCCACCTTGTCCTCCAGGCCCGCGGCCGCCACGTTGGCACGGGCTATCTCCGCATGTTTGGTGAGGAACTCGCACGTCAATAGCCGGCCGCCGTCGGGAAGTCCCTGAGCCATCCAGATGGCACTGAATCCGGCCAGGGTGCCGATCTCCAGCACCCGGCGGGCGCCGGATAGCTGCACCAGGAGTTTAAGCAGTTTGCCGGCGTTCGGCGTCACTTCGATGGGCGGCATGCCGGCATCGGTGGCGGACTGCACTGCCCGCTGCAGACCCGCGTCGGGATGCACCACGGTTTGTGTGAGGAATTCTTCCACCGCCACCCACCCGCGCTGGGGCTTGTGCTCGAAGGGCTCGCTCTCAGAGGGCTTGTGCTCAGGCATGGCCACAGTCTGGCAGGTCGGCGCAGGCCATGGAAGCTTTCGGGGACGGCGGCGTCAGAACCATGCACGCCTCGAAGCCCGCAGCCTTACTTGGGCGGTTGACCGTCGGAAAGGGCCTGCTCGAGGCGTTCAACCTTGGCGCTGAGTTCGCCTGAGTAGCCGGGGCGGATGTCAGCCTTGATGACCAGCGAGACACGGCTTCCGAACTCGCCCACAGCTTCGGTGGCGCGCCTGACGACGTCGAACACCTCATCCCATTCGCCCTCGATCTCTGTGAACATCGAGCTTGTCCGGTTGGGAAGTCCCGACTCCCTGACGATCTTCACCGCCGCAGCGACGGCGTCGTGCACGGAAGCATCCGTGGGGCGGGCACCGCCGGCGGGCGTTCCGGACGGGGCAACTGAAAATGCAAGCAACATAAGGCCAGTCTGCCACGCGGCCGGAATGTCCACTGGGCCTGGGCGGCCCGCAGAACGTCACATAAACACCTACCCCCGGGTAACCATGTTCGCCGGCTGCAGCGTTGCTAGCCTGATCGAATGAGCATCGATGTCGTCCGCAAACCACTTCGCGCAGACGCTGCCCGGAACGTGGACAAGATCATCACTGCGGCACGGGACTGCTTCCGCGAACACGGCCCTGAGGTACCCCTCCAGACCATCGCGACGACCGCGGGCGTTGGCCCTGCCACGCTTTTCCGGAACTTCGCCGACAAAGAGGAACTGGTCCTGGCCGCCCTCAACCGCCGGCTCCGCGAGACGGTGGACCCTGTCATCGTCGATGCCCTGTCTGACATTGACCCCGCCACCGGTCTGATGCGCGTTATCGAGGCCATCATGGCCGCCGCGAGCGATGACGCCAACCTGTTGGGCGCAGTGGCGGGCCGCCGCGAGCTGCTGACGGGCATTACCGGTTCCTTGATGGACTCCCTGAGTGTCCTGCTGAGCCGGGGGCAGGGCCAGGGCACACTGCGTCCCGATATTTCCATGACCGACATGTTCCGGCTGCTCGCCATGCTGATCGGCGTGGTGGACACCATGGAACCGGGCTCCGATGCCTGGCGGCGGCCTGTGGCATTGATCGAGGACGCCATCCGTGCTGAACGGCCGCGCCGGCCGCTGCCCGCGCACGTCCCCTTGCCCGCCTCACAGCTCCCGGGTGCCGCGCAGCTCCAGAATTCGTCACAGTTCCAGCACCCGCCTCAGTACAAGGGCACGCGGCTCAGCTGATTGTCGGCGTCACCGTGTTCGATTAGACTCAGGTGGGGGTTACGCAGCCAGCCTCTGAATGATCAGAGGAGCAATTCATGAACAAGTCCTGCGTACTTAAACCCAACCACTTGAACATCCCGCGATGAACGATACCGAGTTTGCCCTCCTCATCAGCGATCCCCGCGGCCCGGAGGAAGTCCTCCCGCTCCTGGCGGCCGAAGAACTCGCGAATCTGCTGGACGCTCTCTACCAAAACCTTGACACTCCTGCGCCGGCCTTAGGCGCCCAGTCCTGGTACGAGCTTGCCGTCGAGGAGAGCGCCCGCCGGACCGGGTCACCGGAGACAGAACAGACTGCCTGAATGACCCTGTGAGCGACCCGGTCAGGGCAGACCGGTCCCCCTTGCCGGGTCCGCTTGCCTTCGCATCCTGACGCTCATTTTGAAGCTCATTTTGATGCTCATCCCGCGACGCTGATCCAGCGACACCGCTGAGTCACGTGTTCAGTCGGTGTCGCCTTCGGGGTCTTTTTCCTGATCCCCGGAACCGGGCCGCTTCCCTGCGTCATGGCCTTCAGCAGCCGCGGCCTCGGCCTGCTGGTGCTGCTGGTCGTGCTCATGCTGATGGGGCACGTGGTCCTTCGCCTGCAACAGGTGCTGCTGCAGCTTTCCCTCCGCGTCCCGCCGACGCCGGGACGTATCACGCATTTCCCTGGTCGCTTCGGACGTGCCCGCGTTGTATCTCTGCCGTGACTTGGACTCGGTCATATGCTGCGTGGCTGCCGCGCCGTCAGCATCCGGTTCGCTGGTCTCTGGCCCGTTGGTCTCTGGTTCGTTCATCGCCGGTGGCTCCTCTCGGCCGCGCAAATCGCATCCTGCCGGAATGGTGTCCGGCGGTTGTCATTCAGCATTCGTTGGCTCAGCGAAACAAGTTTCAGCGCGCCGATTCCCGGTGCCGGAGTTCAGCCCGGACCGCGGCGTGCAGGGCGTTCATCTCCGATCCTTGGCCGACATCCAACGCCGTTTTGAGTCGTTCGGAGAGCAGGTCCAGATCCTCCGCGGGCAAGTCCGCCAGGGACCGGAACCGCGTGAAGAACCGCTTGACCGGCAGACCGGCCCGCCGGCCATCACGCCGGGCCTTGCCGGTTCTCGCACTGAGTGCATGCAGTCTTTTTTCCATGGGTATCCCTGACGACAGAGTCCACGGCCAACTGCATAGCCAAGCCCAGCCTACAGCGCCGGTTGGCTGCACCACCAGAGTCTGCAAAGGTTCCACGTGATTGCCGGTGTCGCCCCCGCTGGGTTGCCTTCGGCCCGCTGGAAGCTGAATTGGGGACCCCGTTTGGTTGCTAGTTCCACCCGATAAGCCGCAACAGAGCCGCAGTGCCGGCTCCCACGAGGACCACCAGCAGGAAGGGTGCCCGGAAGGCCAGCGCGACGGCGGCGGCAGCCAGTGCGCCCAGCCGCGCGTCGGCCGCCAGGGTCTGTCCGGTGGCGACCGTGTTGACGATGGTCAGGGATGCAAGGAGTCCGATGGTCATGGTCCCCGCCACCCTGGACATCCGGGGATTCTTTAGCAGCTTGGCCGGGACGAAATAGCCCACCAGCTTCCATGCGTACGCAAGTCCACACGCCAACAGCAGCCAGATCCAGAGATTCATAGACCCGCCCGCCGTGTTTCTCCGTGTCCGTGGCCGTGGCCGCGGTGCCGCTCCCCGTATGGGTCAACATCCGGTTCCAGCCCTTCATCGCTGCGCCCGTGGCTGAACCAGCCGATCAGGGCTGCCACCACGGCGGCAATGAGGATGGGCACGCCGGCGGGCACGAACGGCACGGCCACAACTGTGGCCAAGGCACACACGACGGCGATTGCGGCAGGCTCGCGTCCCTTCAACCGAGGCCACAGCAGCGCCAGGAATGCTGCCACTGCTGCCCCGTCCAGTCCCCACTGTTTGGGGTCGCCCAGCCCGCTTCCCGCCAGGGCACCCACCGCGGTGAACAGGTTCCAGAGCACGTAGATGCCAATGCCGGCGGTCCAGAAACCGCGCTGCTGTTCAGCCGGATCGCTCTGTCCGCTGCTGGTTGCCGTCGACTCGTCGATGGTGAGCTGCGCCGCCACAAACCGCCGCCAGCCGGTTGGATGCAGGAGGGCATTGAGCTGCATGCCGTAGATTCCGTTGCGCATTCCCAGCAGCGTCGCCGCACTCATGGCGGCCACGCCTGATCCCCCGCCCGCTACCACCCCGATGAAGGCGAACTGGGAACCTCCGCTGAACAGCAGGAGGCTCAGCGCCATGGTCTGCCAGAAATCGAGGCCGGACGTGACTGAGAGCGCCCCGAAGGAGATGCCGTACAGCCCGGTGGCGATGCTGATCGAGATACCAACCCGGACCGCGGGGGAAGCGAGGAGTTTCGGTGCGGACGGGCGGAAAGGCATGGTCCCACTCAATCACAGGAACCGGTCAGGACGGCAGCTGGACCTGATGCCCGGTGGATTGGAGCTGTGCCAGTACCCGGGCCGGCGTATTGGTGGTGATCTCGTGGATTCCCAACCCCTGGCATAAGGCCACGTCCCTTTCGGTATCCACGGTCCACACCCGGAAGCGGCGGCCGGACTCCAGCCAGCGCTGAACGGTCCGGGCGTGTTCGCGGACGTAGATGATCCCGGGCCCCGCGAGGAGAACCTCGCAGTCATCGAGGATGCGTTCGGCCTCCAGCTGCGCGGCCTTCATGACATTGGCGACGGCGCTGCCGGTCAGCGGCCCGAGGCCCAGCTCATCGCGGAGCTCATCGACGTCGATGTCGTCCACCAGCTGGCAGATGAATTCGGACGGGACTGTCCGGAGAAGGTGCTTCACCGAATCCGGGCTGAAGCTCATGAAGGTCACGTTGATGTTGTCCAGTGTGGACGTCTTCGCATCCCAGCCCTCGCTCCGCAGCACCTGCAGCACCCGGTCCTCGAGCTTGAGCTGGTAAGGGCTGGGATGTTTGAGCTCGATGGCCAGTCCAATAGGCCGGCCGGCTGAACGCAGGATGTCCAGGAGATCCGGCAACGACAGGAATTGATCCGACCGTGCGCCGAATTTCTCCGGGATCCGCACACCTTTCCAGGACGAAAAGTCCAGCAGCCGCAGCTCCGCCAAAGTACGGTCCGCCACAGGGCCGGTTCCGTCCGAAGTACGGTCCAGGTTGGCGTCGTGGAGCAGCACCGGGTGCTGGTCCCGGGTGAGGTGGATATCGCATTCAACTCCGTCCGCGCCGTCGGCGATGGCCTGGAGGTAGGCGGCACGGGTATGTTCGGCAAATGCGGCGCTGGCGCCCCGGTGGGCGAACACCAGCGGCCTGTTCGGCCTGGCTTCGTCGAATCTCATGAGGACACGCTAGCGGACGCCGGGCGGCCGCGCGGGGCTAGGCTGGGCTCATGCAGGTGAACTCTGAGCCAACTACCCGGCAAGACCCAGCCCGGCCCGCAGGTGCCACCCATCCTGCCCAGGGGGCCGCCGCCGTCGTCGGTCATCAACTCAGTGCAGGGGACGCCGAAAAGGCGGCCGCGCTGCGCAAGATGAAGCTTCTGGCGCTGGGACTGCTTATCGCCATGGCCATCGTTTTTGTGTTCGCGTTTGCGTTCCAGAAGGACTATCCGTGGCTGCAGTACGTCCGGGCGGCCGCCGAGGGCGGCATGGTGGGCGCGCTCGCTGACTGGTTTGCCGTGACCGCGCTGTTCAAATACCCCATGGGAATCAAGATCCCGCACACAGCCATTATCCCGCGCCGCAAGGACCAGATCGGGGCGTCGCTGGGCGAATTTGTGGAGACCAACTTCCTGTCCGAGCAGGTGGTTCAGGACAAGCTGGCAAGCGTGAACATCGCCCGCAAGGCCGGGCAATGGCTCGCCGCTCCCGGCGGCGCCGAACGCGTCGCCAAGGAGGGCGCCGCCGTCATCCGCGGCGCGTTCAAGGTGTTGAACGACGACGACGTCCAGGCGGTCATCGAGGGAATGGTGCGCAAGCATCTGCTGGCTCCGCCATGGGGACCTCCGGTGGGCAGGCTGGCGGAGCGGATTTTTCACGACGGGCACCACCACAGCCTGGTGGACCTCCTGGTGGACCGGGCAGCGGACTGGGTCAACGACAACCACGAAACCGTCAGCCGGCTGGTGTCGGACCGGTCCCCCACCTGGGTGCCGCAGTTTGTGGATGGGCTGGTGGGCGACAAGGTCTACGTGGAGATTCTTAAGTTCACCCGCGCAGTCCAGTCCGATCCCAACCACCAGGTCCGGCAGGCCATCGACAAGTACTTGAACGATCTCGCCCAGGACCTGCAGCATGACCCGAAGATGATCGCGCGGGCGGAGGACATCAAGGCCCAGGTCCTCGGTGACCCCGAGGTCCGCGAACTGGCTTCCCGTACGTGGGGCACCATCAAGGGCGCACTGCTCAGCGCCGTCGACGATCCCCGCAGCGAGCTCACTCTGAAGTTCAAGGCGGCGGTGCGGGACTTCGGTTCGCGGCTGGTGAACGATGATGAACTGGCCGGCAAGGTCAATGCCTGGATCGGCGACGCCGCCGGCTACCTGGTGCGTACCTATCGCAAGGACATCGCGGGCGTCATCACCGATACCGTGGCCCGCTGGGATGCTGAAGAAACGTCGCAGAAGATCGAGCTCCAGGTGGGCAAGGACCTGCAGTTCATCCGGATCAACGGCACCGTGGTGGGGTCCTTGGCAGGGCTGGTCATCTTCAGCGCCGCGCACCTGGTCTTCGGCTAGCCCTCGAAGCAACGCGGGGTCACTTTTGGTCCCTTCGAGGCGCTTTTTCGGGCGAAAAGTGACCCCGCGTTGCTTCAGGGAAGGTGGGATTAGTGGGCGAACGACTCCAGCGCGACGCCGACGGCTTCGAGGCCTGCCCGCACGCGGGCAGCCATCTCCACGGCCCCGGGGGTATCGCCGTGGATGCACAGGGAATCGGGCCTGACCTGAACCACCGTTCCGTCCACGGCCACCACTTCTCCCTTGACCGCGAGGCGCACTGCCCGCTCAACGATCGAGTCGACGTCGTGCAGGACGGCGCCTTCCTGCGAGCGCGGCACAAGTGTCCCGTCGGGCTGGTAGGCGCGGTCCACGAAAGCCTCAACGAACACAGGGTGACCGGCTTCCTTCGCCTGCTCCAGGAGCTCTGAGCCAGGCAGGCCCAGGATCGGAAGGCCGGGATCGTACGCCTGGATGGCGGCAACAACGGCTGAGGCCTGCTCCGCATCGTGGACCAGGCGGTTGTACAGCGCGCCGTGCGGCTTCACGTAATCAACCGAGGCCCCGACGGCGTGAGCCACACCGTCGAGGGCGCCCAACTGGTACAGGACGTCACCAAAAAGTTCGTCGAAGGACATGTCCATGGACCGGCGGCCGAAACCGGCCAGATCCCGGTAACCCACATGGGCCCCGACCGTCACATCCAGTTCGAACGCCGCGCGGCAGCTGTCAAGCATGGTGACCGGATCACCGGCGTGGAAACCGCAGGCGACGTTGGCGCTGGTCACCAGCCGGAACATCGAGGCATCGTCCCCCATGTTCCAGGAACCAAACGATTCGCCGAGATCAGCATTAAGATCCAAGATTGTTGCCTTCCAGTGTGAGGTTCTCCGGAGCCGCAGTGGCCTTGAGCTCGCCGGGAACGGTATCCGGCATCGGGCCGAAGGCATCCTTGGCGTTGGCCACCACGGCGCGGCCCATGATGAGGTTACCCGCACCGCCCACCACGGCGCCGATGCCGAACGGAAGGGCCCGGCCGAACAACGCTGAGCCCTGGCGTTTCAGCAGGTTCTTCAGGAAGGCCTTCTGGATCCTGTTCCTGACGGCGCCGAAGCCGGTGGGCATGGACTTGGAGAGGACATTTCCCCACGCCTGCGTGGCGTTGGCGCCTTTGCCCATCGCCTGGCCGCTCAGCGTTCCGAGCAGGGCAGTGCCCTCCTCCCCCAGCATGATGGCCATGACCATGGTGCTGGCCTTTTCCGGGTTGGTCAGGCGGATTCCATGCAGTTCAGCGAGCGAAGTGGCGTACAGCGCCGTCGCTTCGAGGAATCCGACTGTCGCGGCTGCGGACAGCCCCAGTGAGGCCACCGTTCCGACGCCGGGCACAACGGCTGTTGCCCCGACAATGGCGCCGCCGCCGGTGACGGCACGCAAATAGTCGCGCTCAAGGATCTCGGCGAGCTTCGCCGCACTGGCCCGGGGGTGCTTGCGTTGCAGCCGCCGGACGTATGCGAGCACGAACGGACGCTGGATCTCCACTGCCCGCAGCAGCACGTTGTGCACTCCGGGTTTTGGCTTGCCTTCGGCGTCGAACACCGCGTTGTGGGCGGTCTCCTGAGCGATTCGAACTGCGGGATTGCTGCGCTTGGACATGGTCACCTCTGCTTCTGTGCTGCTTCCATCCGCCGGCAGCTTTGGCTCCGGCCCTACCTTAACACTAAGGGGGCTTAACACTTTGGGAAGCTCACACAGGGGTGAGCCCCCTGAGGGCCCGCAAAGCCAGGCGTTCGGAGGTACCGCCCCCTCCACACCGAGCCTAGACTTGGCCTATGCCCGCCCTCCAAGCCCTGCGGCCGTTTGCGCACCGGGAGTACCGGGTCCTCATTGCAGCACTGGCCATCTCCATCTTCGGATCAGGGATGTGGGCCGTCGCGATGGTCTACCAGGTGATCCACCTCGGCGGCGGTCCGCTGGAGCTTTCCCTGGTAGCAGCTGCAGGGAGCGTCGGATTGGTGGCCTTCGTCCTCGCCGGCGGGATTGCCGCAGACCGTGTGCCGCAACGGCTCCTGATCATCGGCGTCGAGGGCGCCAACCTGGCCGTGATCGCCACCATCAGCGTCCTGGCCATGGCAGGGTGGCTGCAGCTGTGGCACCTAGCCGTGGGCAGTTTCGTCCTGGGAGTGGGTGCGGCGTTCTTTTTCCCGGCCTACTCCGCAATCCTTCCGCGCATTCTTCCACCGGAGGACCTGCTTGCTGCCAACGGCATGGAGGGGACCATGCGCCCGATGCTGCAGCAAGCGGCTGGGCCCGCCGTCGCCGGCATCCTGGTGGCCGCGCTCTCGCCCTCGCACGCCCTGACCGGCGTAGCCGCCTGCCACCTGGCAGCGTTCATTACCCTGAACTTCCTGGGCCGTCACGCCCTGACCGCCCACCCAGAGCACGGCACAACCGCAGCAGGAACCCCCAAGGCGTCGTTGTTGGCCGATCTGCGGGAGGGCATCAGATACACGGTCCGGACCCCGTGGCTGTTGTGGACCTTGCTGTGGGCCTGCATTTCGGTGCTGTTCCTGATCGGCCCCATTGAAGTGCTGATGCCGTTTGTGGTGCGCGACCAATTGGGCGGAGACTCCCGCATGTTCGGCTTCCTGCTTGCCGTCATGGGTGTGGGCGGTGCGGCCGGCTCACTGCTGACCGCGTCCCTGAAGCTGCCGCGCCGCTACCTCACGGTCATGATGGTGTGCTGGGGAGCGGGCAGCCTGCCCCTGGCCGCCATCGGAATCCTGGACAACTTCTGGACGGTGGCCGTTGCAGTGTTCATCTTTGGCGCCACCGGGGGCGTGGGCATGGTCATCTGGGGCACGCTGCTCCAGCGGCGGGTACCAGGCCACCTGCTTGGCCGCGTCTCCAGCCTGGACTTCTTTGTGTCCCTCGCGCTGATGCCGGTCTCCATGGCACTGGCCGGACCCGCCGCCGAAGTGTTCCCGATCTGGGCCATCTTCCTCTTCGCGGGCGGGGTCTGTCCGATCCTGGCAGTCATCGCCATGATCGTGGCCCGGATGCCCGACGACGAATTGTCCCACCCGCTGGACACCCCAGCTGGCGTTGAACGCATGCCAGGAACTGAACGCACGACGGCGGCCGGAGACTGACGTCCCAGCCCAAGGGGGCACTGGCCCAGGGGGCCCTGGCTGGTCTGGGAGGGGCTAGCTGTTGATGCGCACGATGGGGAGGCTGGCAGTCGGCGGCCCGCTGGGGAAAACCGTCCGCTCCTGGAACTCAACCGGTTCCAGGACCACCCGGACCGGGTCCTCCCCGACGCTGAACAGCTCGCCGCGGACATCCACGTCCAGGGGCTCACCGCTGCGGACACCCAGGGTGAGTGCACCGGCGTCGAGTTGAACGTGCAGCAGGCGGCCCAGGATCTTGAGGTGGAAGGACAGCCCTTCCCATTCGGCGGGCAGCCGCGGGTCAAAGAACGGCACCGGCCCCTGGTCCCGGAGCCCGGCGAAGCCGCTGACCAGGGAGCTCCAGACTCCCCCGGTCGAGGCGATGTGCACGCCGTCGATAGTGTTCCCGTGGGTGTCATCCAGGTCAATGAAGGCCGCGTCCGTGAAGTGCTTCAGGGCAGCTTCGGGGTGCCCCACCTCGGCGGCCATGATCCCCTGCACGCAGGCCGAGAGGGTGGAGTCGCCGGTGGTGATGGGATCGTAGAAGTCAAAGGCACGGCGCTTTTCGACCGGGGTGAAGTCCTGCCACTGCAGGAACATGGCCAGCACCGTGTCCGCCTGCTTCAACACCTGGTGGCGGTAGATCACCAGTGGGTGGAAGTGCAGCAGCAACGGGTACTTGGACCGTGGGGTGGTCCAGTCCCAGGCCTCCAGGGTCATGAAATCGTTGTCCTGGGAATACACTTCGAGGTCTTCGTCGAAGGGCAGCTGCATGCGGTTGGCGGCCTGCATCCAGAATTCCCGTTCGGCGTCGTCGATCTCCGCATGATCCAGTTCAGCTGCGGCCCGAAGGTTAAACCTGGCCATGACGTTGGTATAGAGGTTGTCGTTGACAACTGCAGTGTATTCATCCGGACCGGTGACGCCGTGGATGTGGAACTGGCCATCCTTGCCGAAGAAGCCGAGCGAGCTCCACATGCGGGCGGTCTCGATAAGCAGTTCGGCGCCCATGCCCTCCCGGAAGGTTTCGTCGCCGCTGGCCCAGATGTAGCGGTTGGTGGCGAAGGCGATGGCAGCGGCGATGTGGAACTGGGCGGTGCCGGCAGCATAGTAGGCGCTGGCTTCCAGGCCGTTGATGGTGCGCCACGGGAACAGCGCGCCGTCCACGCTGAGTTCCTTGGCCCGGATTTTGGCAGCCGGTAGCATGTCGTGCCGGAACTCCAGGACCTTGCGGGCGCCGTCGGGGTTGGTGTACGTGAGGTAGGGCAGGAGGTAGACCTCCTGGTCCCAGAAGTAGTGGCCTTCGTAGCCGGAGCCGCTGACGCCCTTGGCGGGAATGCCGGCGACGTCGGCCCTGGCCGTGGCCTGCGCCAGCTGGAACAGGTTCCAGCGGATGGCCTGCTGGAGTTCGGGCTGGCCGCCCACCTGGATGTCCGAGGTGGCCCAGTACTGCCGATAGTGTTCCTCGCTCTCGGCGAAGATTTCCGCGACGCTCCGCAGGCCGCCCTCAGCAGCCTCGGCCGCGTCCTGGTTCGAGTCCTGGACACCGCGGCCGGCGGCATAGCTGACACTCTTTTCCAGCCGGAAGGGCTCATCGGCGCCCACTGCCAGGACATAGCGGACGCTGCTTTCGTCCTGCCCTGCCAGGGTGTCGAACGGCTGATGGCCGGCGGAGGTCCAGTGGTCCACGGCAAGTCCCACGCGCTGCCGTGACTCGGCGGCTTCCCACGCCAGCCGGAGCGACCCGTCGGAACCTTCGATCCGCAGTGGCAGCAGGACCCTGCCGGCGTGGCGGCCGGCCCGGCGCGGGTCATGCGTGGAGTGGTCCTCCACTGGCTGGTCCTGGCGGTTGATGATGGCGGACGTGACGTCAGCCGAAACATCGCGGTCCGCTGCCACTTCAAGTGAGATGCCCAGGCTGCCGCGCGAGACGAACCCGACAGCGCGGCGCTCAGTGGTGGTCACAGTTGCACCGGACCGGCACTGCCAGGTGATGCGGCATTCGTAGCTGCCGGTGGAAAAGTCAACGGACCGGCGGTAGCCCAGCACCGTTGATTCCGCGAGTGACAGGGTCTCACCGTCGATGATCACGGTGAAGTTGTTCGCGTCCGGGATGTAGATGATCCGCTGCCCGGTCCGGGCGAAGCCAAAGGCATTTTCCGCGTGTTTGATGTCCCAGATCTCGTGCAGTCCGTTGATGAAGCTGCCGGGAAGGTCAGCGTCCGCGGCCGCCCAGTGGGCGCCGCGGATGCCCAGATGTCCGTTGCCCAGGGCAAAGAGCGTTTCCAGGATGCCCTCGGTGCCGGGCTCATGGCGTGTTTCCACGAGCTGCCAGGGGGTGTTGGGGAACCGTTCGCGGTCCGCGGTGATAAGTGCCATGGTGTTGGGGTCCTCAGGCGTTGTGGGTGTTGCGGCTGGATCATGGGCAGCCGGGTTGTCAGCAGGCGGGTCCGCGGCGTGGGGAGGGCGCCGCAGGTGGATGGGGGAAAGCTAGAGAAGTTCCTTGAGGTCGTTGACCACGTGGGTAGCGCCGGCGTCGAACAGCGTCTGCCGGCCTGCGCCCCGGTCGACGCCGATCACTGAGTGGAACCGCCCCGCGCGGCCAGCCCGGACGCCGGACACCGCGTCCTCAACCACCACGCATTCTTCGCTGGGCTGCCCCAGCAGCCCTGCGGCGTACTCGTAGGTGGCAGGGCTCGGTTTGCCGGGCAGTCCCTCCGCGGCGGCCACCACTCCGTCCACCACGACGCTGAAGTGCCCGTTCAGGCCCGCTGCCTTCAGGACCGCCGGCGCGTTGCGCGAGGAGGATACGACGGCGACCTTGAGTCCGCGCTCCAGCACGGCTTCGAGGAAAAGCACCGAACCTTCAAAAGGCTCGACGCCGGCACTGACGATGTCATTGAAGACCTCGTTTTTCCGGTTACCCAGCCCCTGGACGGTCATCTTCGTGGGGTCTTCATCAGTGGAGCCCTCGGGAAGCACGATGCCGCGGGACGCCAGGAAGTCCCGGACGCCGTCGAACCTGGGTTTGCCATCGATGTGGTCGAAGTAGTCGTCTTCGCGGTAGGCGGGCACGTCGGGGCGGGATGCCAGGAAGCCGTCGAAGAGTTCGTGCCACGCCCGTTCGTGGACTGTTGCGGTGGGGGTCAGCACGCCGTCCAGATCGAAGAGGATGGCTGAAGCGGTGGCCCAATCGGACGATTGGGTTTTCGAAATCTCGGTCACGCGTGGTGTCCTTTCAGACGGCGGGCAGCCACAGAGGCATGGTTTCCAGGGAGCTGTTCGTGAAGAGGCGTTTCTCAGTGAGGGTCAGACAGGAAGTTGCGGACCACGATGTCCACGGAATCAGCAGGGGCGGCGGAGGGCCTGGGCACAAATACCCGGCGGGCCGTTGGGCTGCTATGAGAAGTCTTCTTCCATCATGGGCGTCATGACGTGTCCTGACAAGCGAGGCACCAGCGGCCCCAACTGGGCCTTGAGAAGTGTAAGCGCTTACAAATTTCGCTCGCAACTGTTTTTTTTGGGCCCGGCGGTTTCCGGGCAGCGCTGGTTCAGCCCAGAACGTAGTGCCGGAGGAAGGCACTGACGTCCACCATCTCCGTTTTGCTCATGGCGTGGCCCATCCCGGGGTAGGTCCTGGCGGTCAGTTGCGTGTGCTCTTTCAGCCACTCTTCGGTGTAGGCCGTGGCGTCCTCGTTGATCACCAGGTCAGCCCTGTCCCGCCCCCAGAAGAATGGCGGCTTGGCGGTAAAGGTTTCACTGAGCGAGAGAAGCTCGTTTTCCAGGACAAATCCGGACAACCCCACCGTCGCCTTGTAGTCGTCGGGGTGGAGGCGCAGCAGCGTGCTGGCCATGGCCATTCCCTGCGAATAGCCGAGGAGGCTCACGCTGCTGTGCCGGCCTTTGACCTGGTTGATCCACGTCTGGACGGCGTTGGTTGCAGTGATGACGTCTGCGAAGTCGTTCGCCAGGAAGTAGTCCAGAAGGAACCAGCCATAGTGGTCTCCGATCACCATGGGCGCACGCAGCGCGGCGCAGGTGAACTCCGACGGCAGGTACTCAAACAGCCGCACCATCCGGGATTCGTCGGTGCCGTAGCCGTGCATCATGACCAACAGCGGGGTTCCCGCCCGTTCAGCCTCCGGTTTGGACCAAACTACTGTTTCCATCGGATCAGCCTAGCCAGTACGGCACGCTGAACAGCCACTACTCCCGCGCCGCGCCGCCCGCCCAATGATTGAATAGCGCTGCTGCGGGCTGTACCTTGAGGATAAGACAGCATGCTTACCGTTCAGCACCCGCACCGTACGCGAACCACAGCAGACCCGGACCACCGCACTCGACCCACAAGGAGCAAGTCATGAGAATCGGTTCTTCCATCTTCCTCATCGCCCTCGGCGCCATCCTGGCCTGGGCTGTCGCTCCAGGGCTCATCCCCTTCATTGACCAAGTGATGATCGGCTACATCCTCATGGCGGTTGGTGTGATCGGGCTGATCGCATCGCTCATCCTGGCCTCGCCGGCCCGCAGCCGCCGCGTCAGCGAAACCCGCTCAGTGGTTGATCCCAACACCGGCGAACGCATCACCCGCAATGAAAGCCGCGACGCCGGACTCTAACCGCCGAACAGCCGGACGCAATAGCGCCTCTGATGGATCCCGAAAAGCCGGGCCAGACCAGCACATGGTCCGGTCCGGCTTTTTCGTCGACCGGCAGGCTCTCCAAGGGGTAAACCGACCTTCTTTGTTTCGTGTGGGTTTCCATTGACAAACCAACACAAACGCAGATAAAGTCAGGGAATCCAACATCATGTGATGTCAGTCACCGGACTTCACAGCCACACAGGATCCAGCACTTTACGCAACGGAGGGTACGTGTTCGCCGAGGAGCGCCAGCAGAAGATTGCCGAGCTTGTAGCCGGCAGCGGCCGCGTGACCGTCAACCTGCTCGCGGAGCGCTTCAGCATCACCACCGAAACGGTCCGCCGCGACCTCGCCACCCTCGAAACCGCAGGCACGGTGCGCCGGGTGCACGGCGGTGCCGTCGCAGCCGATCGCTTCAGCACCATCGAGGAAAGCATCACCGACCGGACAGTCCAGCGCCCGGGGCAGAAGATGCGGATCGCGGACGCTGCCCTGGCGCTGATACCCCCGGCGAAATCCGGGAGCATCCTGCTCGACGGCGGCTCCACCACCGAGGCGCTGGCTGACCTGCTGTCCCGGCGCACCGCCGCCGCCCCTTCCGGCTCAGTGGCTGCGCCTGAACTCGTGGTCATCACGAACGCTGTCCCCATTGCCGCGAGGCTGGCGAGCACGCCCGGTATTGCCCTCCAGCTCCTGGGTGGCCGGGTGCGCGGCCTGACCCAAGCCGCAGTCGGCCAGGCAACCGTGGATGCTGCTCACCGGATGCGGCCGGACATTGCGTTCATCGGCACCAACGGCATCCACGCCGATTTTGGCCTCAGCACGCCCGATCCTGAAGAAGCCGCCGTCAAGGCAGCCTTCGTCCATTCGGCCCGCCGCATTGTGGTGCTGGCCGATTCCTCCAAGCTGGACGCCGAAACCCTGGTCCAGTTCGCCTCCCTGAAAGATCTGGACACCTTGATAACTGACAGCGAGCCCAGCGCAGAACTCACAGCAGCCCTCACCGAGGCCGGCGTTGACGTGGTGATCGTATGATCGTCACGTTCACGGCCAACCCCAGCCTCGACCGCACCGTGGCCCTGCCCGGCCCGTTGGAACGCGGCGAAGTCCAGCGTGCCGTGTCGGTCAGCCAGGAATCAGGGGGCAAGGGTGTCAACGTGTCCCGGGCACTGTGCGCCTCAGGTGTTGAAACTGTGGCGGTCCTTCCGGGGGCCGACAGCGATCCCGTCCTCGCCGGGCTCCGCCACGATAAGGTTCCGTTCGCCGCCCTTGCCATCGACGAGCCGCTGCGCACCAACGTAGCCCTGACGGAACCCGGCGGTGTCACCACCAAGATCAATGAACCCGGCCCGCTCCTCACCGAAGCCCAGCAAGAAGCCCTGATCGCATTGCTCCTGGAGCGTTCGCGCGGGGCCAGCTGGGTGATCCTGGCCGGTTCCCTGCCGCCCGGCTTCCCGGCTGACTTCTACGCCACCGTCACGCGGCGGCTGCGTGCCGCGGGCAACGGCAACACGCCGCTGATCGCTGTCGACTCCTCCGGCGGCCCGCTCGCCGGCGCCGTCTCAGGTACTTCACAGGACGGTGTGTCCGGGAAACCGGACCTCCTCAAACCCAACGCCGAGGAACTGGCTGAACTGGCTGCAGCAGCCGGCTTCGCCACGGCGTCAACCGCCGAGGAACTCGAAGCGGATCCGGTGGCTGCCGCAGCGGCCGCGGCCGCCGTCGTGCGTTCCGGTGTGGGTGCTGTGCTGGCAACTCTCGGATCAAAGGGAGCTGTCCTTGTAACGGCCGACGGCGCGTGGCTGGCCACGCATCCGCCGGTCGCAGCGGTCAGTACGGTCGGCGCGGGCGATTCGTCGCTGGCTGGCTATCTGCTCGCCCACGGCCAGGGCGCCGCCCCGGCCGATTGCCTCCGTCAGGCAGTGGCCCACGGTGCCGCCGCCGCTTCCCTGCCGGGTTCCACTGTCCCGGCAGTCCACCAAACCACCCCGGATGCCGTAACCATCACGGCCCTTCGAAAGGATTGACAGTGACTCAGCTCATCACCACAGAACTGGTCGAGCTCGACCAGAACCTGGGCAGCTCGCCCGAGGACGTGATCCGGCACCTGGCCAGCAAAGTTGCTGCCACCGGACGCGCATCAGAAGTCGAAGGCCTCTTCGCCGACGCCTTCGCCCGCGAACAGAAGACAGCCACGGGCATCCCCGGCGGCATTGCGATTCCCCACTGCCGGTCCGAGGCGGTCATCGAACCGACCCTGGCCATGGCCCGCCTTAACCCCAAGGTGGACTTCGGTGCCAAGGACGGCCCGGCGGACCTGGTCTTCTTCATCGCTGCTCCCGCCGGCGCCGACCAGGAACACCTCAAGCTCCTCTCCAAGCTGGCCCGGTCCCTGATCAAAAAGGACTTCACCGCTGCCCTGCGCAACGCCTCGTCCCGCGAGGAGATCGTGGCGCTGGTGGATGGCGCTTTGGCGGACAAGCCGGCAGCCCACGCCGCTGCTCCCGCCGATGCAGTCCCTGTGGGCGCCGCAGTTGGCGCAGCAGGTGCTGCAGGTGCTTCCGCTGCTCACGCGGGTGCTCCGGCAGGTTCGGACGCCCGAGGGCCCAAGCGTCTGGTCGCGGTGACCGCGTGCCCCACCGGCATCGCCCACACGTATATGGCCGCCGACTCGCTCGTGGCTGCTGCCAAGGAAATGGGCGTTGACCTGCAGGTGGAAACCCAAGGCTCCTCCGGCGCCCAGGCATTGGACCCCGCCGTGATCGCCGCAGCGGACGCCGTGATCTTCGCCGTCGACGTGGATGTGCGCGGCAAGGAGCGTTTTGCCGGAAAGCCCGTCATCAACGCGCCGGTCAAGCGCGGCATCGACGAGCCGGAGAAGATGGTCCAGGAAGCGCTCGCCGCGGCCGACAACCCCAATGCCCGCCGGGTCCCGCACTTCGGTGCTGAGGAGCAGGCCCAACACGAGGCTGAGGAAAAGGGCGAGCACATCGGGCAGAAACTCAAGAAAGCCCTGCTCACCGGTGTCAGTTACATGATCCCGTTCGTGGCAGGCGGCGGCCTGCTGATCGCTCTCGGCTTCCTCATGGGCGGCTACCTGATCACCAAGTACGCTGACACGATCGTTGTCCAGAACAGCCTCTTCAACCTGCCCACCGAATTCCCGGAGAATGCCTGGGGCCCGCTGGGCGCCTACCTCGGCGCTGTGCTGTTCAAGATCGGTGCACTCTCGCTGGGCTTCCTGGTTCCGGCGCTGGCCGGCTATATCGCCTACGCGATCGCCGACCGTCCCGGCATCGCCCCCGGCTTCGTCGCCGGTGCCGTGGCCGGATTCATGGGTGCCGGCTTCCTCGGCGGCATCGTCGGCGGCCTGCTCGCCGGCTACATCGCCCATGTGGTGGGCCGCCTGCAGGTACCCCGCTGGCTGCGCGGCCTGATGCCCGTGGTGATCATCCCGCTGCTTGCATCGCTGGTGGCGTCCGGCCTGATGTTCCTGATCCTGGGCGGACCGATCGTCGCCATCACCAAGGGCCTGAACGGCTGGCTGTCCGGCCTGACCGGCGCCGGCGCTATCGCGCTCGGCGTGATCCTGGGCCTTATGATGTGCTTCGACCTCGGCGGCCCGGTCAACAAGGTTGCCTACTCGTTCGCCGTCGCCGGCCTGGGTGCCGCAACCATGGACAACCAGGCGCCTTGGCAGATCATGGCAGCAGTCATGGCCTCCGGCATGGTTCCCCCGCTGGCCATGGCGCTGGCGTCAACGGTCCTGAACAAGAAGCTTTTCAGCCTCGCGGAGCAGGAAAACGGCAAGGCTGCGTGGCTGCTGGGGGCGTCCTTCATCTCCGAAGGTGCCATCCCCTTCGCCGCGGCCGACCCCCTGCGCGTCATCCCCGCCAGCATGCTGGGCGGCGCCGTCACCGGAGCCATCTCGATGGCGGCAGGCGTCGGCTCCAAGGCACCGCATGGCGGCATCTTCGTCTTCTTCGCCATTGACAACTTCGTGATGTTCGTCGTCTCGATCGTGGCCGGTACGGTAGTTACCGCCCTGTCGGTGATCGCCCTCAAGCGCTGGGCAGTCAAGAAGACCGTTGATACGGTTGAACCGGTTCCCGTAACCGTCTAAGCCGGCCCCAAACCACCTAACCTCCCGGCACTGAACCGTCAGCATGCCGAACGACTAAGGAGCAAGAATGTCAGAACGCACCGCAACCGTCGCCAGCCGCGTTGGCCTGCACGCCCGCCCCGCCGCCATCTTCGCAGAGGCCGCCGGCGAGTACGACCTTGACATCACCATCGCCCGCGAGGGCGAGCCCGTTGACGAGGCAATGGACGCTGCGAGCATCCTCTCCCTGATGAGCCTGGGCGCTTCCCACGGCGATGTTGTGGTGCTTCGCGCCGAAGGTACCGGGGCCGACGACGCCCTGGAGAGCCTGGTCCGGATCCTGGAAACGGATCACGACGCCTAGCAGCGGTTTCCCGCCGGCAGCCGCCGTCGCGCCTTCCCTGTTGGGAGGTGCGACGGCGGCTGTTGCCTTTAAGGGGCCAGTGCTGCGGGTGCCCGTGGCGGTTGCGGTGCCGGCCGGGGCCTAGCGCCGCTCCGCAATCTTCTTGACGTCCGCCACGAGCATGTCCCACATGCCCCGGGAGTGCTCTGCCGCTTCTTCGCTGGCGTTGTTGTCCTGCGAGAGCGTGAACCCGGTCCGGCCGCCCTGGTCCTCAAGGGTCCAGGTCAGTGTGTGGTAGTTTTCGGGTTTGTCGTCCTCGCCGCCGAGCGGGCTGAAGTGGGTATGGACCAGCTTTTGGCCCGGCACCACTTCAAGGATCTGTCCCTTGTCCTCGTAGGTCTTGCCTTCCCACTCACCGCGCCACAGAATGGGGCCGCCCACGGTCCACTCGGTCTCCAGATCGGCGCCGAACATGAATTCCTTCACGGCTGCCGGATCCGTGATGACCTCCCAGACGCGGTCCGGCGGGGCATCGATGGTGATCGCGGATTCGGCCACAAATTCCCCGGGCATCAGCGGGCCTTCCGCGCGGTCAGCAGGAGATATTCCCAGTGCATCTGCCACGCCGCGTCGCCATGGGCCTCCCCGAACGAATCGGCCAGCTCGATAAGGGCACTGTCCAGGGCCTTGGCCTTGTCTGCGTCGTTGCCGATGAATTTGTAGACCGAGATGGTGGGACCGTAATGGGACTTGAAGTACCGCAGGAAGTCCTGGGGCTGATGGAAGCTGTGGATGGCCAGGGTGCGCTTTTGCGCCTTGATGTCCGTGATCCGGTCGCCGAAGAGTTCCCGCACGTGGTCCTCGCTGCCCCAGAGCGGCCCCGGCGATGCCCCGGGCGGCGGAGGCGGTGCGAAGGGCTTCAGGGTGGCAAGCATCTTCCCGAGGAACCCTTCGGGCGTCCAGTTAAGCAGTCCGATCGTGCCGCCGGGCTTGCATACGCGCACGATCTCATCGGCACTTGCCTGATGGTGCGGAGCAAACATCACGCCCAGGCAGGACGTCACCACATCAAAGGCGTTGTCCTCGAACGGCAGGGCCTCGGCGTCGGCTTCCACCCATTCCAGTTCCACCGCGCGATCGGCTGCCTGCCGGCGCCCGGCGTCGAACAGTTCCGGGGTGAGGTCGCTGGCCACAACCTTGCCGCCCATCATGGCGGCGGGAATGGCAGCGTTGCCGGCGCCTGCAGCCACGTCCAGCACGCGCTGCTTGGGCTTGATTCCGCAGGCATCCACCAGGATGGCTCCGAGGTCGTTGACCAGTTCGGCTGCCAGTGCCGGGTAGTCCCCCGAGGCCCACATGGCCCGGTGCTTTTGCTTCAGCGCCAGGTCAGCCTCGTCTGCTTTCGCTTCGCCATTCATCTCGGGACCCCTCTTCTTTGACAGGTTTTGAGTGACAGCACGCTGTTGGCACAGTGGAGGCTGCGATGCGACCCATTGTGGCTGCATCGCAGTGGGCTGTAAAGCGTCCTGTGGTGCCTTGGCAAATCCACAGCAAGCAGCCTTAGTGTTTCCTTGTTTTTCCACAGGCACCGAATTAGCGTGGAAGCCTGACCAGCAACGACGTGGAAGCCTGAACAGCTACGGCCCGGCACCAGCGCCCAGGAAGTTCCCCGCCGACGCTTGAGGGAGGATGAGATGCCAGCCAAGAAGAGCCCCAGCCTGAAGGACCCTGAACTCTATGAGGAACTGCGCGAAGATGGCGCATCCAAGCAGAAGGCGGCCCGCATCTCCAACGCGGCCGCGAGCAAGGGCCGCTCCGCCGTGGGCCGAAAGGGCGGAAAAGCAGGCGACTATGAGGACTGGACTGTCCCGCAACTGAAGGCCAAAGCCAAGGAAATAGGACTGACCGGGTACTCCGCGAAGAAGAAGAGCGAACTTATCTCCGCGCTCCGGAATTCCTAGGCGGCGGCCATCTCCCGAAAACCCCGGGCCTTCAAAGGCCCGGCCCGACGCCCGCGTGGTTCTACAACGTCATGCGCCCTTCCGCGCACGGGCAGTGGTGGACTTCGCCGCAGGCTCTGCCGTCGAAGAGTCCGCCTTGGCTGCTGGTTTGCGGGCAGTGGACGCGGTGGACTTGGTGGCGGTGGTCTTCGTGACGGCAGTCTTCGCAGCTGTGGATTTGGCAGTGCTGGTCTTGGCAGTGCTGGTCTTGGCAGGGCCCGACTTTGCAGTGCTGGTCTTTCCGGTGCTGGTCTTTCCGGCAGCCCTCTTGGATCCCGTGCCGGGCTCCTCCGCTTCGTCCTCGTCTTCGCCGGCCGTGTCCTCCCCGGAACCGGAGACCTCCGAAGCAGCGGCACCACCACCACCGCGCTTCCGGTCCAGGCTGCGCTTGAGCGCTTCCATCAGGTCGATGACTTCACCCTTGCCGCCTTCGCCCGCTTCCGCGCCGAACGTCTCCTCGGTGTCCAGGGAGTCGCCCTTTTCAAGCTTGGCGTCGATGAGCGTTCGAAGCTGGACCTGGTACTCGTCCGTGAAGTGGTCCGGATCGAAATCCGCGGCCATGGACTCCACCAGGGCCGCGGACATTTCGCGTTCCTGTGCGGAGATCCGCACGGACTCGTCAAGGGCCGGGAATTTTGCCTCACGGACCTCGTCGGGCCACAGGAGAGACTGCAGCACCAGCACATCATCCTTGATGCGCAATGCCCCCAGCCGGGTCTTCTCGCGCAGGGCAAACTGGACGATGGCCACACGGTCCGTGTCCTCCAGCGCCCGGCGCAGCAGGACGTAGGCTTTGG
This sequence comes from Pseudarthrobacter cremeus, assembly GCF_051857465.1. Taxonomy (NCBI): domain Bacteria; kingdom Bacillati; phylum Actinomycetota; class Actinomycetes; order Micrococcales; family Micrococcaceae; genus Pseudarthrobacter; species Pseudarthrobacter cremeus. Next base: position 94,470 of record NZ_JBPZHC010000006.1, on the reverse strand, counting down.
GCGTCCTGGAATCCGGCTCCAGGTAGTAGCTCTTCTCAAACATCATGGGTTCCAGCTGCTCCGATGGAACAAACTGCACCACTTCGATCTCGTGGCTGTTCTCCGCCGGAATGGCTTTGAGCTCGTCCTTGGTCAGGACAACAGTCCGGCCGTCATCCTCGAAAGCCTTCTCGATGTCCGAATAGTCAATGATCTTGCTGCACACCTCGCAGCGGCGCTGGTACCGGATCCGGCCGCCGTCGGCATTGTGGACCTGGTGGAGACTGATGTCATGATCCTCGGTGGCGCTGTAGACCTTCACGGGCACGTTGACCAGGCCAAACGCGATGGCACCTTTCCAGATGGCTCTCATTCCTCAAGTGAACCGCACCCGGGGCCGGAGGTGAAGACCCTTGGCCCCTCCTAAGGAACGTGTCCGGGTGGCGGGACGGGAACTGACCCTGACCAACCTGGACAAAATCATCTACCCGGAAACCGGCACCACCAAGGCCGACGTCCTGGCCTACTACGCCGCGGTGGCCCATGTCCTGATACCGGCGGCAGCCAACCGGCCGGCCACCAGGAAACGCTGGGTCAACGGTGTGGGCACCGCCGAGCACCCCGGCGAGGTGTTCTTCCAGAAGAACCTGGAGGATTCGGCGCCGGGCTGGCTCCCCCGCGCCGCCATCACGCACAAGGACCGCACCATCTACTATCCGATGGTCAACGATCCCGCCACCCTCACCTGGTTCGGCCAGATCAATTCGCTGGAAATCCACGTTCCCCAGTGGCAGGTGGACTCCCACGGCAGGCAACTCAATCCGGACCGCCTGGTGCTGGACCTCGACCCCGGCCAAGGCGCAGGGCTCGCGGAATGCGTGGAGGTAGCACTTCTGGCCCGTACCATCCTGCAGGATGTGGGCCTGGATCCGGTCCCGGTGACCAGCGGCAGCAAGGGCATCCACCTCTATGCCGGGCTGGACGGATCGCAGACGTCGGACCAGATCTCGGACTTCGCACACGAACTGGCGCGGGCATTGGAAGCGGATCACCCGGATCTCGCGGTCAGCGACATGAAGAAAACGCTGCGCACGGGCAAGGTCCTGGTGGACTGGAGCCAGAACAGTGCGGCCAAGACCACCATCGTGCCGTATTCACTGCGCGGCCGGCCTACCCCGATGGTCGCCGCCCCGCGGACCTGGCGGGAGCTCAGCTCCCCCAACCTCCAACATCTCGACTACAAAGCGGTGCTGCGCCGGGTCGAGGCGGGCAAGGACCCGTTTGCCGCCGTCGAACGCGGTACGGGACACCCGGGGAGCCCCAACGGCACAACGCCGGATAAGAACGCGGACGACGACGGCGCGCATCCGCGCCTTGAGCGGTACCGTTCCATGCGCGATCCGAACGCGACGCCCGAGCCGTTCACCGGTGCCGAAGGCACCGGCGACACCTTTGTGATCCAGGAACACCACGCCAGCCGGCTGCATTTCGATTTCCGGCTGGAGCATGAAGGAGTCCTGGTGTCCTGGGCCCTGCCCAAGGGTGTGCCGGAGTCGGGCGGCCAGAACCATCTGGCGGTCCAGACCGAGGATCACCCGATGGACTACGCCACGTTTGAAGGGACCATCCCGAAAGGACAGTACGGCGCCGGCGAGGTCACCATCTGGGACCACGGAACCTACGAACTCGAGAAGTGGATCAACGGCAAGGAAGTCATCGCCACGCTCACCGGGTCTGAAGGCGGCGGCCTGGGTGGCACGAGGAAATTTGCCCTGATCCACACAGGGCGCGGGCGGGGCGAGGAGGGGCAATGGCTCATCCACCTGATGGACAAGGAACACCACGGCGGCAGGCACCGGCATGCGCCGGCCGGCGACAACGGTGATGCCGACGCAGACGCGGAGCCCGCAGCCAAGACCTCTGCTGCGCCCCTGGACGACTTTCGGCCCATGATGGCGACCGCCGGAACCCCCGCCGACCTGCAGGGCAGCGAATGGATGTTTGAACTGAAATGGGACGGCGTCCGCGGGATCATCGTTGCTGATGACAAGAAAGTCCGCATCCTCAGCCGCAACGGCAATGACGTCACGGCTACGTATCCCGAGCTGACGGACCGGGCAGGCTGGCCGGCCGGGCCGTTCGTCGCCGACGGTGAGATCATCGCCGTCGGGCCTTCCGGGAGGCCGGATTTCGGGGTGCTCCAGGGGCGCATGAAACTGACTAAAGCGGCCGACGTCGAGAAGGCGCGCCATGCAATCCCCGTCCGGCTCATGCTGTTTGACCTGCTGTCCGTGGGTGGCGAGGACCTCCGCAGAAAGCATTTCCAGACGCGGCGGCAGCAGTTGGCGGAGTTCTTTTCGCCGTCCGACCTTCCGGTGGAACTGTCGCCGGTGTTGGATGAACGGCTGGAGCACATCCTGGAAAGTGCGCAGGAACTGGGCCTGGAGGGGGTGATGGCGAAACGTCCGGACAGCCGTTACGTGAGCGGCCAGCGGACCAGGACCTGGATCAAGATCAAACTCGCCAGAACGCAGGAAGTGGTGGTGGGCGGCTGGCGCCCCGGCCGGGGCGGGCGGGAAAGCTCAGTTGGTTCGCTGCTGGTGGGCATCCCGGAAGGTAAAAACCTGCGGTACGTGGGCCGGGTGGGCAGCGGTTTCAGTTCGCGCGAGCTGACGGAGCTGCGGCAGAAAATGGATGATCTGGCACGTAAGACCTCACCGTTCGACGACGTCCCGCGCGAGGATGCCGCCGACGCCCACTGGGTGACGCCAAAGCTGGTCGGCGAAGTGACGTTTGGTGAGTGGACCGGAAGCGGAAGGCTCCGTCATCCGGTCTGGCGCGGCTGGCGGGTGGACAAGGGCCCGGAGGAAGTGGTTCAGGAAGCGTAGCCGCAACATGTCCCCGGACACGGGTAAGGCCTGGCGACACCCGGATACAGGTGTCGCCAGGCCTTCTGCGTGTCGGTGAACCGGATGCGTGTCGGTGAACCGGACGCGAGTCGGTGAACCGGACGCGAATCTGGATCAGCTCCGCGTCGTCAGGCTGAGCTGCCCCAGGGACCACCCTCCGTTCAGGAAGAGTGCGGCATCTGCGGCCGGCCTGTCCGGTGAACAGCAGTCACGGCTGCTTCATGTCCCGGCCGGCCGTGCATCGTGTTGTTCTCCTTGGGGTGGCGGTTCTTTCCGCTGCCATCGGGCCAGTGCTGCTCTCCGGCAATGGCCATGCCCACGGCAATGGTGGCCGGGCCGGGGAATGCCGGCTGATCCATGGACGCCGCGAGATGGCCCGCGACCTCAGGTTCGATCTTTGCATCAGTCATTTTTTCAGCCATTGTTCTTCCTTTCTACGACGAAATGAAGCGCTCCCTGGATTGGGGGCAAAATAATTCCTGAAGTTCAGTTACCAGCGAATTACCAGCGGACTTTCTTTTCCGCCGGACCCTGTTTGCCACTGACATGCGTGGGTTTGTGGCTTTTGCCTACGCTTTGCAGGCCGGCGTCCCCGCCCCGCGACTTGCTGGCGAGCATGGCCTTCTGGGCCTCCGTCAGCCGGGAGCGGACACCCTTGGGCTCGGGCTGCCCGGAGGTTTCGGGGGCGCTTTCCGCACTGGATCCGGGGTTGCTTGAAGCAGAATCTTTAGTCATTCTTTGGAACCTTTCTGAGGGGATCAGCGTATCTGACGAGCTCGGCCGGGACGAGGGCCTGCGAAACCAGGCCGCAGGGCGTCCCCCTACTCAAGAATCAGTGTTCCCATGGCACAACAATAATCAGGGTCGGAGCAGCTTGTGAACCCCTTCCGGCGCCGGCTCCGGGACCAGCCCGCACAGGCGCCCTGACCCGCCCGGAGTGGTGGTGGCCGTCACTTTCCGGGCCTCCCGGGCACGCCAAAAAGCCGGTAAACCAGGTAGCTGCGAAAAAAGATTGGCTGAGGAACCGTCCAACCCATTGGATGCCAGCAATGGAGCGGCAGGATCGCCGAAAGAAAGTTCCGCAGAACATGCCCGGAAAGGCGGTGAAACAGGGCACCCTACGCCATCCAGCTCTTAGTTGCCAGAGAATTCGCGTAAAATTGAAGGCCTGCCCAGAGCGGGGCAGCTACAAGTCGCAAGCAAATGACCTCCATAGGAGTCGCCCAAATGCCCACAGACCGAAGCACGACCGACTCTTCAGCCGGCGCGAACAGCGCCCGCGGAACCAACAACGCAGTACCGGAAAACGCACTACCCGGGAGCGCCAGGAAACCCAAGCTCCTCGGCCGCCGTCGGCTCAAAGAATCCGACGTGAACGTCGTCAACCAGCCAATGCTGAAAAAGGCACTGGGCGGAACCATCGTGGGCAACACCATGGAATGGTACGACGTCGGCGTCTTCGGCTACCTCATCACCACCATGGGACCGGTGTTCCTGCCGGAATCCGATCCCAGCACGCAAACCCTGTTCCTCTTGGGAACCTTTGCCGCCACCTTCATTGCCCGCCCCCTTGGCGGAGTGATCTTCGGCTGGCTGGGCGACAAGATGGGCCGCCAGAAGATTCTGGCCACCACCCTGATGATCATGGCCGCCAGCACCTTCGCCATCGGCCTGCTGCCCGGCTATGCCCAGATCGGCATGTGGGCCGCGGCCCTCCTGGTGCTGCTCAAGGTTGTCCAGGGGTTCTCCACCGGCGGCGAATACGCCGGTGCCACCACCTTCGTGAGCGAGTACGCGCCGGATAAACGCCGCGGGTTCTTCGCCAGCTTCCTGGACATGGGCAGCTACATGGGGTTCGCGCTCGGCGCCGCCCTCGTCTCCGTCCTGCAGCTGACCATGGGTCAGGCTGCCATGGAAGAGTGGGGCTGGAGGATTCCGTTCCTCATCGCCGGCCCGCTTGGCCTCATCGCCGTGTACTTCCGGAGCAAGATCGAGGAATCGCCGCAATTCCAGGCAACGCTGGATGCCCAGGAGGACCTCGCCAAGCACGCCGCTGCCAGCGACGAAGCCGTGGTCAAGGGACCGGTGGGCATCGTCAAGGCCTACTGGCGCTCCATCATCGTGGCCATGATCCTCGTGGCTGCCGCAAATACCGCGGGCTACGCCCTGACGTCCTACATGCCGACGTACCTCACCGAATCCAAGGGGTACGACCCGGTACATGGCACCTTGCTGACCATCCCCGTGCTGGTCATCATGAGCCTCTGCATTCCGCTGACCGGCAAGCTGTCCGACCGTATTGGCCGCCGCCCGGTCCTCTGGATCGGCGCGCTGAGCACGGTGTCCCTGGCGACGCCTGCATTCCTGCTGATCGGTGTCGGGGAGATCTGGTCCACCCTGGCCGGCCTGGCCCTGATCGCCTTCCCGGTGACGTTCTACGTGGCCAACCTTGCCTCGGCCCTGCCTGCACAGTTCCCCACATCCAGCCGTTACGGCGCCATGGGAATTGCGTACAACTTCTCCGTGGCCATCTTCGGTGGCACCACCCCGTTCATCGTGGCAGCCCTCATCACCGCTACGGGCAACGACATGATGCCGGCGTACTACCTGATGGGCACCTCGGCTATCGGCGCCGTGGCCATCTACTTCCTGAAGGAATCCGCCCAACGTCCGCTGCCGGGCTCCATGCCGAGCGTGGACACCCAGGCGGAGGCCCGCGAACTCGTTGCCGGCCAGGATGAGAATCCCTTGATTGACCTGGCTGAAATGCCGTTCGAGACCCAGGACATCACGACGGCGAGCGCGGCAGCCGAAAAGGTGCCCGCGGCAGCGAACTGAGGCAAGGCTGACTGCGTCTTGTAGTCCACGCTCATGAGGCCCGTCCGGCGTGATTTCCTTGGGGGAATCAGGCAGGGCGGGCCTTAGCCGTGTCTGGCTCCGGCAGGTTACGTCCCGTGTAGGACAGCATGCCGGCGCCGGGAGTCCGTGATAATTTCCGGAAGGCTCCGCCAAAGGAGCCACAACTGAAGGTTGGTGTGATCCGTGAAGCCCGTCCTGCGCCAGTTGCGTGCCTTACACAGGCTGGAGCCGGCAACCAACGATCACCTCGCCGCCCTCCGGGTCGCCCTCAGTGCAGCCGTACCTTCCCTTGTCCTCCTGGGTTCGGGGCGCCCGGACCTCATCATCTACGCCGTCTTCGGCGCCCTGACCGGAATGTACGGACGGGCGGAATCCCACCAGCTGCGGCTGAGGCACCAGTCCCAGGCAGCACTTGTGCTGCTCGGCGGCGTCGCCGTCGGCGTTTTCCTCTCCGTCAACCACCTTCAGTCCTGGTGGCTGGTCGGCGTGGAGGCCGTCCTTGCCGGAGTCGGCTCGGTGTTTGCGGACAGGGTTCGGCTGCAGCCCAACGGCCCGTTCTTCGGCATTCTCGCCCTGGGTGCATGCGCCTCCGTCCCAACAGCCGTCCCGTGGTACGTAGCCGTGCTCATCGCCGCAGCAGCTGCCGCGTTCTCCCTGGCAGTGGGTTTCGGCGGATGGTTCCGGGCCAGGGTGTGGCAACCCGGAGCGGCCCGCGATGCACTGCCACTACAAGGAAACGCCCGGCGGCTGGCAGCTGTTCACGCAGCCCGGTACGTCCTGGCAACGGGCGTCGCAGGATCCATCGGAGTGCTCAGTGGCAGCGGCCATCCCCATTGGGCCATGGCGGCGGCCGCCGTTCCGCTCGCCGGAGCCGATCTGCCCAGCAGTGTCCGCCGAGGAATTCACCGCATCGTGGGGACCTTACTCGGCCTGGCCGTTACCGCCGTCGTCCTTGTTCCCGGCCCGTGGCTTCCCGCGGAGTTTTACGGCGTGCACCATGTGGCAATGATGGCCATCCTGGTCATACTTTTCCAGTTCACAACGGAGCTGTTCATGGCACGGCACTACGGGCTCGCGATGGTTTCGTTCACACCCGTCGTCCTCCTGATGACCCAATTGGCCGCACCCACCTCCCCGGGCGTCCTGATCATGGAGCGCGCACTGGAGACCTTTGTGGGTGCCGTGGTGGGAATCCTGGTGGTGGTAACTGTGCGCCGTCGCAGCGGGCTCGCGCCCGGAGGCGACGGATCTACTTCACCCGGGGAGCCCTCCGGGTGACCAGGCGGCCTGGCAAGAGCGGTCCCACCACGGCCAGCGCCTTGTAGCGCCTGGACGGAACGGACACTGCCCTGCCACGGAGGCTGTCCGCCAGCCCTTCGCGCACCACCCGCTCGGCAGTCAGCCACATCCAGGGCGGTGTCACCGATTTGTCCATACCCATCCGCTCGTGGAATTCCGTATGGGTAAGGCCCGGGCACACCGCCGTGACCTTCACGCCCCGCTTCCCGTACGCCGCGTTGGCCCAGCGGCTGAAGCTCAGCAGCCAGGCCTTCGCCGCAGAGTAAGTCCCTCGTGGCATAAAGGCGGCAATGCTGGCCACATTGATGATCCTGCCGGAGCCACGGGCCAGCATTCCCCGCAGGACCGCATGGGTGAGTTCAAGCGGCACCTGGCAGTGCAGCACCAGCCCCTGCTTCTCGTCCGAGATGCTGTTCTCCTCGAAGTCGCCCACCAGTCCACGGCCCGCGTTGTTCACCAGGATTTCCACGGGCCTTGCGTCGTCGGTGAGACGTGCGACGACGGCGGCCACACCGGCGTCGTCCGTCAGGTCTGCGGGCAGCGCCTCAGCGGTGATTCCGTACTGCTGTTCCAGGTCCGCCGCTGCCTTTTCGAGGCGGGCCCGGTCGCGGGCCACCAGTACCAGGTCATGACCCTGGCCGGCGAGCTGCCGGGCGAACTCGGCGCCAATGCCCGCGCTGGCACCGGTAATCAGCGCGGTGGTCCTGCTGTCCTGTGGCGTCATGGGCCCAAGCCTAACCGGAGGCGCCTTCCACTGCTGCGTACCCTCACAGATGCGTATGAGCGGCCTTGTTTGACCGTTCGCGCTGGGCCCGCTTGGCCGACGCGGCGCGGGACGGGCGCACCGGGCTGGCCGGATCGGTCGGCTGGCTCGGGTGTTCCACCACCGAGGCTTCCGCGGCGTCCCGGCGCGCAGCCTCGAAGTGGGTGCCGGAATGGACGGGGCACACCGGCAGGTACACCGGTTCGATGAGGGTCAGCCGAAGATGTCCGGCCTCCTCAAGGGCCGCGGCCACAGCCCAGGCCAACCCCTGGCGCAGGACTTCGCGCTGGCCGGCCAGCGGGCGGCCGGCCCCGGCGAGGAGGCGAAGATGCGCCAAGACCCCGGCGTCCAGGTGGATCGCACGCCGCAGGTCCAGCGCTATTGCGGGGCTGGAGACAAGCCGGTGCGCCCGGAGCAGCATGTGCAGGAGGGCAGGGAAGGTGGACTGCGTCAGGCATCCGCCCACATCCACTCTGACCTGCCCAGGATCCACGTCGCAATGGACAACGACTCGAAGCTTGTGGTGGGAAAGTCTGTGGCTCACGGGAATCTCCACGGAAGTACCGTGGGCCGACTGCATGGCCCACTTACGACCTTACGAAGATGCCGCCCGGCTCACAAGGCCTGAATCCCCCGTATCTGTCTGCTCGGCATGCACCTATTCTTCGGGCCAGTCGATGTGCTGTTCATAGCCCTCGTGCTTGCGGAGGTAGCTGCTGATGAACGGGCAGTGCGGAATGATCCGCTTCCCTGACGCGACGACGTCGTCCAGGGCGAAGTGGGCCAGCACCTTGCCCAGCCCCTGGCCCGCGAATTCCTCCGCGGTCTCCGTGTGGGTGAAATCCACGTGTCCGGGCCGGTCCCTGAAAAAGGACTGGACGGCGATCTTCCCGCCCACCCTCAGCTCGTAGAAGTGATGCTCGTCATCCCGTGCCAGCGACACGTCCGGGCTGAATTTGTCCTCAGTGGAAACCATGTTCTCAGTCATGGTTCGACACTGGCACTACTTGGGCCCGCTGGCAATGCCCCGCCCTCCCCGTTCCCGGATTCGGAAACGACGGGCACGGGCACCCGCTCCGGGACCCTCCCCAGCAGCAGGACAGCCAACGCGAAGCAGGCTGCTCCGCCGCCCAGCAACGCAAGGGTGAGGCCATTGAAGGCGGCGTCCGCCACCGGAATGAAGACGACGACGGCGGCCGTCACCACCGCGGCGGCGGGCCTGCCGCGGGCATGGACCGCAGCCGTCGGACGTTCCTCAAGGCGCCCGAACACAGCGATCACGGGCAGCAGGAGGGTCACGACGCCCAACAGAACCAGTGGCCGCGCCCACCACCACGCTGCCGTGCCCGCCGCGGGTTTGGGGAAATCGGTCAGGAGCAGCAGCCCGGACATCGCAGCAAGCAAAGGCAAATGCCACAGGTACACCGTCATGGCACGTCGCCCGGCGGCGGACACCACCGCCCGGACCCAATGTATGCCGGAGATCCAGTCCATCCCCGGCCGGAAAAGCTGGAGAACGGCGGCCTGGGAGACACCCAGGAGGAAGAGGCACAGGTTGGGCGGGTTGAGGTTGACCAGCATGTTTCCCGAGTAGAGGCCCAGCCCGGTGATCAAACCCAGCAACAGGTTGGCTGCGACGATCAGTCCCACCAGGCCGGAGCGCGGGAGCCTGGCGAGGTGACCGTCGGCCGTCAGGAAGCCCAGTTGCTGCACGGCGCACCAGAGGAAGACCAGATTCGCGTATGCGAGCAGGGGTAGCGTGCCGCGGAAACAGTCGACGGCCACCACGAGCGTCACCAGAGCCGCGAGGGTCAGCCAGGGCGCACGCGCATGGAGCCGCGCCAGGAGGGGGATGTTCAGCTGGGCCGCGAGGTAGGCCGCGAGAAACCAGAGCGGCATGCCTGCTCCGGTGGCGATCAGCTGGGTCACCTGGGGGTCCACGCCGAGCAGCCGTGCCGCCCACAGTCCCAGGAACATCACTGCCAGGAGTGCCGCTGCGGGCCGGACCAGCCGCAGAAGCCGGATCTGGGCAAAATCGAAGCCGGTTCCACCGCGGGCTTTGAGGCGTAGCCAGGACTGCAGGCCAGTGGTTCCGCCTGTGACAAAGAACAGAGGCATCACCATGAAGATCCAGATGACGGGCTCGAACCAGTGCTGATCCCCCAGGGTATTCTGGCTGGTCACCGTGCCGTCCGCATGGAGGACAGGGCTGACCATCATGCAATGGCTCACCACCACGAGGGCCAGGCACGCGAACCGGACAACGTCGATGCCGAGGTCACGGTGAATCACCGCTTCGCCCGGCGGCGTTGGCCACTGTTCTTTCACGCCACTCACCTGCGGTCCCTGCCTGCGCCGGATGCTGCCGCTACCTGCATGTAGTTACCTACATTGTCCGCCCGCGCAGCACCGGAGGCCAGCACACGGTGCCATACACAGTGAAGGGTCCTGCACGGTACCTACCCGAACAGCGCGATGAGACCGGGCACGACGGCGAGCAACGGCGTCGTGCCTTGCAGAACCGCGGCGCGGAGGTACTTCCGCCCGCTGAGGGCGAGCACTGCGGCGGCGAGCAGCATTGAACCGCAGCAGCTGAAGATCAGGGTCCAGCCCACCACCGCCTGTACGGACCCCTGCGGTGCGAACGCTACGCAGGACACTCCCGCAAAGGCGCCGATGGCAAGGAACAGGTTGTAGAAGCCCTGGTTGTAAGCAAGTGGTTTGGTGGTTTCGGCGTCAGCCTGGGAGGCCAGGCCGAACCTCTTCCAGGTCGCAGGCCTCGTCCAGGTGAGGGACTCCATGCTGAAGATGTACACGTGGAGGGCGGCTGCGAGGAACGCGAAAAGGAGGGAGGCCAGGATCATGGCTCGATCCTAGCCTCCCTTCGATTCTTCGCCGGCGAACCTGCGTTCAGGACCTCAGCGGGTGAGCATGCCCAGCGCAGCGGCAGCGAATTCGCGGGCCGAGGTGTTCCAGTGGCCCAGCAGGCCCTGGAGGTTCTCGCCGTCGGCCCGGTGCGCCGGCAGCTGCTCCTGGAGTGTGGCCAGCACCCCGGTGCGGAGCTCGGTATTGAAGTTTACCTTGCCCACATTCATGGCGGCTGCCTTGACCAGCTCGCCCGCCGGAATGCCGGAGGCACCGTGGAGTACCAACGGGATGTGGGTCCGCACCGCGATGTCCTGGAGAACGTCCCAGCGGAGCTGCGGCTCGCCCTTGTACTTGCCGTGGACATTGCCCACGGCGACGGCCAGCAGCTGCGCGCCGGTCCGGGCCACGAAGTCCTCCACCAGGGCGGAATCCGTCAGGCCGGCGACGTCAACGCCGGCCTCGTCCGCGCCGAAAGCTTTGTCCTCGTCGCCGGCCAGGCCGCCGAGTTCCGCTTCGAGTACGACGCCGGCACCCAGCAGGGCGCGCGCCTCACGGACCAGTTCAATGTTGTCCTCATAGGGCAGGGACGAGCCGTCGGCGAGGACCGAATCCGCCCCCGCGGCGACGGCGTCGGCCATCACTTTGAGGTCAGTGGCGTGATCCAGCTGCACCGCAACCGGGACCGAGGCGCCGTCCGCCAGCCCGCGGAGGGCGGCGATCAGGCGCAGGCCGTTGGTGGTGGCGGCCGTCTTGGGGGCCACCAGCAGGATGATGCCGTTGCCCGCGTCTTCAGCGGCCCCCACAACGGCCAGTGCTGTGGTGAAGTCGTAGCAGGTGAACGCCGGAACGGCCGAGCCCTGCTGCAGGGCGGAGGTGACCAGGTGGTCGAGTCGGGTGCGCATCAGACGCCGAGGCCCCCTACCAGGATCCAGGCGGCGAAGGTCAGCGCGAAGCCGGCCAGGCCGAGGATGGTGGTGAGCACGGTCCAAGTACGGAGTCCATCAGAGACCGTGAGGCCGTAGTAGCGCACCACGGTCCAGAAACCGGCGTCGGTCACGTGGGACAGGCCCAGCGCACCGAAGCCGATGGCGATCACGATGACGGCAATCTGGGCCGGTGAGTAGCCGCCTTCCATCACGGCGGAGGTCAGCAGGCCGGTGGTGGTGACGATGGCGACCGTGGCCGAACCCTGGGCTGCGCGGAGTGCAAGGGAGATGACAAAGCCGAGCACGATGACCGGCAGGCCCAGGTGGTCAAGGGTCTGGGACAGCGCGGCGCCGATCCCGGAGGTGCGCAGGACTTCACCGAACACGCCGCCGGCAGCAACCACCATCAGGATGGAGGCGATGGGCGGCAGCGCGCCTTCGAAGATCTCGCCGGTCTCCCGGAGCGACCAGTTGCGGCGGACAGCCAGCAGGAAGAAGGACAGGGCCACGGCCACCAGGAGGGCGAAGAACGGGTTGCCGACGAACGCTGCCAGTCCGTACCAGGGGTCGCCCTTGGGGATGGTGAGCGTGCCCAGGGTGCCGATCAGGATCTGCACGATCGGCGCGGCGATGAGGAACATGATCAGGGCCGGGCGGGGAGGAGCAATGGCTGCAGCGCCGGGGCCGTCGTGGCCCACCTTCACGAGGGAATCCGAACCGAACTCGTCCACCTGGGCCTTGACCGAGGGCAGCAGCTCGTAGTCCTTGCGGTTCATGATGCTGGCAACGAAGTAGGACAGGAAGCCCAGCGGGATGCAGATGATGAGCGAGATCAGGGTGATCAGGCCAATGTCGGCGCCGAACACGCCGGCGCCTGCCACGATGCCGGGGTGCGGCGGAACGGCCACGTGGATGGCAAGCATGATTCCGGCCATCGGCAGGCCGAATTTGACCGGGTGCACGTTGGCGATCTTGGCGAAGGCGTAGACGATCGGGACCAGCACGATGATGCCGACCTCGAAGAACACGGGGATGGCCACCAGGAAGCCGACCGCGGTGAGGGCCACCGCCACGCGCTTGGCGCCAAGCTTCGCGGTGAAGTGGGAGGCCAGGGACTGGACGCCGCCGGAGACCTCGATCATCCGGCCAAGCACCGCGCCCAGCGCGATCAGCAACGCGACTTTGCCCATGGTGCCGCCCACACCGTTGGCCACGACGGTGAAGACGTCCTTGAGCGGGATCTGGGAGGCGACGGCCACGGCGATACTGACGCTCAGCAGGGCCACGAAGGCCTGGATCTTGAAGCGGATGATCATCACCAGCAGCACGGCGATGCCAATGGCGGCGATGGTGAGCAGCAGCGGAGTACCCAGCTCCACGGCGGGTTTAATGGCTGGGGCATCGGCCGCCCGCACCATCAGGGAGTTAATCAGGGGGTTCATGCGGGTGTCTCCTTTGACAAGCCGGTCTCCGGAAGACGGGCTGTATCGTGCGGTGGAAATTTCAGTTTGGGACGTGGGATGCCGGGAACTTCGGGGAGGCACGACGACGGCGGAGGGGGGACCGCCGTCGTCGTGCCTGTTCGGAGGAGGCTAGGTGGTGGTGCTTAAGCGGTGGTGCGCTTGGTGGGGGCGATGACTTTGATGACGGCGGAGTCGTCGGCGGCGGCGAGGCCCTGGGCCTGGCCCAGGAGGTAGAGCTGCTCGGCGGCGGCGGCAACGGGGGCGGCCAGGCCGGCGGCGCGGGTGGCTTTGCCCACGATGCCCATGTCCTTGACGAAGATGTCCAGGCGGGAGAGGACCTCGGCGCCTTCCTCGGTGTAGGCCTCGAGGATGCGCGGGCCGCGGTTGGAGAGCATAAAGGAACCCGCTGCGCCTGCTTCGAGGGCGGCGAGGGTTTTGGCCTGGTCCAGACCGAGGGCGTCGGCGAGGGCCATGGCCTCGGCGGCGGCGGCGATGTGGATGCCGCACAGGAGCTGGTTGACGGTCTTGAGGGCCTGGCCGTCGCCGGGCTTGTCGCCCACCACGGTCAGCGTGGAAGCGAGGAGCTCGAGCGCCGGGGCGGCCTTTTCGCGGGCTTCGGGGGAAGCGCCGACGACGATCAGCAGGTCGCCTTCGCCGGCGCGCTTGGGACCGCCGGACAGCGGCGCATCAACCAGTTCGACGCCGTATTCGGCCAGCTTAGCGACCGTGGCCGGGATGGCTTCGGTGCCCACAGTGCTGCCCAGGATGACAACCGCGCCCGGCTTGAGCACGGAGGCGACGCCGTTCTCGCCGAAGAGGACATCGTTGAGCTGTTCGCCGTTGCGGACGGCCAGGAGCAGGGCATCGGCGCTCTGGGCCGCTTCCTTGGCGGAGGCGAAGGTGCGGATGCCGGCTTCTTCGGCGAGCTTCAGGCGCGGTTCGGCGATGTCGAAGCCGTGGACGGTGAGTTCACTGGCGAGGCGGGTGGCCATGGGCAGGCCCATGGCGCCCAGGCCCAGGACGGTGACGGTGTAGTTGCTGGTCATGATGTTCTCCTGTGAATTTTGCGGGTGGGCCCACGCCGGCGAGGGGAAGGGGCCGTGGAGCCTCTCCGGCGAGGGCCCCGACCCGAGCTTGCGAGGGTTGGGAGCCGGTGGGGACTTGCGAGGGTTGGGAGCAGGTGGGGACTAGAACGTGTTGCTGAGCTTGCGGGTGACGTCGGCGAGGGACTGGTCATCGCCCACATTGCCGGCGAAGACGATGTATGGAATGCCCTTGGCGGGGCCGTCCACCGGCTCCCACAGCGAGACGATGCCGGGGAGCATGGGCCCGCGGACAATGGCGTGGCGGATTTCCAGGCCGTGCGCGGCGACGTCGGAGGACGTGATGCCGCCCTTGGCGATGACGAACCGGGGCCGGAAGGTCTTCAGGGTCCGGTTGACCACGGCGACGACGGCGGCCGAGACGGTGCGCGCGATCCGCAATGACTCGGCGGGGTTGTCGGTCTTGATGAGCAGGCGGCTGGTGTGGACGATCACGTCTCCCCCATGCAGCGCATCCACGACCGTGTTGACGGTCTGGTCCAGGTAGGCGTCAGCGGAGTCGCCAAGCAGCTTCTCGACGTCGATTTCGACGATTCGGGCCGCGCTGTGCTGTTCCGTCAGGACCTTGAGCTGGCGGGTGGTGACGCCCACGTGCGAGCCGACCACGATCAGGCCGCCCGCCGTGGACGGGGTGTGCCCGGCGTAGGCTTCGGCGCCGCTGAGCTCCGTGCGGATTTCCTGGCCGATGCGGGCACGTCCGAATGGCGGGCCCACCCGGTAGAGGAGTTTCTTGCCGCGGCGTTCGGCTTCTTCCAGGCCCAGGGACAGGGAGCGGAGGTCATTCTCGGTGACGATGTCCGCCACGATCGGAGTGGAGTTCGTCGCCGGTGCGATGGCGCCGGCGATCGCGTTGGCGGTGACCTGGGGATCGGTGGAGGCGCGGATGATGTTCAGGTCCAGCACGATCACCGACTCTGCAGCGAAGCGGCCCTCCGACTTCTCCTCCACGTATTTAGCCATGTCCGAGTTGGCGAAGCCGAAGCTGGCGTCCTTGGCGAATTCGGTCTCGGCGATGGGCGTGAGCTTTCCGGCGTCGGCGCCGGTGCCACGCATGTAGTGCACGCCGCCGATGGTCACGCGGCCGGCGTCCGGGAAGGCAGGAACGAGCACCACGCCGTCGGTCCGTTCCCCGGTGACCTCAGCCACGGTGGCGGCGATGACGTCAGGTTCCAGCGGGTAGTGGCCGCGGAGGGTGGAGTCGCTGCGGCTGACGAACCCCAGCCGCAGGTTGGAGCCGGCTGCGGCCAGCGCGTTCCGGACCACTTCCTCGTTCCGGGCCGCGGCCTCGGCAGGGTCCAGGCTGCGGGTGTTGGTCAGCACGTAGACAGCGGGTTTTTCCTGGCCGAACGCCCAGATGAAATCCTCCACGTCCCAGCTGGTGAGCACAGGCAGATCTGAAACGGACTGCGTTCCGGTGGGGTCGTCGTCGAGCACTACCAGCATCTTGGGAGTTACCGCACTGGAGGCGGCGACCGCGTCGGCAACGAGGCGGGCGGGAATCTGGACCTCTGCCGGGAAGGCCGCCAGGATGTCTGCTTCAAGCGTCACTATGCACTCCGTTGTGTGAAATCTATGGTGGTGAAATTCGTCATCGCGTTCTATCTGTAAGATGTCTGACATCTAACATTTAAAATAGTGTGGCACACCACAGGGAAGCTGCGCAAGTAGACTTGTCAGACATATATGGCGACGGGGGCAGGGGGAACATGGCACGGAAATCACTGGTGGGCGTCGTTGCCGACGAACTCCTCGACCGGATCATCGCCGGGGACTTCCCGCCCGGATCCAGCGTGCCCGGCGAGCTTGAACTCAGCGCCCGGCACGACGTCAGCCGCATGACCGTTCGCGAGGCCATGAAGACCCTGGAGGCGCAACGGATCCTCAGCGTTGAACGTGGCCGCGGCACCTTCGTGAACCCGCTGAACCGCTGGGCGTCCCTGGAAGCTGTGCTGCGCGCGGCGTCGGAGGGCAAGAATGAGGCGGACGCGTCGGTGCAGCTCATCGAACTGCGCCGGATGCTTGAAACCGGGGCCTGCGAACTTGCGGCAGCCCGGATCGGCGATGCGGACATCCAGTCCCTTTTCGGCTACGTGGCTGCCATGCGTGCTGCTCATGACGTCAATGACGTCGCTGCATTCGTTGAGGCCGATCTCGCCTTCCACGACCTGATCCTGCGCGCTTCCGAGAACGTCTTTGTAGCCGTCCTTTTCGAGCCTTTGCACCGGGTGCTGGAAAAGCGCAGGGCTGAAACTTCCGTCGTGCCGGAGATCCAGGAGCACGCGATCGGGCATCACCAGAACATCGCGGAGGCGCTCGAGTCACGGGATGCCGGACGCTCCCGCGAAGCCATGGACGCGCACATGCAGCAGACCCTCAATGACCTGAAGAACCTCGTCCTCGAGGCACCCCAGGGCGCCTGACCACGGGATTTGCCACTTCCCCCGGCCCGGAAGTCCTACTAGTCTGCAAGGACGGTCCGCAAACCGGGACTCAAAGGCGATCACGAGGAGCGAAGTTGTCCAACCACACGTACAGCATTTCTGAAATTGTCGGCACATCAACCCAGGGCGTGGACGACGCCGTCCGCAACGGCATTGCCAAGGCATCCCAGACCCTGCGCCACCTCGACTGGTTTGAGGTCAAGGAAGTCCGCGGTCATCTGGAGGACGGCAAGATCGCAGACTGGCAGGTCACCATCAAGCTCGGTTTCCGCCTCGAAGAACACTGACCACCACAAGCTTCGAAACACTGATGGCTGCGCCGCTCCGGCGCAGCCATCAGTGTTTCTCCGGTGCCGGTGGACCGGCGTCGGCAGCGAGCCGCTCCGGTTTCTCAGGTTGCTCAGGCAATGCCGGGGCGCCCAGGCTGCCCAGCAGGAGCAGGGCATCGGCTGACGGCGACCCGGGCTTCGCGGAAAACACGCGGAGCTGAAGATCAGGGTCGTCGGGGAGGACCAGGTTTTCAAAGTTCAGTTCAAGATCGCCGACGGCGGGATGGTGGAGCCTGACAATGCCGGAGGACCGCGTGGCGACCCGGTGCCCTGCCCACCATTGGCGGAAATGCTCACTGTGGACAGCCAACTCCCCCACCAGCTGGTTCGCCTGCGCATCATTCGGGTGCCGCCCCACATCCACACGCAGCGCACCGGTGGCCTCCGCTGCCACCGTCTTCCAGTCCCGGAAGAGCTCCCGGGCCTGCGGATCGAGGATCAGCCAGCGGGTCAGGTTGCGCTCGGGAGCAGGCAGCTGCGGAAAATCAGCGAAGAGCAGGAAAGCCATCCTGTTTCCGGCAAGGACGTCGGTCCGGCGCCCCAGCAGCAGCGCGGGCACATCGCCGACGGCCTCAAGGAACTGACGGAGGGCAGGGCGCACACCCTGCGCCGGTCCGGGGGTCCTGGTGGTGGCGGCACAGTTTTCGAGCAGGTCCATCATGTGCGCCTGCTCCCCCGTATCCAGGCGGAGTGCACGGGACACTGATTCCAGCACCGCGCGGGAGGGATGGATGTTCCGTCCCTGTTCCAGGCGGACGTAGTAGTCCGTGCTGACCCCGGCGAGCCTGGCCACTTCCTCGCGGCGAAGCCCGGGCACCCTCCTCGCACCGGAGGCCCCCTCCGCTCCTGCGTCCTCGGGGCTCAACCGGGACCGCATGGCCTTGAGGAACTTTCCAAATTCGGCGCTTTGACCCATGCACCCCATTGTGCCCCGGCCGGATGACTGCTTTCTACAACGAAGGTAGGACTGCCAGTCCTAGGACAAACAGGCACAGGGTCAAGGGCTGACTATCGGCCCCAAAGTGCATAGGCTCGTTGTGGGCCTTGACCGAAAGCGTTTTCCCGGCAACCCCCAGCGTAGGCACTACCCGCAGCAAAGGAGCCACATCATGTCAGAGCTGACCCTGAACAACGGCGTCACCATCCCCCAGCTGGGTTTCGGAGTCTTCCAGGTTCCGCCGGAAGACACCCAGCGGATCGTTGAAGATGCCCTGGAGGCCGGCTACCGCCACATCGACACGGCCGCCGCGTACCGCAATGAAGCCGGAGTGGGTGCTGCCATCGCCGCCGCCGGGATTCCGCGGGAAGAACTCTTCATCACCACGAAACTCCGCAACGGCGAGCAGGGCCGGGCGCAGGAGGCATTCCAGAACAGCCGCAAAGCACTGGGCCTGGACTTCGTTGACCTGTACCTCATCCACTGGCCCGTCCCGTCCCAGGGCCTGTTCGTCCAGGCCTGGAAGGAGATGGAGCGCCTTTATGCCAACAAGGAGATCCGCGCCATCGGCGTATCGAACTTCCTGGCCGATCACGTGGATACGCTGCTGGCCTCCGCCGAAGTTGTTCCCGCCGTCAACCAGATTGAACTGCACCCCAGCTACCAGCAGGCCGAACTTTCGGCGAAGTGCCGCGCCCTGGGTATCGAGGTGGAGGCCTACAGTCCGCTGGGCCAGGGCGGGGACCTCAATGGCCGCGCCGTGACGGCGATCGCCCAGGCCCACGGCGCCACCACCGCGCAGGTTGTCCTCGCCTGGCATCTTGCCGCCGGCAACATCGTCATCCCCAAATCGGCCGATTCATCGCGGATGCGGGAGAACCTGGCTGCCTCGTCCCTGACACTCAGCGACGACGAACTCGCCTCCATCACCGCCCTTGAGTCCGGCGCCCGCATAGGTTCCGATCCCGCCGTCGCTTCGTTTACACAGCTCTAGACCCTGCCGGGAAGCCACACCGGCAAGCCCCCATCAACCCGAAGGATCCACACATGCAGTACACCCACCTTGGCCGCTCCGGCCTGAAGGTCTCCCGCCTCTGCCTCGGCACCATGAATTTCGGCCCCCAGACCGAGGAGGCAGACGCCCACGCGATCATGGACTCCGCCCTGGATTCCGGCATCAACTTCTTTGATACCGCCAACGTGTATGGCGGCACCGGGCACCGCGGCTGGACCGAAGAGATCCTTGGCCGCTGGTTCGCCCAGGGCGGCGAGCGGCGCGAACGGACCGTCCTGGCCACCAAGCTGTACGGCACCATGACCGACCGTCCCAACGAATCAAAGCTTTCCGCTTTGAACATCCGCAGGGCCCTGGATGCCAGCCTGAAGCGACTGCAGACCGACTACATCGACGTCTACCAGTTCCACCACATCGACCGCGACACCCCCTGGGATGAAATCTGGCAGGCCATCGAGGTAGCCGTCCAGCAGGGGAAAATCCTGTACTCCGGCAGCAGCAACTTCGCGGGCTGGCACATCGCACAGGCACAGGAAGCTGCCCGGCGGCGGAACTACACGGGCCTGGTCAGCGAACAGTCCATCTACAACCTCTTCCGCCGCGAGGTGGAACTTGAGGTCATCCCGTCGGCCCAGCAGTACGGCCTGGGACTCATCCCCTGGTCACCGCTGCAGGGCGGACTCCTGGGCGGCGTGCTGAAGAAGCAGGAACAGGGCGTCCGCCGCACCGAGGGCCGGGCGCTCGAAACGCTGAAGAAGCACCAGGACCAGATCCAGCAGTACGAGGATTTTGCGGACGAACTGGGCCACGCACCCGGCGACGTCGCCCTCGCGTGGCTGCTGCACCAGCCAGCGGTCACGGCGCCGATCGTGGGCCCGCGGACGCAGGAACAGCTCGACGCCGCCATCCGGGCTCTGGATGTCACGCTCGACGCCGATGCGCTCAAGCGGCTCGATGACATCTTCCCGGGGCACCGCACCGCCCCGGAAGACTACTCGTGGTAAATCCGCTCACGTCCCGGTCGGTGACTGTCCCTGAAGACACGGTGGCGCCGAGGAGCATCCTGTTCATCGGCGGTACCGGCACCATCAGCGCGGCGGCAGCAGATCACGCCGTCGCGCTGGGACACCGGCTGACTATCCTCAACCGGGGGCAGTCTTCGGGCCGGCCCGTGCCGGAAGGTGCCGAGGTCCTGCACGCGGACATCCGTGACCCGGCCGCGGTGCGCGAGGTGCTGGGCGGACGGGAATTCGACGCCGTCGCGGACTTTATTGCCTTCACGCCGGACCAGGCCCGCGCCAGCGTGGACCTTTTCCGCGGCCGGACCGGACAGTATGTGTTCATCAGTTCCGCGTCGGCGTACCAGAAGCCGCCAACCCGGCTGCCGATCCTGGAATCCACGCCTTTGAAGAACCCCTTCTGGCAGTATTCGCGCAACAAGATCGCCTGCGAGGACCTGCTGTTCGAGGCGTACCGTTCGGAGGACTTTCCGGTCACAGTGGTGCAGCCCTCCCATACTTACGACCGCACCAGGATCGCCATGCTGGGAGGCTGGACAGACATCCACCGGATGCGCACCGGAGCGCCGGTGGTGGTGCACGGCGATGGCACCTCGCTGTGGACGGTGACGCACAGCAGGGACTTCGCGAAGGCATTTGCCGGACTCCTCGGCAGGCCCCAGGCAGTCGGCGAGAGCTACACCATCACCTCCGATGAGTATCTTCCGTGGAACCAGATCTACCGGCTGTTTGCCCGGGCTGCCGGTGTTCCCGAGCCTGAACTGGTCCACGTGGCGTCGGAGACCATCGCTGCACAGAATGCCGGCAGCATTCCCGAGCTGGGACCCGGCCTGCTGGGCGACAGATCCCACTCGGTGGTGTTCGACAACGCCAAGATCAAGACGCTGGTGCCTGGGTACGCAGCCAGCATCCCGTTCGCGGACGGCGCCCGGGAGGTCGTTCAGTGGCACGACGCCCACCCTGACCTGCAGGTGGTGGACGGGAAGTTCATGGACCTGAGCGACCGCCTGGTTAAGTGGGCGCGGCGTACCGGCTGACGGCGCGGGGAGTGATTGCACGTGGCGCCGCGTCGTTTCCGGGCTTCGGAGCGGCCAAATTGCCGGCTCGCTCTTTGTCCGGGTGCGGATAGTCGTATGCGTCTGGCCGCCTCCTGACGCTGGCGTGGAGGAACACGGTCTTCTCGCACGGCGCCTTCCGGTACGTGAACATCATCTTCTGGGCCGTGGCGGCCGCGTCGGTGAGGGTTTTCGCCCTGGCAGTGATACTCGCACCGGGCGATGCCGCGCCGGGCCTGGTCCTGCTGATCTGCGGCGCGTCGCTGCTGATTGCTCAAGAACGGCCGCGCCAAAGCCGTGCGCTTCACCACGCTGGAGGCGCTGTGCGACGTCCTTGAGTGCCAGCCCGGCGACCTGCTGCGGTGGGAGCCTGAGGCGGATGACACCACGGCCTGAACTTTCTCTACAACGTTCTAAATACCGTCTTTCCGGACCCGGCGCAAGGGCTTGATTGTGCCCCCTGCCCCCGCTAGGTTACTGGGGAAGCGTTTTCCCAATCCAAAATTGAAAGGATTCACTGATGAATCCGAGTAGGAAATCCGTGCGCCACCTCTCGGTGGCTGCCGTAGCCGGCCTGGCACTGACCGTTGGCTGCCTCACCACCCCGGCAATCGCCGTCGGGCCATCCCTCAAGCCCGGCGCTCCGGGCGTACAGCTGGACTATCTGGACCGCGGACTTGTCGCTGCGGGCACGTCCGAAGGTGTATTCCTGAGCTGGCGCCTCCTCGGCCATGAGGCAACGGGCTCCACGGCAACCGGCCTCACCGGCACCGACTTCAACGTCTACCGGGACGGTCAGAAACTCGCCACCGTCACGGACAGCACCAACTTCCTTGACCCCGCCGGAACGGCCTCGTCGGCCTATGACGTTCGTGCCGTCGTCGACGGCGTTGAACTGGACCGGAGCGCCACGGCCACTTCCTGGGGCGGAAACTTCAAGGACATTCCGCTGAAGAAGCCGGCCGACGGCGTCACCCCCGCCGGCCAGGCGTACACCTACTCGGCCAATGACACTTCGGTGGGCGATGTGGACGGCGACGGCCAGTACGAGTTCGTGGTCAAGTGGGATCCGAACAACTCCAAGGACGTCTCCCAGGTGGGCTACACGGGAAACACCTACGTGGACACCTACAAGGCCGACGGCACCCTGCTGCACCGCATCGACCTGGGCGTCAATATCCGTTCGGGCGCGCACTACACCCAGATGCTGGTGAACGACTTCGACGGCGACGGACGTGCGGAGATGATGTTCAAGACGGCGCCGGGGACCAAGACGATCTCCTACAACCCGGACGGGTCGGTGGCGGGCGAGTCCTTCATCTCCATGCTGCAGTCGGACCTGGACTCGGGCTTCGCCAACTCCGATGACTACCGGATGAGCGCGGCCGACTACTACCAGCACATGGTGGACACCTTCCAGGGCTGGAGCGATCACCCGGAGGTGAAGGCGGGCAACTGGCCCGCCACACTGGAGGAAGCCTTCGGCATCGCCCCGAAGTACCAGTACCCGCTGTCCCGGACCGATGCCGAAGCGGTGGCCAGCTACTTCATGGACGTCTATGCGCCCTCACGCAGTGCCCGGAACAACCTGCGCGCTTTTGAAGGCTTCATCGTCTCCGGCCCGGAATACCTGACGGTGTTCGAGGGTGCCACGGGCAAGGAACTGAAGACTGTGGCGTACGAGCCCGGCAGGCACGACGACGGCCTGATGTGGGGCGACTACGCCATGGCCCGGATTGAACCCGGCAACCGGGTGGACAGGTTCCTGGCCGGGGTCGCGTACCTCGACGGCAAGAAGCCGGCGGCGGTGTTTGCCCGTGGCTACTACACCCGCACAACGCTGGCCACCTACACCTGGGACGGCGCCAACCTTTCCCCCGTCTGGAACGTGGACTCCGGCTGGGCGCCGATGACCAACCCGTTCAACGACTCTCCGCACGGCCGCGACGGCACGGATCCTGTATACGGCAAGCTCACTACCCAGGGCTTCCATTCGTTGAGCGCCTCCGATGTGGACGGCGACGGCAAGCAGGAGATTGTCTACGGTTCGGCCACCATCGACGACGACGGCTCGCTGCTGTACAGCTCGTTCGACACCCTGCCGCCAGCCAGTGCCGCTCCCGGCACGGAGGCCAGGCTGGGCCACGGCGACGCCATGCATGTCACCGACATCGATCCAAACCGCCCCGGCAAGGAAATCTTCACGGTCCACGAAGGCGCCACCTACGCTCCCTATGGCTACGCGATGCGCGACGCCGCCACTGGGGAGGTACTGTTCGGCGCCTACTCAGGCAAGGACACCGGCCGCGGCATGATCGGCGACGTGGACCCGGCCGTCCCCGGCCTCGAGAACTGGGCTATCGGGATGCAGTCGGCCGACGGCGACAAGCTCTCCGCCACTTCACCCGGCACCAACATGAGCATCAAGTGGGCTGCGGACATGACCACGCAGATCGTCAATGGCTCCCAGGAACAGACACCCACCATCGATGACTGGAAGGGCGGCCGGCTTCTGACCGCGACGGGCACGCGCACCAACAACGGCACCAAGGGCACGCCGAGCCTCGTGGCCGACGTCGTGGGTGACTGGCGCGAAGAAATGCTCGTCCGGACGGCTGACAGCTCGGCCCTCCGCATGTACATGAGCACCGAAGTGACCAACCACAAGCTCTACACGCTCATGCACGATCCGCAGTACCGTGCGGAAGTTGCGCGGCAGAACACCACCTACAACCAGCCTTCTTATACGGACTTCTACTTCGCCTCCGATATGGACTTCACTGACGTGCCCCTGCGCGCTGCGTGGCTCCCGGGCAGCGTCAAGGCGCTCCAGCAGACCCTCGAGGATCTGGTTGAGTCCGGTGGGGTGTCGGGGCCGGTGGCCCAACAGCTGGAAGCCAGCGTGCAGCAGGCCGCGAAGGCCGTGTCCGACGGCGATGCCTCCAAGGCGGGGCAGGCAATCGCACGCTTCGTGGAGTTCCTTGAACAGCAAAAGAACCCCGACCAGGTGTCTGACCTTGCGCGGACCGTGCTCGATTACCAGGCCGGCAATATTCGCCGGGCATTCGAGGGCTAGGAAGGCCGAAAGCAGGAGAGACTGGGGAGATGACACTCGCACCGCTGGTCAAGCTCAATGACGGTTACAGCATCCCGCAACTGGGTCTTGGCACCTGGCCGCTGGACGATGAACAGGTGGCTGCCGCCGTCGTACGCGCCGCAGAAGCCGGGTACCGGCACATCGACACCGCAGTGAAATACGGCAACGAAAAAGGCGTGGGAGACGGGATCAGGGCCAGCGGGGTGGATCGTGGCGAACTTTTCGTCACCACCAAACTGGACGGCCAGTTCCAGGGCAACGACCGCGCAGCTGAAGGGCTGGACGGTTCGCTCGAGCGCATGGGGCTGGACTATGTGGACCTCTTGCTGATCCACTGGCCGCTCCCCCAGCGTGACGAGTACATCTCCACGTGGAAAACGTTCGAGCGGCTGCAGGCGGAGGGAAAAGTCCGGTCAATCGGGGTGTCCAATTTCAAACCTGAGCACCTGGAGCGCCTGCTGGCGGAGACGGACGTGGTTCCGGCCGTGAACCAGATCCAGCTCAGCCCTGCCATCACCAGGGCTGCAGAGCGGGAGTTCCATACCAGGCTCGGCATTGTCACGGAGTCCTACAGTCCGCTGGGAGGCGCAGGGGGTAACCTTTTGAGCGCTCCCATCCTTGTCCAGCTGGGTGAAAAGTACGATAAAACGCCTGCCCAAGTGGTGCTGCGGTGGCATATTCAGCAGGGTCTTGTAACGATTCCCAAGTCCGGAGATCCGGAGCGGATGAGGGAGAATATGGATGTCTTCGACTTCGCCCTGGATCCGCTTGATCTAGCGGAAATCGCCGTCCTTGACGAGGGTCCCGGCGCTGGCAACGATTCCGACCGCACGGGGCACTGAAACGTCCCTGACGTGGCCTTTTTATAACGGGCGGGGTTGGCAAACCGATAGTAAGCATGATTACTATTAGGACAGAAGGATTAAGCGTCCCCGGGATCCGGGAACCTCCTTTACTTAGGAAGAGGAACGTAAAAATGGGATTTCTTGCATTTCTGATTCTCGGCCTTATCGCTGGCGCGATCGCTAAGGCGATCCTTCCGGGTAAGCAGGGTGGCGGCTGGATCATCACCCTCGTACTCGGCGTTGTTGGAGCACTGCTCGGCGGCTGGATCGGTGGAATGATTTTCGGCACCGGCCTGCAGGAGTTCTTCTCCCTGCAGACGTGGCTGCTCGCCATCGGCGGCGCCCTCATCGTGCTTCTCGTTTACGGCATGATCACCAAGCGTGGCGTCCGCAGCTAATTGCGACGCGCGCCAGGAAACCGGCCTGGGGACAAAATCCCCGGGCCGGTTTTCTATTCTCCCGGCCAGTAGGCCAGGACTGAAAACCTTCTCACGGAGCAGGAGTTCATCATGAAAAACAAACTTCTTTTGGGTATCGGGGTTGCGGCAGGCTATGTGCTGGGTTCGCGGTCCGGCCGTGCAGCGTACGAAAAGCTCAAGACCAGGGCGGCAGGCATCTGGGACAGCAAACCTGTTCAGGACAAGGTCACTGCGGCCACGGAGGCCATCAAGGAAAAGGCTCCCGATCTGGCCGACCAACTGGGTGAGGCCGCACGGCGCGCCGGCACGGTTATAGGATCTGCCGTCCACCACGACACCACGCAGGGCAAGGGCAAGACGTCCGACGCCGGCATGTCGTCCGGCGGTACCGGCAGCTCGGGCGTCACCGCCACAGCCGGGGTTGCCGGAGCTGGTGGTGTTGCCGGTGCAGGGGATCACATCCCGGCCCACAGCACGCACCCGGAAACGGTGAATCTGGGGACTTCGGATGTCGAATCCGATCCTGCCCTCAATGACACCCACGGCCAGGACTGGTCCGACGAAGGTGGAGCCACGCCCGCCGGGGCAGCCACGAATGTGGACCCCCGGAGGGACTGATTCCGGGTTGCTGACCGGAACGTTACGCAGGGCCGCCACTTGACACTGAGGTCAGGGCGGAACTGTGCTAAAACTATTTGACCTTGCTGGCCGTCGCGATCCTTGGGGGACGCGGCGGCCGGCAGCGTTTTAAGCGTATTTTCAGCGCAGTCGCCTGGAATGCTGGCCGCTCCGCCCGAACAGCAATCTGGACTCCCATGGGTCAGCACCGCCGCGCTGACGCGCCTGCTCCGCCTATTGCCTATCCGCCTGCTGGGGGCGCTTCCACCGATGGGGGCCCTTTGACTGTTGGGATGGCCGACGCCGGCAAAAATGTCAGACCCTCCCGGCAGACTGTTCCCATGGAAGCTCTTGGGGATCAGCTCGCGGAGTCCAGCGGCAATACCGCAGTGCTGACGCGCGCCGTCCCGCCTGTTGGGGGCGCTTCCAGTCGCGGGGCGGTCGACGCCGGCAATAATGTCGTACCCTCCGGGAAGACTGTTTCCATGGAAGCTTTTGGGGATCAGCTCACGGAGTCCGGCGGCAGCACCGCCGTGCTGACGCGCGCGGCCCCGCCTGTTGTGGATCCGCCTGTTGGGGGCGCTTCCACCCTTGGGTGCGCTTCTGGGGGCGCTTCCACCGATGGGATGGCCCCCGGCGCGGGGCTCGCGGCGTTGCTGGCCGCGGCGAACGCCGTCGCCGCCGCAGCGTCCGACCGGCTCGCGATGGCCAGCTACGCTGAGGCCGCCGATTTCGCCGGCACCGTGGAGAACATCTCCCGGACCGTGGAGTACCTGCAGATCCTCGCCGCAGGGACCGTGGACAGGACCCGCAGCCAGGCCATCACCGCCGCCGCAACCGCCCGCACCAACCCCGGCCGGGGATGGGTCACCGGCTGGGACAACGGCACCGAAACCCTGAACGAAACCGACACCACCTGGCCCGCCGGACCCGCACCCACCAGCCCCGAAACCACCCCTGCGGCCACCACCGAGGCTATTCCCAGCGGTCCCGCGCCGTCTGTTCTGTCCTCGCCCGCGGACGACGGGTGCGCGAACACCGCCGAGTTCCTCCGGGTCCGGCTCCGGATCGGCAAGAGCGAAGCCCACCGCCGGCTCCACCTCGCCCACGCCGTGCTGCCCGCCACCACCCTCACCGGCGACACCACCCCACCACCCAGGGAACACCTCGCAGCAGGACTCACCCCCACCGCCGGCCCCGACTCCGACGACGCCGCAGACGGCGCCTCAGGCCCCGCGCTGGCCTGCCCTGCCGTGTCCTCCCGGGCCGGGACCATCATCAGCCTCACCCTGGACCGGCTCCAACACCGCACCACCCCCGAAACCCTCACCCTGATCGAGACCGACCTCACCCGCACCGCCGCCACCGCAGACCCGGACTTCCTCGCCCGCGTCGCCCGCCGCTGGTCAGACACCCTCGATGCCGACGGCACCGAACCCAGCGAAGAAGCCCTCCGCCACACCCAGGGCGCGTTCATCCGCAAACCCCGCCACGGCCTGCACCACCTCGAAATCTTCGCCACCACCGACCAATACGAACCACTCCTCGCCGCCATGAACGCTGCCACCAACCCCCGCACCACCACACCCACCACCAGCAGTACCGGCGCCAGCAGCGGCGGCCGCATTGACGGGGACATCGGCGGCGGCGCCGGCCAGGACGGCTGGGCGGACCCGGGCCCGGGCCCCGACATGGACCTGGACCGGCGCACCCGCTCCCAAAAACAACTCGACGGCATCATCGGCGCCGTCAAAGCAGCACTACGCACCAACGCCCTGCCCACCACCGGCGGAAACCGGCCCCAAATCCTCGCCACCATCCACTACCAGGACCTCCTCCCCCCACACCACAGCACCCACACCACCACCACCGGCACCGGCACCGGAGAACCAACCAACGGGACGGGAGAACCAAAGGACGGGACCGGGAACTACGCCTTCACCGGGCCCGTCGCCGCCGCCACCCTGCGCAAACTCGCCTGCGACGCCGACATCATCCCCGCCCTCCTCGGCACCCACAGCGAAATCCTGGACCTCGGCCGCAAAACACGCCTCTTCACCACCGCCCAACGACTCGCCCTCACCGCCCGCGACCAAGGCTGCACCTTCCCCAACTGCACCATCCCCGCCCCCTGGTGCGAAGCCCACCACATCACCTACTGGTCCCACAACGGCCCCACCAACACCAACAACGGCGCACTCCTCTGCTCACACCACCACCACCTCATCCACAAAGAACAATGGACCATCACCACCCACCAAGGCACCCCCTGGTTCACACCCCCACCCCACATCGACCCCACCCAAAAACCCCAACAAAACCACTACTTCAAACCACCACCCCCACCACAACGCGAATGAAGCTCAAACGAGAACAGTACAAACACGCCAGATCTGCGGGTAACACACGATTAGGACCTGCGGGTGAAGAGTCCGGGCCAAGTAGGTCTGGGGTTAATCAGGCAGACCCTGAGTTGATCAGGCAGGCGGACGACCATGGCAAACAACCACTGTGCCGTCGAGCTCATCAGAGCGGACTATCCGGACAGCCAGTCCCGTGCCGGCCATGATGTCGGCCGTCTGAGCAGCCTGACTTTGGCTCGTTTCGATGATGATGCTCCCACCCGGGAGTAGCCATTCCGGCGCCCCCGCAGCTATGCGACGGTGGAAATCAAGGCCGTCCGGTCCGCCGTCAAGCGACGCTCGTTTTTCGTACAGGCGGGCTTCCTGGGGCATGGTGTTTATCGCACCGGTCGGAACATAGGGGGCATTTACCGCCAAGACCCGGATCTTCCCCCTAAGGGCGGCCGGCAGGGCATCGAAAAGATCGCCCGCGTGGACCGTGCCACCCACGGGGGAAAGGTTGCGCCGCGCACAGTCAAGGGCGGCGGGGTCCACGTCTGTGGCATGCAGTTCAATTCCCGGAATCCGTGCGGCGATTGCTGTGCCAACTGCACCGGACCCACAGCAAAGATCCACGACGACGGCGGGCGACTCCCCTTCGCAGCCCGCCAGTGCGCGGTCAGCCTGCAGTAGGGCGACGGCCTCGTTGACTACGAGTTCGGTGCGGACGCGGGGAACAAAAACGCCCGCATCCAACTCAATTCGCAGTCCGGAAAAGCTTGCCCAACCCAGAACATGCTCCAGCGGGTAGCCGGCGACGCGTCGATCCACGGAAGAAGCGAGTTCGGCGGCGCTGGATGCCGCGGACAGGAGGAGCTGGGCTTCCTCCTCCGCAAAGACACACCCAGCGGACCGAAGCCGGGCACAGATGTCATCGAGGGAAGCTGGCCGCGATTCACTGGCCGGCATGGGAACGCCCTCTCGGTGAGCCGTCCCGCACCCGGTGATACCCCCTGCTTGCAGGTCCAACAGCCGGTCCCATCAGCAGAGGGAATCAGCTTCCGCAGGGACTACCTGAATACGGACCAACAGTCCTCCCGAAGTAGCTGGAAACTCCATGCTAACCGACGCTCCCGGCCAGCCCGCGTGCACCCACTGGCGCCCCAGAATAGCCGCTGGCGACCGAAGTCAAAAGACTGGATTTATTCCATGCAAGCGTTTACGGTGTGACGTGGTTCACATAGGGCGGTCGCTGATTGCCCGGAACACCGAGTCAGCCCCCAACCACCACCTGGCCCAACAGCCATCTTCGCTCCCAACCGAAACAAAATGCAGCCTGCACAGCAACGCCGCTACCAGGAAGGTCTCTCCTGACGTGAAAAACCGCACTCTCACGGGCTCCACCCCAAGCCTCCAACCAGCCACCCGCACCAAGCGGGCATCCAAGCGCGCGCCCCTCCTCCGCGCCGGCGCCGGCATCATCGCAGCGGCCGTCGCTGCCGCAACCGCGGTTCTCCCCGCGCAGGCTGCACCCGACCCGAAAAGCCCGGGAACGCCGTCGTCGGCTGCCAGCCACTCGCTTCGCGCTCCGGTCACCGACGAGAACTTCTACTTTGTTATGGCGGACCGGTTCAGCAACGGGGACAAAGCCAATGACCTCGGCGGCCTGGCGGCCGACCCGATGGTGTCCGGTTTCGATCCCACCAAGAAGGGCTTCTACAACGGCGGCGACCTGGCCGGGCTGCTGGACAAAATCGACTACATCCAGGGCCTGGGCACCACGTCCATCTGGCTGACCCCCAGCTTCAAGAACAAGGCTGTGCAGGTGGAGGACAAGTCGGCCGGCTACCACGGCTACTGGGTCACCGACTTTACCCAGATCGATCCCCACCTCGGTACCAACGCCGAACTGCAGGCCCTCATTGACGAGGCCCACTCGCGCGGCATGAAGGTGTACTTCGACATCATCACCAACCACACGGCAGACGTCATCGGCTACGAAGACAGCAAAGGGGTCGGGGCACGCCGCCCCTACACATCCAAGGACGCCGTTCCCTACAAGACAGCGGCCGGGGCAGAGTTCGACGACCGTGACTTCGCGGGCTCGAAGGCCTTCCCCAAACTCGACCCCGCGACGTCCTTTCCCTACATACCCGTGCTGCAACCAGACGAAAAAGAACTGAAGGTTCCAAGCTGGCTGAACAACACGGAGCTTTACCATAACCGCGGCGACACCACCTTTGTGGGCGAGGACTCCTACTACGGCGACTTCTTCGGCCTTGACGATCTCTTCACCGAGCACCCCACTGTGGTGAAGGGCATGGAGGACATCTATGAAACCTGGATCCGCGACTTCGGCGTGGACGGCTTCCGGATCGACACCATGAAGCACGTCAACAACGAGTTCTGGCAGGAGTTCGGCCCCAAGGTCCTCAACTACGCCCATGAACAGGGCAAAGACGAGTTCTTTATGTTCGGCGAGGTCTTTGACACCACGAAGAGCTTCACGTCGCAGTTCACCACCCGGAACGAGATGCAGGCCGTGCTGGACTTCCCGTTCCAGGATGCCGCCCGCAACTTCGCCTCCAAGGGCCAGGACACCCGCGCGCTGGAGACGTTCTTCGCCACTGACGACTGGTACACCGACGCCGATTCCAACGTCTACCAACTCCCCACGTTCCTGGGAAACCACGACATGGGCCGCATCGGCAGCTTCATCGCCGCGGACAACCCCGGAGCAACCGAAGCCGAGCAGGTGGCCCGCGACCAGTTGGCCCACGAGCTGATGTACTTCTCGCGCGGAAATCCGGTGATCTACTACGGCGATGAGCAGGGCTTCACCGGTCCCGGCGGCGACCAGGACGCCCGGCAGACGCTCTTCGCCAGCAAGGTGCCGGAGTACCTCGATGACAATCTCCTGGGCACCGACGCCACTCACAAGACGGACAACTTCAACGCAGCCCACCCGCTGTATTCCAAAATCAGCCAGCTCGCTGCCCTGACCAAGGAACACCCGGCCCTGCGCGACGGCGCCCACCAGCACCGGTACGCCTCCCAAGGACCCGGAATTTATGCCTTTTCGCGCACCGATGCCGAGGACCAGCGTGAATACGTCGTTGCCCTGAACAACAGCGAGCAGCCGCAGACTGCGGAGGTCCCCACCTACATCGGCAAGCGCAGCTACACGAAGATCTACGGCGATAGCGCCGCCGAGGCGAAGACCTCGGAGGAGGGGAAGCTGACGGTTACCGTTCCGCCGCTGTCGGCAGTGGTCTATCAGTCCTCGGGCCGCATCCCGCATTCGCAGGCCGCCCCCGCCGTCGCGCTGCAGGAACCTGCCGCCGCACCCGCCGACAACGGCCGGATCAACATAACGGCCGACGTCGACGGTGCTTCGTTCTATGAGGTCACCTTCGAAGCGAAAACGGCAGGCGGTGGCTGGGAGCCGATCGGCACCGATGACACCGCGCCGTACCAGGTGTTCCATGACGTGGCGGCGCTGGACGCCGGAACCGCCCTCGAATACCGGGCCACCGTGCTGGACAACGGCGGCCACACCGCCACCAGCCGGCCCCGCGCAGCAGCAGTTCCCGCCCCCATCCTGACATTGCACAAGCCCGTGGAGGGCAGCAGCGTCGAAGGTGCCGTGGAGCTGAGCGCCACCGCGGACCCCGAAAAGGCAAGCCACGTGGTGTCCTTCGAACGCAGTGTGGCAGGC
The DNA here is from genome assembly GCF_051857465.1 of Pseudarthrobacter cremeus. NCBI lineage: Bacteria > Bacillati > Actinomycetota > Actinomycetes > Micrococcales > Micrococcaceae > Pseudarthrobacter > Pseudarthrobacter cremeus. The sequence continues at coordinate 62,466 of NZ_JBPZHC010000006.1, read as the reverse complement.
GGGGCCTGGACTGGTGTTGGTTCCGATGATTCCTCACCCGTGTACTCGGTAACGGATGACCTGAAACCGCTGGACCTTGCGGATGGCACGCAGGTCCAGTACCGGGCGACTATGACCGGACCCGGCTTCAGCGTGACCAGCGAGCCGCGGACCGTGTTTGTGGGCGAGGCCCCGCAGCCTGACTCCGTGACAGTTGCCGGCGACCTGAACCTGGAGATGGGTTGCCCCGATGACTGGGACCCGACCTGCCAAGCGGCGTTCATGACACTGGATCCTGCGGACAACATCTGGCGGCTGACGGTGAACCTGATCGCCGGGCGGTACGAATACAAGGCGGCGCTCAACGGCAAATGGGATGTGAACTATGGCGCGGACGGAGTTCCTGGCGGGTCTAACATCGTCCTGGACCACCCTGGCGGGCCAGTCACTTTCCGCTACGACAACAGCACGCACATCCTCAGCGCCGTGTACGCCTCACAGCAGCCCGGGGCGGTGGCCATCGCGGGCAGCCTGGACGACGAACTCGGGTGTGCCGCCGAATGGGATCCCACCTGCGACCAGGCGCAGTTGACCCTGGACCCGACAACCATGGTCTGGAAGCTGGCCGTGACGAACCTGTTGGCCGGCACGTATGAGTTCAAGGCGGCGCTGAACCGCGGCTGGACAGAGAACTATGGCGCTGACGGCGTGCCCAACGGCGGCAACATCACCTACAAGCACGACGGCGGAGCGGTCACCTTCCGGTACGACCACTTCACCCACCTGCTCACGGTGGACTAGCCCGAGGAGACTAGCGGCGTCGCGGGCCTGGGTGCGGAAGCGTATGCCGCAGGCCCGCGACGACCCGCCGGATGGCAACCTCGGCAGTTGGAGGCTCGCCGAAGAACTGCCGTTGCAAAACAGTGTCGGCAACGTACCGGCCCGTCTGGAACCACTCCATCATGGCGGCCGCGTCCTTCGCCATGGGATTGACCGGAGCCAGCAGGGTCCCCGCCACCCGCAGGACACCCAGGGGAATGGACCGGACGCGGACCGGCCGGCCTGAGAGCCTGCCCATGATGTCCGCGACCTCCTGCATCCCCAAGGCCCGGTCCCAGCCGATGTCGATGCGCTGCCCTTCCAAGCCCGGAAGGTCAACCGCCTCTGCAAGGTAGGCGGCGACGTCGGAAGTGAGCGCAAAAGTCAGCGGAATCTGCGGGGATCCCATCCACATGAGGCGCCCCTTGCTGACGGGGTCGCCGCCGAACCGTGTGACCTGATCAAGGAACGCGCCAGGCCGCAGGGCCACAAACGGAACACCGAGTTCCTGCAGCTTGTCCTCCGTCAGTTTCTTGTGCCAGAAATGCGGAACCTGAGGGGTCTGGTCGCACGTAAGAATACTGGTCAGGACGAACCTTCGGATGCCTGAGCGGCTCGCTGCTTCGGCCAGGTTGGCGTTGCCCACCCTGTCGGTTCTGGGCGTGTCGCCTTTGCGGTGCCGGGTGTATCCCGCCGCCGAGGTGACCACGGCGTCAACGCCCTCCATGGCCCGCAGCAGCGACCAGGCATCCAGCATGTCGCCGCGGGCTATTTCCACGCCGGCGGCCTCCAGCCGTGAGGCATCCGAGCCGGGACGCACCAGCGCCCGGACGTTCTTAGCGCGCTTGAGCAGTTCAGTGACCACCTGGCTGCCCAGCATGCCGGTGCCGCCTACTACGAGTACAGGCGCATTGACCATGAGGTCCCCTCCTGTGAATGCCCGGTTACAGAGCCCGGCTATTTCACATTCTCACCCTGTGCGAATCAGCCCGCCAGACCCTAATATCCGCAAGGCGTTCTCCACCGCGGCCAGCAACGAAAGACGGTTACTGCCGAAGCAGCCCCGATGGGTATTCGGCCTCGGGGCCGGCCGCTCCGCCCATCGCCGCCACCAGCCGTTCGCGGGCTCGCCCAAGGTGCTCATCCAGCAGGTCGGCGGCTGCCTCGCCTTGGCCGGCCTCGATCAACTCAAGGATCTTCTGGTGTTCGGCGTGAATCAGTTCGGTGTCCAACAGCTGAAGGGACTGAACGCGGACCATGCATAACCGCACCTCGCCCACCAGCGAGCGGTACATCCTGCTGATGCGCTCATTGCCCACGGCGTCAATCAGGCTGGTGTGGAACCGCATATCGGGTTCGACGACGTCGAGCGGCGCACCACTCTGCACTGCGGCGATATCACGATTCGCCTGGACCGCTGTCTGGGGCACAGCCTTGGTCAGCGCAAGCCGGCGGAGCACTTCGCTTTCCAAATATGCCCGTGCGAGATAGATATCCCGCACCGAATCCGGCCCGAGATCCACCACTCGAGCCGTCTTGTGTGTCCCCCGGTCCAGAAGCCCTTCGGCAACGAGTTTCTCGATGGATGCTTTTGCCGTGGGGCGGGCGACCTCATACGACGAGGCGACCTCTGTCTCGGTCAGGCTCTGGCCGGATCCGAGGTCGCCGGAGAAGATCCGGCTCCGCAGGTCGGCGGCGATGGCTTCCACGATCGAGACTGCAGCAATCCGGCCAGGCACGTCAGGTTCCTTCCCGTATGGTTCCGCGTTGTTCTCCATCTTGCCAGACAAGTGAACAAGTAACGCTTGACCTACATGTGTACTTGTTAGACAATCGAAGTGCGCCACGGTGTTGTGACGTCAACCACAAGTCTGGAGACCCATGTTTCAGCAGATACTCGACCCCATCGCCGGGTCCCTTGTGCTTTCTGCGCTCTGCGCTGCGCTTCCCCTCGTCCTGCTCTTCGTCCTACTGGGCGTCTTCAAGGTCCGCGCACCCAAAGCTGCCTTGGCCAGTCTGGCCCTCTCGCTTGTACTTGCCATCGTCGGCTGGCAGATGCCGGTGAACCAAGCCTTGAGCGCCACTGCCGCCGGCGTCTTCTACGGCCTGTTTCCGATCCTCTGGATTCTGGTCAACGCATTGTGGATCTACCGGCTCACCGTGGCGACCCCTTGGTTTGAAGTGCTGGGACGCACCATCCGTTCCATCTCAAACGACCTTCGGATCCTGGCCATCCTGATCGCCTTCTGCTTCGGCGCCCTGCTGGAATCCCTGGCCGGATTCGGCGCCCCCGTCGCAATCTCAGCGGCAATGCTCATGGCGGCAGGCATGAAACCACTGAAGTCCGCCATTGTTTCACTGCTGGCCAACACAGCTCCCGTGGCCTTCGGCGCCATGGCAGCCCCAATCATCGCCCTGAACGGTGTGACCGGCCTGCCGCTGAACGAACTGTCCTCGATGGCAGGGCGCCAGACGCCCTTCATTGCCCTGATCGTTCCGCTGCTGCTGGTGTTCATCGTTGACGGCAGGCGCGGCGTGAAGCAGACCTGGCCGGTGGCCCTGGTTGCGGGCGCCGCATTCGGTCTGGCCCAGTTCATCACCTCAAACTACTTCGCTGTGGAACTTACCGATGTGGTCGCTGCAGTGGTAGCCGTGGCTGCCGTGCTCCTGATGCTGAAGGTCTGGCAGCCGAAGGACACAGTGGGCATGGAAGGCGCCGTGGAGGGCTCCTCAGAGGCTGCCCATGCCGCCGTCGCCGTCGCCACGGGCTCCCGCCGCAGCGGTTCCACCGCCGGCCCGTCAACTGCGGGTCCGTCCGCTGCGGGTCCATCCAACAGTGCCGGGCAGGCGGGCTCATCGTCGGCAGTCCCTGCAACCGGCGGCGCATCCGTGCCGACCGACAACACGCGGCCCGAACCCCGCCAGATCTGGATGGCGATCGCCCCCTACCTGATCATCATCGTCGTGTTCTCTTTGGCCCAGATTCCGTTCGTCAAGGCTTGGCTGAGCCAGGTCGGCAGCGTGACATTTGCCTGGCCAGGGCTGGACATCACCGACTCTGCCGGCAAGCCTGTCGCGGCCACCAAATTCAAGCTCGATCACTTCAAGGCGACCGGTACCCTCTTGCTGATCTCCGGAATCCTTACCATGGTGCTGTACAAGGTCAGGGCTTCAACGGGCCTGCGCATCTACCGGGAAACCCTCGTCCAACTTCGCTGGACCATCGTCACCGTTACCGCCGTCCTGGGCCTGTCCTTCGTGATGAACCTTTCCGGTCAGACCACCACCCTGGGCTTCGCACTGGCTTCCGCGGGCGGTTTCTTCGCCCTCCTCTCGCCGCTGATCGGATGGATCGGTGTGGCCCTCACCGGCTCCGATACCTCCTCGAACTCACTGTTCGGCCAGATGCAGGCGACTGCAGCAGCGCAAACCGGCTTGTCTCCGGTCCTGATGGCCGCCTCAAACTCCTCGGCCGGTGTCATGGGCAAGATGCTGTCGCTGCAGAACCTTGCCGTAGCCTCGGCGGCGGTGGGCCTTGACGGGGCCGAGGGGGCCCTGTTCCGAAAGCTGCTGGGCTGGAGCCTGGGCCTGCTGGCACTCATCACCGTGCTGATCTTCCTGCAGTCCACCCCGGTCCTCGGCTGGATGGTTCCCTGATGGCTTCCCTGGACCTGGCGGCCCTCCGCGAAGCTGTGCACGATCCCGCGCAGGTGAAGACCCGCGCCATTGACCTGCACGCGAACGCCCATGACGCCTCACACTTCCTCCTGATCCCCCAGGCCGTGGTGACCGCGGGCAGTGCTGCCGAAGTGGGCGGGCTGCTTCGTGCCAGCGCCGCCCAGGGGGTGCCGCTGACATTCCGCTCCGGCGGTACCAGCCTCAGCGGCCAGTCGGTTACCGACGGCGTGCTGGTGGACGTCCGCCGCAACTTCAGGGACATCGAAGTGCTCGACGACGGCGCGCGGGTCCGCGTCCAGCCCGGCGTCACGGTGCGTGCGCTCAATGCAAGACTTGCCCGCTACGGGCGGAAGTTCGGCCCAGACCCGGCGAGTGAGGCGGCGTGCACGATCGGCGGCGTAGTGGCCAACAACTCCTCCGGCATGAACTGCGGCACTGTGGACAACACATACCGCACCATGGAGTCACTGACTGTGGTCCTGCCCTCCGGCACCGTGATCGACACCGGGGCAGCCGATGCCGACCAGAAGCTCCGGGCCCTCGAGCCGGAACTCTACGAAGGGCTCGCCAAGCTGGCGGAACGGGTGCGGAAGAACCCGGACTCGGTCGCCAGGATCAGGCAGCAGTTCTCCATGAAGAACACCATGGGCTACGGACTGAATTCCCTGCTGGATTTCAACAACCCGGTGGACATCATGGCCCATCTGATCGTCGGCAGCGAAGGCACGCTGGGCTTCGTTGCCGAGGCCGTGTTCCGGACCATTCCCCGGCTCCAGCATGCGGCAGCGGGTCTGCTCGTGTTCCCGGACCTCGAGGCAGCCAACGCGGCCCTGCCGGCCCTCGTTCAAACGGGTGCGGCCACCATTGAGCTGATGGATGCCCTGTCGCTCAAGGTGGGCCAGGCGCTGAAGGGGACGCCCGCCGTCGTGAAGGACCTTGCGGTGCGGGACCATGCCGCCCTGCTGGTTGAGTACTCGGCCGGCAGCGCCGAACAGTTGGCCGAACTCCACGGGACAGGTGAGGGGATCCTCCCGGGCCTCGGATTGTCCGCCCCTGCGCGGTTCACCGGTGATGCCAGGGAACGCGGCCAGCTCTGGCAGTTGCGCAAGGGCCTGTACGCCTCAGTGGCCGGGGCGCGTCCGCAGGGCACTACCGCGCTGCTGGAAGACATTGTGGTTCCGGTCCCGGTGCTGGGCCGCACCTGCCGGGAACTGATCCGGCTCTTCGACAAATACAGCTACAGCAACAGCGTGATCTTTGGCCATGCCAAGGACGGCAACGTCCACTTCATGCTGACCGACGGCTTCGCCACCGCGGGCGAACTGGACCGCTACAGCGCCTTCACCGAAGACATGGTGGACCTTGTGCTGGCAGAAGGCGGCTCGCTGAAGGCCGAGCACGGGACGGGGCGTGTGATGGCCCCGTATGTCCGCCGCCAGTATGGCGACGAGCTGTACGACGTCATGCGCAGCATCAAGCAGCTCTTCGACCCCGCAGCGATGCTCAACCCGGGCGTGCTCATGGACGAGGACCCGCTGGCGCATCTGCGGCACATCAAGACAGCACCGCCGGTGGCGGAGGAAGTGGACCGCTGCGTGTCTTGCGGCTACTGCGAGCCGGTGTGCCCCAGCAAGGACATCACGCTCACCCCGCGGCAGCGGATTGTCACCCTGCGCGCCATCGAGTCCGCCCGGCTGGCCGGGGACATGGCGCTGGTCAAGGAACTGGAAAAGGACTACGACTACGAGTCCGTGGACACCTGCGCGGTGGACGGAATGTGCCAGACAGCCTGCCCTGTGGACATCAACACCGGATCATTGGTGAAACGCCTGCGGAAGGACGACGCCGGCCCGCTCGCCAACGGGGCCTGGAACGCCGCCGCCAAGCACTGGGAGGGCGTGACCCGGGGCGCTTCGCTGGCACTGACGGTGGTGGACAAGCTCCCTGCCGCCGTTATCGCTCCGCCCAACAAAGCCGCGAGGGCAGTGCTGGGTAAAGACACCGTGCCGCTGTACTCGGCCGAGTTGCCGGGCGGGGGTTCAGTCCGGAAGCGTCCGACGCCGGCGGGAACAGTTGACGCTGTCTACTTCCCCGCGTGCGTGGGCACCATGTTCGGGCCCGCCGGAGCGCGTACCGCCGAGGCAGGACAGGACGCCCAGGGACAGGACGCCCAGGGACAGGGTGTCCAGGGGCCCGGGGTTCAGTACAGCTTCGAACAGCTCTGCGCCCGGGCCGGGCTCAAGCTCCTCGTCCCCGAAGGCATTGACGGCCTGTGCTGCGGCACCCCCTGGTCCTCCAAGGGCATGGCCGCGGGGCAGTCGACCATGCGGGAGAAGACCCTCGCCGCCCTGCGCGAAGCAACCCGGGACGGAGAGCTGCCCATCGTGTGCGACGCATCCTCGTGCACAGAGGGGCTGCGGCAGGCTGTGGAGTCGGATACACCCAAACCAGGTCAGCGAGCCCTGCAGATGGTTGACGCGGTCGACTTCGTGGCGGATCGGATCCTTTCCGGGCTTCCCAGTCACGGGAAGCTCGAGTCGCTGGCCCTGCATCCCACCTGTTCCTCCACCCGGATGGGCATTAATGATGCACTCAGTGCTGTCGCCGGCGCAGTGGCTGAGCGGGTCGAGGTCCCGGAAAACTGGGGCTGCTGCGCCTTTGCCGGTGACAGGGGCATGCTGCACCCCGAGCTGACGGCTTCAGCCACGGCGAAGCAGGCCGCGGAGGTGGCGGACATGGGTGCCACGGCCCACGCTTCCTGCAACCGGACCTGCGAACTCGGTATGACGCGGGCAACAGGTTCCCAATACCGCCATGTACTGGAGTTGTTGGAGGAGGTCACCCGGTGACCTGGGCAGCATCAGCACCCGGCGCTGATCCGTGGAGTCCCGTCACGCGAGCGGATCAGCGCTCAGCACGTGGCGTCATGGAGGGTGTCAGCGCAGGGCATCCTCCACGGCGGCCAGCAGCGAGTTGAACCGGGCATTGGTGGGGAGGTCGTCGATGAGGACAGCCCGGCCGTCCGGATCACCGAGCGGGACCTGCCAGTTCGGGTACAGCGCCTCGGTGGTTCCCGGCTGGTTCTGCACACGCCGCTCCCCCACGGCGTCAACCAGCGCCACACCCAGCAGTACCGACGGCGATTGGGCCAGCAGGCGGTGCAGCGCCTCGATGGTGTGTTCCTCGGTCTCCGTGGGACCGGCGCTTGGGGCTTCTCCCGCGCCCGTGCGCTCCGGCAGCAGCCCCCGTTCCCGGAGCAGCCCCATCATCTTTTCCAGCGTGGCCACGTGTTCAACACGTTCTTCGGCCTCGGACCGTTCCAGCAGGCCCAAGCGGCTGCGCAGGCCCACGTGGTCGCCTGCCAGGTAGCCGGCGGTGGGCGGAAGGTCGTGGGTATTGACGCTGGCGAGGGCCTGGGTCCGGTACCGTTCGGGCGGAAGGGGCGAGTCGCCGTCGTTCTCGAACCAGAGGATTGAGGTCCCCAGGATGCCGCGCGCGGCAAGGTAATCGCGCACCCACGGCTCGAAGGTCCCGAGGTCCTCGCCGATCACCACGGCGCCGGCCCGCTGCGCCTCAAGCGCCAGGATCCCGATCAGCGCCTCATGGTCGTACCGCACATACGCGCCTTCCCGCGGGGAGTTTCCGGCCGGGACCCACCACAGCCGGAAGAGGCCCAGGACGTGGTCCACGCGGATGCCGCCGGCGTGCCGGAGGACGGTGGAGAGCATGTTGCGGAAGGGAGCATAGCCGGCCTCTGCCAGCCGGCCGGGATGCCACGGCGGCTGGTTCCAGTCCTGGCCGAGCTGGTTGTACATGTCCGGCGGTGCGCCCACGCTGACGCCGGGTGCAAGGACGCCCCGGAGGGTCCAGGCGTCGGCGCTGCTCAGGTCCACGCCCACGGCCAGATCGTGCACCACTCCCAGCCGCATCCCGGCCCGGCGGGCCGCGACCTGAGCGGCCTCCAGCTGTTCGTCGCAGATCCACTGCAGCCAGCGGTGGAAGCCGATCCTGTCCCCCAGCTTTGCCCGAAGGGCCTCAGCCTCGGCGGATCCCAGCGCGCAATCCGGGTCAGTCCACAGCGGATCTTCCGGCGCCAGGTCCTCACGGATGGCGGACCAGAGGGCGAAGTCGTCGAGGCCGGACCCGGAAATCCTGCAGAACTCATCGAAGGCTGCCTGCCGTGCCGGCGAGCGCCGCGCGTGGTACAGCAGCTCCAAAGCCTGGAGTTTGGCAGCGTAGACGGCGTTCCGGTCCAGGCGGTCCCCCTCCTTATTCAGGCTTTGGACCTGCTCCTGCAGCCGGTCCACAGCGGCACGCTTCCGGGGTTTGAGGTAGGCCAGTTCCGGGATGGCTTCCACCCGGATGTAGAGCGGATTGAAGAAACGCCGCGTGGACGGGGAGTAAGGCGAGGGCTGGACCGGCGGCACCGGTTCAGCGGCGTGCAACGGGTTGACCAGGACGTAGTCGGCGCCCCGCTCGCCGCTCAACGTGGCCAGGTCCGCGAGGTCAGCGAAGTCGCCCACACCCCACGAACGCTTGGACCGCACGGAATACAGCTGGGTGGCAAGTCCCCAACCGCGCCGCTCCAGCAGTGCCTCGGCAGTGGTGAGCCGCGCCGGGACCACCACCAGCGCACCCTCGGCCGTGACGCCGTCGGACTCTGCGTGCAGGGCATGCCAGCCGAGCGGCAGATTGTGTGGGAGGGCGAACGTGGCGCGGCCGGTGGGGACGCCGTCAACGTCCTGCGGCTGCACCCAGATATCCTGTTGGGCGGCCTCCACTACTCCCGCACCTGCCTCCAGCACGATGTTCAGCTGTGCTGTGGCACCGTCCCGCACATGAACGGGCACCAAGGCTGTTTCGCCCTGTTGGACGACGACGGCGGGCGGCAGCATCCGCCGCCAGGGCGCCAGTTCCGACTCGGCCAGCGCCGCTTCAATGAGCGCGTTGGTCCCGGCCTGGACGCCTAGCGACGCCAGGACCTTGATCAGGGTGTCCGGCGCGACGCTGTGCGGCAGCCCGTCCCAACCCTGGAAGGAGGTGCCTACCCCGTGTGCATCAGCGAGACGCTGCAGCAGATGGTGGTCCACCGGCTCATGACCTGCCGCTCCAACCGGCCCAGGGGATCCTGGCGTTCCGGCAAGTTGGGTGTGCTGCTGGTCTGGGGCCTTCATGGATGTCCGCCTCGTCTGTTGGGATGGGCCTGAACCTACCTGCTGCCTGCTTGCTTGCTGCCTGGTGTGCCCCGGTTTCACGCCGGGGCAACCGTTGGTCCGATTATTGCAGGGCAACGGAAACCCGCGAAAAGGGCTTGCCCAACCTCACCTTGCATGACGGGCCATCCAGCCGGGTCCCTGCTACGAACAACTGTTACGGGTTCGTCTGGGTCACCGGACGCTGCCCTGCGGGAATCCTGTTGGGTTGCAGGGCGTTAACCCAGATGCGAGCAAAACCATCGGGCCTTTGATCAAGGAATGGAATGAACGCAAAGTTTGTATCAGTTGAAGACGACGCCGGCAAGGTCACACGGTATGTGCGTCATGCCAACGGTGGCGGACTCGTCGCACCGGGAGCGGTGGTTGCCGAGAACGCCCGCATCGGGCCGATGACCTATGTGGAGCATGGCGCCCACATCGGTTCCGGCTGCCGGGTAGGGCACGGGAGCTGGATCGACCGCGAGGCAAGGATCGGTGACCGGACCGTGATCGGCGACGGTGTGCGCGTTGGCCGTGGCACAGTCATTGGCAGCAGGGCGAACATCGGCAGCCATTCGCGGATCGGTTCCGGCGTCCTGGTGGAGCACGGAATCCATCTCCACGCGGACAGTACAGTGCCCGACGGCGCCGAGGTCCTGGCAGGATCGCGCCTGCCGGCGCGGGTGCCGGCTGCGCGGGTGCCTGCTGCGCGGACGACGGCGGTGAAGACGGCCGCTGTTCGAACGCCGGCAGCGCGGACGCCCGCGGAGCAGCGCCAGGCACGTAAATCCAAAGGCCGGATGGCCGCATAGATCCCCCTGCCGATCGGCAGGGGGTAATTTTACGAAAGGGAACACTCCATGGTCAGGGCAATCTGGAACGGACAGGTCATCGCCGAATCCGAGGACACGGTGATGGTTGAGGGCAACCACTATTTTCCGCGCGATGCCGTCAACCCCACGTTTCTCAAGGACAGCAACAAGACCACTGTCTGCTCCTGGAAGGGCCAGGCGAGCTACCACACGCTGGAAGTCGGCGGTCAGATGAACAACGACGCCGCCTGGTTCTACCCCGACCCGAAGAAACCGGCGTCGTCCATCAAGGACCGCATCGCCTTCTGGCGGGGTGTGACCATCGAGGAATAGGCGCTGCGGGTCAGCAGCAGGAAGTCAGCCGCAGGAATTCGGCAACCGGACGTCGGCAGCAGGATGTCAGCGGGTTCCTCAGAAGAGGGCGGGCTGGTTGCCTTCGGCCCCTTCGGGGACCGAGTCCGTAGCGATGGGTAATGCCCATGCCGCGCGGAGGCCGGACACGCCGGGCAGCAGGTCCTCGATGGTGGACTGACCCTCCAGCACCGGTATTTCAGCCGCCAGCCCACTGGTTTCCATTTCCGCAGTTTCCACGCCAGAGAGCATATTCGAACCGGACGGAATTGGGCCGCAGACACTCCCTTGCGAGTCGATGGGGGACGGCACTGGTCCGCGCCGCACCCCGGGCGCCCGCACGTGGGGTTTGCCAACGAACTGGGCCACGACACTGACTAGGCTGATCTTTCATGAGCCTCGTTTCTACACCCCTGGGCAGCGTCCGCGGCACCCGGCAGATCCTTGACGGCCTGCCCGTGCACTGCTTCCGGGGCGTCCCGTACACGGAATCGCCCGCTGGCACACGCCGTTTCCTGCCGCCGGTTCCCGTACTTCCCTGGGAAGGTGTCCGCGACTGCACTGCACCGGGCGCCATGGCGCCGCAGAATCCGGACGACTTCACACCGCCGTCGGCCGGTTTTGCCGATTTGTGGGACGAGGCCGCCTGCCTGAACCTCAATATCTGGACCCCGGCCCCGGACGGTGCCGGACGGCCGGTGATGGTGTGGATTCACGGCGGCGCTTACCTCACAGGGTCAAACAACGGCAGCATGCACGACGGCGGGCCGCTGGCTGCGGAGACCGACGTCGTGGTGGTGGCCATCAATTACCGGCTGGGGGCCTTTGGATTTTTACACTTGCCTCAGCTGCTGGGTCCTGGGTACGAAGACTCTTCCAACACCGGGCTCCTCGACCAGTTGGCGGCGTTGCGCTGGGTTGCGGGAAACATCGCCGCGTTCGGCGGGGACCCTGCCAATGTCACGGTCTTCGGCGAGTCGGCCGGGGCGGCGGCCATTGGAACCCTGCTGGGTATGCCGGCGTCGGACGGGCTGTTCCGCCGCGCGATCATGCAGAGCGGAACCGCCGAGCGCTTCAGAACCCCCGCCGGGTCCGCTGAAGTGACCCGGGACTTCCTCCGGCTGTGCCGGCTGGACGAGTCGCGCGCGGCCGAGCTGCTGACCCTGCCGGCCGCACGGCTGCTGGACGCCCAAAAAGCACTCTGTGACGCCGCGGCACCGCACAGCTTCGGCGTTCCTTTGCCGTTCCAGCCCACGGTGGGGACGCCGTCCCTGCCGGAACCGCCGCTGGACACCGTCCGTAGCGGCCGCAGTTCCGCGGTGGACCTGCTGGTGGGCACCAACCTCAACGAGGGCTCTTTCGCGGTTGAAATGCGCCCGGACTATCCGACCGACCCGCCGCTTTTTGAGGACCGCGCGGAGTTGGTGCTGGGCGGATACTTTCCGGATCCTGCCCGTGCCCGCCCCGGCTTCGCGGCTGCCCTGGCCCACAGCCTGGGCAAGGATCCTGACGGCCGGGAGCAGCTCGAGGCCTGCCTGGCAGATCTGCAGTACCGCCAACCCAGCAACCGGCTGCTGCGTGCCCGCGAGGGATCGGCCGGCGCCACCTTCAGTTACCTGTTCACCTGGGCGAGCCCGGCGTTGGGCGGAAAGCTGGGTGCCTGCCATGCCCTGGAGATTCCGTTTGTGTTCCGCCAGACCGGCAACCGCGAAGCCAGGTTCCTGACCGGCGGCACAGCGCCGACAGACCTGAGCCTGGCAATGAGCACGGCGTGGGCAGCATTCGCCCGGGCCGGGACTCCGGAGGCGCCGGGACTGCCGGAATGGCCACGCTACTCAGCAAATGAACGGCACACCATGATCCTTGACGAGCGGCCCGGCGTCGAAGCCGATCCGCGCGGTTCGCTCCGGGAGTTCTGGCTGGGCTCAGCGGCCCGCGAGGGAGTTCAAAGTGTCCCGGATTCCGTTCAGCGCCGGATCCCGCAGTGACATAAACGCCGGCCTCAGGAGGGGCTGGAGGATCTTTGCCGGGCCTTTGATGTCAAATTCCGCGGTGTAGGTGACCAGCGATCCCTGGCCGGATGAGCCCACATCAATGGAATCGAAGGCCGTAATGGACTTGTTTTCGCCGCGGAGTTTGATGTGGCGGTCGGTCAGTTCGATCACCTCGTACTCCAGCGACTGGCGCTTGCCGCGGAACTCGGACTCCGCGTGGTAGCGGTGCCCTACCGCGACAGGACCAGGAGTGAGCTTGTCCATCACCGGCGTACTGGGGTCCCACTCGCTGGTGTTTTCAAACTCAGAGAGGAAGGCAAACGCCTTCTCAGGGGACAGTTTTGTTTCGATGGATCCGTCGACTTTGATCATCCACCCAGTGTAGGAACGCGGGACCGCAAGCACATCACTTCAGGCCCAGGGAATGACTGGCCTCTGTCCCGCATACAGTTCCCGATGACCGCATGCGTTCAGGGCCGGGTTTCCTGGCGAAGGATGAAGCGCTGGACCTTGCCGGACGGTGTCTTGGGGAGTTCGTCCACGAAGTGGATACGCCGGGGGAAGGCGTGGGCAGCGTACTGCGTTTTAACGAGGGTCTGCAGTTCGGTGACCAGGGCCTCGCTACCCGAGGCGTCTGAAGTCAGGACCACGTAGGCTTCCAGGACTTCGCCGCGGAGTTCGTCCGGCGCTCCGATGACGGCTGATTCGAGCACGGCGGGGTGCTGGGACAGGACGCTTTCGACGTCGAACGGCCCGATCCGGTAGCCGGCCATGATGATCACGTCGTCGTCCCGGGCGGAGAAGTAGTAGAAGCCGTCCTCATCCACCATGCCCGCATCCCCGGTGATGTACCAGCGGCCGTCCTCGCTGAAGCGCTCAGCGGTTTTCTCCGGTGCGTCCCGGTAGCCGGTGAACCACATCATCGGGCTGTTGGCCGTGTCCACCGCCACGCGTCCCATTTCCCCCGGGGCAGCAGGTTCGTTGGCCGAGTCCTTGAGCACAGCGCAGGTCCAGCCCGGCAGGGGGTGGCCCATCGAGCCGGGGCGGAGCTCCTGGCGCAGGTCATCATGCCAGGCGTTGATGATCATCATCCCGTGCTCGGTCTGCCCGTAGTGGTCCCGGACGGGGACGCCGAAAGTGTCTTCGGCCCAGGAGATCACCTCGGGCGTCAGCGGCTCCCCGGCGGAAGAGGCCCGGCGGAGGCGGATGTTTTTGGCTGCGGCGGGCTTGGAACGCATGGTCCGGTACACAGTGGGCGCGGCGGCGAAGTTGGTCACCTGGAAATGTTCCAGGACGGCGAAGCTGAGTTCCGGGGAAAACCCGGCATGCAGCAGCAGGCTGCGCCGGCCCGCCGCGAGCGGTCCGAGGATCCCGTAGTACAGCCCGTAGGCCCATCCGGGATCAGCGGCGTTCCAGAACACGTCATCCTCGCGGACATCCAGGCCATATTCGATGTACTGACGGAATGCCGCCAGGGCCCGGAGCGGTACCGGCACGCCCTTGGGTGCCCCGGTGGTCCCGGAGGTGAAGATGAGTACCAGCGTGCCGTCACCGCCCACAGCCTCGGCCCGGATGCCCGGCTCGTGGGAGGCCAGCAACTGGTGCAGGGAAAAGTCATCCCCGGCGGCATGGTCCCCGGCGACCACCACAGCAGCTGCCGTTTCCTGGATCTTGCCGCGCTGGTCCTCGTCGGTGATGACCACTTTGGCGCCGGAGGCGGTCAGGCGCAGTTCGATGGCGGGCCAGGCGAATGCCGTGAACAGGGGAACGTGGACGGCCCCGCGCCGCCAGATCGCCAGGAGCATCACCACCAGGTCAGCCGATTTGCCCATCAGCGTGGCCACGGCGTCGCCGGGGCCCACGCCAAGTCCGGCAAGGGCAGCAGCCCCGCGCTCGGAACGCTCACGCAACTGGCCGTAAGTGATGTCGGTGCTGGAGAGGTCCGACTCGATGAGCGTAAACGCTACGGCGTCAGGCTCATGCAGGTCGCACAACAGCTCGGCGGCGCAGGCGCCCTCCCCCGTGTACATCCTGATGGCGGCCTCGACACTGAGGGCTGGTGCAGACATAGAGGACTCCTACCGACGGTGGCGTTGTCTTCCCCATCCTAGGACCTCTTCAAAGGATCGGTTTTCCTAAGGTTTATAGGTCATCTTTCATCGCTTTTTCTTATCTGATTGCCCTTCCATACTGGAACTGAACCAGCCGCCACGTCATCCACCCATTCAGAGAAAGCCCGGGTCATGCTGAAAACCTCCGGTCAGAACCAAGCAGAACAACCACTCCGGGCGTCAGCGGCCGCCATGCCGGGAACAAGCATGATCGATGATTCCTGCAGCGGCGGGGACGACTGTTTCTTCTGTACCTGCCCGGAAACCGACTAAGCGCTGCCCCGCACTCAGCGCGCTTCCAGCAGCTGTTTCAGCTTGGCGAGATCCTTCCGCATTGCCCGGCGCATCATGGGCGCCATCACCAAACCGGCAACGCGGGAAAACCCTGCCGGGCTGCCAGTATTGCGCAGCACCATCCGGGTCCGGCCCTCCCCTGCGTCCTGCCACGTGTAGTGGGTCTGCATGGGAAACGGGCCCTGGGCGGTCCGCATGGTCAGGGATGTGCCAGGGACGAGCTCCGTGAACTCATAGGTGTATTCGAGCGACCGGCCAAGGAAGTGCGCCACAAAAGCCACCCGGGAGCCGACCCTCTGCGGCGGCACCGTCTCCCACCGCACGGATGCGATATTGCTGTACCAGTCCGGCGCATTGCCGGGGTCAGCGGCGTACCCGGCCACTTCCAGCCGTGGACGGTTGATCACGGTCTCGGTCTGGACATCAACCACGGGTTCCTGCTTTCATCTGCAATCGGTGGTTTTCAGGGTGCCGAGTCCCGGACTCTCAGGACAAAATCTGCTTCCACGTGGACGCCGTCTCCGGCTGGCTCCCGCCCCTCGATACGGTCGATGAGCAGCCCAATGGACTTTTCGGCGATCTCGCCCATTCCCGGCGACACCGTGGTGAGCGAAGGTGACGCGAAGCTTGCCTCGTCAATGTCGTCAAAGCCCGCCACGGCCACGGACCCGGGCACCTCCACGCCCCGGACGAGCAGTTCGTGCAAGGCACCGAGAGCCAGGGCGTCGTTCAGGCCAAACCCGGCATCGAACGCGACGCCGCCTGCCAGGAGGCCCGCGACGGCGGCAGCCCCGCCGTCGCGCCGCCATTCACACGGTGCCACCAGGGCCGGATCGAACGGTATCCCGGCCTCGTCCAGAGCCTTGCGGTAGCCGTTGAGCCGCAAGCCCGCGGTGCCGGCTGATTCGTCGGCGCGGGCCCCGACCACCGCAATACGACGCCGCCCTCCCGCCAGGAGGTGCGCTGTCACGGCCTGCGCGGCCTCTTCGTTTTTCATGGTGACCAGATCGAACCGGGAGTCCACAATGTGCTCGCCGAGCATCACCACAGGCTTGCTGCCGCGGTGGGAGGCAACGGCGTCGGCGTCCAAGGCCAAAGGGGTGAAAAGGAGCCCGTCGGTCAGTTGCCGCAGCGGCCCCTGAAGCGCACCCAACTCGTTGCTGGCCGCGGCCCCGGACTGCTCCACGAGGACGCGGTAACCCCGCACGGAAGCCACCGTCATCAGCCTTGAGGCGAGCTCGGCGTAATAGGGCGCCGAGAGATCCGACAGGACCAGCCCCAGCATCCGCGTCTTTCCCGAACGCAGGCTGCGCGCGGTCAGGTTGGCTTCGTAGCCCAGCTCCGCGATGGCGTCATGGACTTTTTGCTTCGTGGCAGGGCGGATGAACTCGTAGTCGTTAAGGACGTTGGAGACGGTTTTCAGCGAGACGCCTGCTGCCCGCGCGACGTCGTTCATGGTCACTGCCATTGCGGCTGCTTCCTTCCGGGCCCGCCCTCAGCCCTTGGCCGCCTTTGCGGCCGCCTTGGCCGCCTGCTTGCTGGCACGCACCTTAACGAGTGACTCCGGATCCACAATATCGGCCACGGACAGGTACGCATCAGCCTCGCCGTAATGCCCGGCCGCTTCACGCCAGCCCGGAGCCTGGAGCCCGCACTGCTTCCCCAGGAGGGCGAGGAATATCTTCGCCTTCTGCTCCCCGAACCCGGGCAGGGCCTGCAGGCGGCGCAGCACCTCTTTGCCGTCGGGCTCACCTTTGGTCCAGATGAGGGTGGCGTCGCCCTCCCAGTCCCGCTGGACCGTCTCGGCAAGCGCCTGGACCCGGCCGGCCATGGACCCCGGGAACCGGTGCACCGCGGGACGTTCCTTGAACACCTCGACGAAGGCCTGGGGATCGTGGGCGGCAACAGCGGACGGCTCGATCGAACCGAGACGGGCCCGGATTTTCTCAGGCCCGGCAAACGCCGATTCCATGGTCACCTGCTGGTCCAGCAACATCCCCGTCAGCAGCGCAAACGCATCATTGCTCAGCAGTGTGTCGGCAGCCGGGTCCCCGGTGATATGCAGTTCCATGGCCCTTATCTTTCCATCTTCCGGGCGCCCGCGTCATGGGAGTGACGGTTGGTGCCCGCTAAGCCTCCAGCGCCAGCCGGATCATGGACCAGGACACCGCCGGGAGTTCCGCGGTGAGGCGGCCGCCGTCCGCCTGCACACTGCCGTTCGCGGCGGGGAGGACCGACGTCGAATCGTCGGCGGTTGCCTGCCAGTACGGGTCCTTGTTGGCGAAGGTGAGCGCCTCGATGATCCGGGCGGTGCCAAGTCCCAGGATCGAGGCGTCGAGTGCCAGGGTATCCGTTGCGGAGCGGTTGACGGCGAACACCACTGCCTCGCCGGCGTCGGCGTCGAGGGTTGCGACGGCGGACAGAGCCGGGAAGTCCGGTGTCTTGCCGCCGCTGAGCAGCGGGGATTCGACGGCGAGCTGCAGCACCGTGCCGGCGGCGTGGCGGGAGGTCAGGGCGAAGGGGTGGAAAGTGGTCTGCTTCCAGGCGCGGCCGCCCGGCTCGGTCATGATCGGGGCAATCACGTTGACCAGCTGCGCCAGGCTGGCAGAGTGCACGCGGTCCGTGTTGCGCAGCAGGGTGATCAACAGATCCCCGACGACGACGGCGTCCGCCACTGTGTAGCGGTCCTCCAGCAGGACGGGGGCAACCGGCCAGTCCGTGCCGGTGGGTGCCTTGGACTCGCCGCGGCTCATGTGCCAGACGTTCCATTCGTCGAAGGAGATGTTGACCTGTTTGCTGGACTTTTTGACCGACTTCACGTGGTCGATGTGGGCCACGATGTCCCGGATGAAGGACTCCATCCTGTGTCCTGCCGAGAGGTGTTCCTGCAGGTCGCCGAAGTCCTCAAAGTACTGGTGCGCGGAGATCAGGTCCACGAGGTCGTAGGTCTCGGTCAGGACAACCCGTTCCCATTCGCCGAAAGTGTCCATGGTGGGCGCCGAGCTGCCGCAGGCCACCAGTTCAAGGTCCGGATCGATCATGCGCATTCCCCGGGCGGTGTCCGCAGCGAGGCAGCCGTATTCGAGGGCATTCTTGTGGCCGATCTGCCACGGCCCGTCCATCTCGTTGCCCAGGCACCACATCTTGATGCCATAGCCGTTCCCCGCACCGTTGGCTTTGCGCTGTTCCGAGAAGGCCGTGCCGCCGTCGATGTTGCAGTACTCAAGCAGGTCCAGGGCCTCCTGGATGCCGCGGGTGCCCAGGTTGACAGCCATCATGGTTTCCACGCCGGCCTTTACGGACCATTTGGTGAACTCGTCCACGCCCACCAGGTTGGGATCCGTGGAGTGCCAGGCCAGGTCGAGCCGCGCCGGACGCTGCTCCACCGGACCCACACCGTCTTCCCAACGGTAGCCGGAGACGAAGTTTCCACCGGGGTACCGGACGGTGGAGACACCCAGCTCGCGGGTCAGCTCCAGGACGTCGGTGCGGAACCCGTCCTCATCGGCTTTGGGGTGCTCCGGCTCGAAGATCCCGGTATAGACACAGCGGCCCAGGTGTTCCACGAAGGCTCCGAAGGTCCTGCGCCGGACGGGGCCGACCGTAAAGGCGGGGTCGATGGTGATCCTGGCTGTGGCACTGTCCTGGGCGGTCATCCTGGTCCTCGTTCGATCTGATTTACAACGTTATAGAAATCAATCCTAGTGGGACCGGCGACGGAGTCAAGGAGCTACCGTCATAGCTGCTTTCGGCGGCCGCAACGGAAGCGGGCAAAAGCAAGTACTACCTAATCTGATAAACGAGTACCGATTACGCGTTTACCGGGCACCGCCTCGGAACTACCTTCGACTAAGAGCTAAGACTCGCAGATCTTACTGGGGTTGGATGTCTCACTAGGGGGTTGTGAGAAGTATGAATACAGCACTTATCAGCCGAGCTTTCCCGGGCCAGCGCGTTTTCCCGGACCTTGGGGTCCCGGAAGTGAGCGGGGCCGGCGACGAGGAGGTCTTCGAGACCAAGGCCTCTCCCCCAGCCGTCGCCGGCCCTCCGACCGCCGCAACTAACCTTTCCGTGGGGCATCCCGGCAGGTCCGCAGCGGGTCCGCAATGAAAATCTCCGCTTCCCAGCCGTCCCCTGCGCATACGTCGGCCGGCAGGCGTCCCGGAACCGCCCACACGGCCCAGCGGTCCACCCAATATCCAACCCAGCGTCCTGCGCCGGCCCCCGTCCAAGACCCCACCCGTACGGTCGGAACCGATGGTTACATTCCCGACCTGGCTACAGGGGCGGAAACTTTGGCTGAGTCCCTGGAGATCCTGGTCCAGATGGCCGCGGCGGTTCTGTCCCGCACCACCGGTGAACGGGTGGAGTGCGGCCTTGTCCTGCACCGGATCAAGCGCGGCTATGCAACCGCTGGCACTGGCATTCAGACGGCAAGGTTGGCCCGGCTGGAGCAAGAGGTCAGGGAAGGCCCGCTGACCGAAGCCCTCGCCGGGGGCGGCACAGTTGCCATGAACCACGCGGCCACCGACTTCCGCTGGGCGCGGTTCCGGCCGTACCTGCGGGACGCCGGGTTCAACAGTGTCCTGGCTTTGCGGCTTCGCCTGGCTGAAGGCACCGACGCTGCCCTCGCGTTCTTTGCGGCCGAGGACCAGGCGTTCCCGCTTCAGGTGATCGCGGAGGCCCGCAGTTTCGCTGACGCAGCATCCCGCGGCCTGAGGCTGGTCCTGGAAATGGACGCTGCCAGGACCAGGGCTTCGGACCTTAAGTCCGCACTGGAAAGCAGGACTTCGATTGACATCGCCTGCGGGGTGATCATGGCGCAGAACAGATGTTCCTACAACGAGGCAATCGCCATCATCGCCAAGGCGTCCAGCTACCGGAACATCAAGCTGCGCAAAGTGGCGGAGGGCATCCTGGAAAACCTTCCCGGCGGCGCACCCAATACGCACTTCGAGCATTGATCCGCCCAGGCTGCGCGGGCCCTTCGCCTGGCCCCGAGAACAAAGAAGACCAGAGGCGAAGCGCCTCCGGTCTTCTTAGCGAAGAACCCCGCGGCACGAGTCAAGTTACGCGGGGCCCTTCTATTCAGCTCCACGTATTGGGAACATGAGAAGCTGCTGGCTCCAAGATAATAGACAGCATGCTTACAATCCAAATCGCCGACGGACATCGCATCTTAGTGACGTCGCCGCACGGGGCCATCGCGACGAAGGGACACAAAAGAGCAATGGCACCCAAAGAGAAAGACCAGAGGCAATATTGCCTCTGGTCTTCTCAGCGGGTGGGCCCTGTGGGGCTCGAACCCACGACCCACGGATTAAAAGTCCGATGCTCTACCAACTGAGCTAAAGGCCCCAGCCGACGGTCAAAACGACCCATCAGCCCAGTCCATTTCTGAACGTTAAATACTCTACCGCACACACGCGGCCGCTCTGGCACGCACGCCCGGGCCGGCGTCGTGCGTTCCAGGTTCCCCGCGCACGGTGCACCGCGGCGCCGGCCACCCGCCTCCGCTTGCTTCGCCCGGGAGCGATGCTCGATTTCCCGCGTGGCACAGGAGTAGCGTGGGGGCATGAGCGAACAAACAGGAGCCTTTCACTATGGCGGCGCCAACAGGCATCACAAGCCGAAGCCGTTCGCGCCCATTGACTTTGAACCCTTCGCCGGTGGAGCGGACCCGGCGCGCGTCTCGGAGGCCGCCCACCTTGCAGCCCAGGCGCTGGTGCGCCACGGCCGCGACAGCGACGACCCCGTGATTACCGAACGGCTGGTCAAGCTGGCAGACGAGCAGGGCCTGGAAGCCATCGCCGAAATGTGGGCTGAGAGCCCGGCCCGGTCCCTCCCGGGCGCGCTGTGGCGGCTGTACGCCATCCGCGCGGCGACGGTCCAGGACCCGGAACGGATCTCCGTGTATTTCCGTGCGGGAAAAGACACGGCGCAGGTCTCCCACGTCGTCGCCGGGGCCGCTGAACCTCCGGGTGCCGAGGAAATGCGGGCCATGGCTGACGCCATCCTCTCCGGAGCGTTCGACGGCGAGTTCGACGTCGCCCTTGAGCGTTCGGCCGCTTTCTGCCGGGTGGTGGCCCTCGGGCAGGCGACCCTCGCTGACGGTGCCGAACACGGTAACGAGGCGCACGCGAGCAAGCTGACGCGCAACTCGCACCAGCTGGTGAAGACGGCAGAAGACCTGGAACATGCGGCAAATGCATGGCGCCTGGGTGAGCTTGACTGACCTACCGCGGCCGATCTGTCAATGTTGACTTGGGCCAACCAACGTAGAACACTGAAACTGGTGCCGAGCCGCGAAACCCCCGGGCTTCAACAATTAGCCGCCTAGAGCGGCCTACCGCCGAGAGGCGTATCCGGTTCGGCACCATTTTTCTGCGTGTTTGCAGGCTCAGATGCATACTCCCAGGAACGGCCCGGTAGAATCAGCAACAGCTGCTGGCCTGCGGAGAGTCACAAGTGGGCGGCCCCCGACACAGTACATCGCCCGGAGACCGGTACCCCAACGTGAAGCTGCGACTTTTCCCCCAAGAGCCCGCCGGGCTGACACTGCTCTCAAGCATGGCCCAACAAATCGTGCTCGCCAGCGCCACCATGGCAGAGATCCTCGGCGTCCCCGCGGCAGAGCACGCCAAACTTGTGGACGACATGCACAACCACGAGGCCAAATCCGACGAACTGCACTTCGCCCTGCTGACCCACATGCGAACGAGCTTCGTCAACCCCCTCCCCCGCGAAGACATGTACACCCTGTCCCGCCTCCTCAACGAAGCCCTGGAAAACCTCGACTCCGCTGCGGAGCTGGTGTTTCTTTACAAGCTGGAGCGGCTGCCCCGGAGGGCCGCGGACCAGCTCGAGATCATCAGCCGGCAGGCCGAACTGACCGTTGACGCCATGCGCCGGCTCAACAACCTCGACGATCTTGAGGACTACTGGATCGAGATTCTCAGGCTGGCCAAACGAGCGGAGCGGACGCACAGGATCTGGGTGGCCGACATGATCCGGGACATGAAGTGGGCGCAGTACTCCCGTAACCGCGACGTCGCCAACCAGTTGGTGGAGGTCACCAAGGGCATGCGGCGCATAGCTACACAGGTAGGCAGCATCATCGTCAAGGAATCTTGACGTGACAGCCGTCATTTTCGGCGTGGTGGTCCTGCTGACCGCTACGTTTGCCTTCCTGAACGGCTTCCGGGACGCTTCGACGTCGGTGGCGCTTGCGGTCCGTACGCGGGCCCTGACCCCCACCGTGGCTGTGCTGCTGGCAGCCCTCTTCAACTTCCTCGGCGCCCTGCTCAGCGCCACGGTGGCTGTTGCCGTCAGCCACACCTGGATCCATCTGCCCGCCGGTGACAGCGGCCTGAGCATCCTGCTGGCGGGCCTGGCCAGCGCTTCGTCCTGGGGCCTGCTGATGTGGTGGAGAGGCATCCCGGCGTCGTCCACGCACGCTTTGGTGGGCGGACTGGCAGGGGCCGGACTGGCCAGCCTTGCAGTGGGCGGAGCGGGTGTGGGCGGCGTTGACCAGTCCCTGCTTCTCCAGGTCGGACTGCCGCTGTTGTTGTCCCCCGTCATCGCCTATGTGGGGGCCTATCTCTTGGTTTTTCCCGCCACCTGGGCGGCGCGGTACACGCAACCGAACGTGGTTAACCAGCGCTTCCGCCGCAGCCAGGCCATCGCCGCCGGAGCGGTGGCTTTCGGCCACGGGCTCCAGGACGGCCAGCGGGTGGGCGCCGTGCTGCTGCTTGCCCTGTTCGCGGCCGGCTATTCCGACGGCGACAGCATGCCCCTGTGGGTGGCAATGTTCTCGGCCGTGATGATCGCTGTCGGAACGCTCTTTGGCGGCTGGCGGATCTCGCACACCATCGGCTATAAGATCACCCGCGTCGACCCGCTGCGTGGCTCCGTGGCCCAGATCTACAGCGCCTGCATGCTGTTCATCGGGGCAATTGCCCTCCACTGGCCGTTGTCCACCACCCATACAGTGACATCATCCGTGCTGGGAGCCGGAGAGAACCAGCACTTCGCGGTAACCAACCGGAAACTCGTCATGCAGATCCTGGGACTCTGGATCCTCACTCCGCTTGCAGCCGCAGCAGGCGCCTTCGTGTTCGCACTGGCGTTGTCGCCCCTGGGCCGCAGCTAGCCGGGGTTAAACGCCGCATCGATTGCTCCGTCAGCCCTACTGAGCTGTCCAAGGGGCGCGGACGGAGCAATCGATGCAAAGTTTCGGTGGCGGTGATGGGCCCACGCCGCCCGGGTTCCCTGGCCGAGCCTGCGAGGTCAGGGTGGCGGTGATGGGCCCACGCCGCCCGGGTTCCCTGGCCGAGCCTGCGAGGTCAGGGTGGCGGTGATGGGCCCACGCCGCCCGGGTTCCCTGGCCGAGCCTGCGAGGTCAGGGTGGCGGTGGGGACTATCCGAAGCGGCCGGAGACGTAATCCTCCGTGGCCTTCACGGTGGGGTTGCTGAAGATGTTCTGGGTGAGGCCGTACTCGATCAGCCGGCCCGGCTTCCCGGTGCCGGCGATGTTGAAGAACGCCGTCTTTTCCGAAACGCGGGCTGCCTGCTGCATGTTGTGGGTCACGATCACCACGGTGTACTGGTCCTTGAGCTCATTGATGAGGTCTTCGATGGCCAGGGTGGAGATCGGGTCCAGTGCCGAGCACGGCTCGTCCATCAGGATCACCTGGGGTTCAACGGCAATTGCCCGGGCGATGCAGAGCCGCTGCTGCTGTCCGCCTGACAGGCCGGAGCCGGGCTTCTCCAGCCGGTCCTTGACCTCGTTCCACAGGTTGGCGCCCTGCAGGGAGCTCTCCACCAGGGCATCAGCCTCGCCCTTGGAGATCTTTTTGTTGTTCAGTTTCACGCCGGCCAGAACGTTGTCCCGGATGGACATGGTGGGGAACGGGTTGGGCCGCTGGAAGACCATCCCGATCTGTGCGCGTACCGTGACGGGGTCGACTCCGGGGCCATAGAGGTTGTCGCCGTCCAGCAGGACTTCACCTTCGACGCGGGCGCCGGGCAGGACCTCGTGCATGCGGTTCAGGGTGCGCAGGAAAGTGGACTTTCCGCAGCCGGAGGGGCCGATGAAGGCCGTCACGGATTTGGGCTCGATATTGATGGTGACGTCCTCCACGGCCAGGAAATCGCCGTAGTACACGTTCAGGTCCTTGACGTCGATGCGCTTAGACATGGTGTTCCTTCACTTACTTAGGATATGAATTAGCTTGACAGGGCCGGCTTCCGGAGGGAAGTGTCAGCGGCCGGTCTTGGGTGCGAACGCCTTGGCAATCAGGCGCGCACCGAGGTTCAGGATCATCACCAGGATGATCAGCACCAGGGCTGCGCCCCAGGCCCGCTGCGAGGACGGGTCCGGATTGGCGGGCGATGTGGGGTTGAGGATCTGCGTGTAGATGAACGTAGGCAGTG
Organism: Pseudarthrobacter cremeus; assembly: GCF_051857465.1. Classification (NCBI taxonomy): domain Bacteria; kingdom Bacillati; phylum Actinomycetota; class Actinomycetes; order Micrococcales; family Micrococcaceae; genus Pseudarthrobacter; species Pseudarthrobacter cremeus. The sequence continues at coordinate 37,798 of NZ_JBPZHC010000006.1, read as the reverse complement.
ACGCCATCCAGCCGCCGAACACGTTGCTGTTGATGCTGGTGGCAAACCCGGCGGTGACCAGGATGGGGGCCGTCTCACCGATCACGCGTGCGATCGCCAGCGTGATGCCCGACGCGATGCCGGAGATCGCCGTGGGGATGACCACTTTGAGGATGGTGCGCCACTTACGAACGCCGAGTGCGTAGGCCGCTTCGCGCAGTTCGTTGGGGACGATTTTCAGCATTTCCTCGCTGGAGCGGACCACCACCGGGATCATCAGGACAGCGAGGGCGACGGCGGCGACGGCGCCCGTTTTGGTGCCCGGCCCCACCACGGCAAAGAAGAAGGCTGCCGCGAACAGGCCGGCCACGATGGACGGGATGCCGGTCATGACGTCAACGAAGAACGTGATGGCCCGGGCCAGGCGGCCGTCGTTGCCGTATTCAACCAGGTAAATGGCGGTCAGCAGGCCCACGGGGACCGAGATCACGGTGGCTACCAGCGTGATCTGCACTGTGCCAAGCAGCGCGTGGTAGATGCCGCCGATCACCGGGGCACCCACTTCAACGGCCTTGTTGTCGTAGACGCCCGTAACGCCGTTCATGGAGTTGGTGAGGAAACCCGGCGAGATGAGGCCAGGGATGCCGTTGACCAGCACGGTCCAGATCACGGAAATCAGGGGCAGCAGCGCGATCAGGAACGAGCCCACCACCAGGCAGGTGGCCAGCTTGTCCTTTGCCTTGCGTGAGCCTTCGACGACGGCGCTCCAGCCCACCAGGCCGGCGGCGAACAGGATGGCGGAGAGAATGCCCCAGCCGAATGGGTTGAATCCGATCAGCGCCATGATGGCGGCCCCGACAATGAGCGCCAGAGCCAGAACAAGGTACGGCGCGAACGCGGGCAGCTGGCCCTTGGTAAGGGCTGAGCGCTTGCTGCGCACGGGAGTGAGGGTGGAGGACATTTAGTTTGCTCCCGAGAATTCTTTGTGCCGGCTGATGATCCAACGGGCCACCATGTTCACGGCCAACGTGATGACGAAAAGCACCAGGCCCGCTGCAATCAGCGTGCTGACCTTGAGTCCGCTGGCTTCGGGGAAGTTCAGTGCAATTTCAGCGGCAATGGTCTGGTTGCCGGACGTGATCAGGCTGGCGGTCAGGGCTCCCGAGGAGAGCACCAGCGCCACAGCCATGGTCTCGCCGAGCGCGCGGCCCAGTCCGAGCATGACGGCGCTGATGATGCCCGGGCGGGCGAACGGAAGGACAGACATCTTGATCATTTCCCAGCGCGTGGCGCCGAGTGCCAATGCGGCCTCTTCGTGGAGCTTGGGGGTCTGCAGGAAGATTTCGCGGCTCAGGGACGTGATGATGGGCAGTACCATCACCGAGAGCACGATGCCCGCGGTCAGGATGGTCTTGCCGGTGGCGGAAGCCGGGCCTTGGAAGATGGGCAGCCAGCCCATGTTCTCGGCGAGCCAGTTGTACGCCGGGGAGATTTCCCTGGCCAGAAACGCAGCACCCCAGGCGCCGTAGATAACGGACGGGATGGCGGCCAGGAGGTCAACCACATAGCCAAGGGCTGAGGCGAGTCCGCGTGGGGCGAAGTGCGAGATGAAAAGGGCCACGCCGATAGCGATGGGGGTGGCGATCACCAATGCGACGACTGCGGCAATGAGCGTGCCGATGACGATCGGCCAGATGTAGGCGAAGAAGCCCTTACCGCCCTGGATCTCAGCGGCCGGAGCTGTCAGCGCCGGAATGGCCTGTACTACCAGGAACAATGCCACGCCGAACAGTACGGCGAGGATGAGGCATCCGGCGGCCAGGGCGGCGCCGGAAAAGATCTTATCCCCGGTGCGGCCTGCGCCCTGGGAAGAACTCAGGGAGGTGGCGGTCATTCCAGACCCTTCGGTTGTGGTGGTGCCAAAAAAGCTTGCTTGCAAAAAACCAAGTTCCCCGCCCCACCTTAGCGGCGTGGCGGGGAACTTGGTTCAGGGACAGGTACTAGGACTTGACCTTGATCGATTCGATGGCCTTGACAGCCTTCTCGGAAAGCGACTTCGAAAGCGGCGCGGACTTCGCGGCGTCGGCAGCTGCCTTCTGGCCCGCATCCGAGACTACATAGGTTTCGAAGGCCTTGACCAGGTCAACGGTTTCCTGCTTGGGGTAGGTGGTGCAGACAACGTGGTAGGAAACCAGCACCACCGGGTAGGCGCCCTTGGCGGTGGTCTTACGGTCCAGCTTGATGGCGCCGTCGGTGGCGGAGCGGCCTTCTACGGGCTTGCCGGCTTCAACAGCCTTGGATGCAGCGTCGGCAGAAATCTTGACGAACTCCTCGCCAACCTTGATCGAGGCGGTGCCCAGCTTGCCGCCCACTGCCGAGTCATCGGCGTAGGTCACGGCGCCCGGGGTGTCGGTGACAGTCTTGACCACACCTGAGGTTCCCTTGGCGTTTTCGCCCTGCAGGGATGCAGGCCAGATGCCGGAAGCCTTGTCGGTCCAGACTTCTGCAGCGGCAGAGGCCAGGTACTCGGTGAAGTTGGTGGTGGTGCCGGAGTCATCAGAGCGGTTGACCGGGGTGACCTTGGTGTCCGGGAGGGTGACGCCCGGGTTCAGGGCCGCGATGGCCGGGTCATTCCAGGTGGCGATCTGGCCGCGGAAGATCTTGGCGACGGTGGTGGCGTCGAGCTTCAGCTCGGTGACGCCGGGGAGGTTGAAAGCAACGGCGATCGGGGAGATGTAGACCGGGATGTTGATGGCACCTTCGGGGCCGCACTGGGTCTTGGAGCTGGCAAGCTCTTCATCCTTGAGGTAGGCATCGGAACCGGCGAACTGGGCCGAACCGTCGATGATGGCCTTGCGGCCTGCGCCGGAGCCGTCCGGGGAGTACTGCACAGTGGCGCCGGAGTTGGCAGAAGCGAAGCCGGCCTTCCAGGCATCCATGGCTGCGCCGGTGGAGGAAGCGCCAATGCCGGTCAGGGTGCCGGTGACCTTGGGGCCCGCAGCAGTCTGGGTGCCCGCAGGCGTGTTGCCCGTGGCGTTATCTGTTCCACAGGCGGTAAGCGCGAGTGCGCCGGCTGCGATAACAGCGATAGCCGCGTGGCGGCCGAAGCGGAGTGCCTTCACTAGATGTACCCCTTCCAGGGTTATTCAGTTGCGGGCAGGACTGGAGACGCCCTGCAGCGCGATGCGTACGTTTTGTACCTTCATCGAATTTAGGGGGAGCAGGTAAAGGGATTGGCGGCCCAGAGTGAACGGAAGGTTAACGGAGGTTGGCCATTAGCCAACATGTGCACCGTCGCCATTGCGCAGGTCACACTTCCGGACGTAGTGGACCGGGGCGTGTCGGCAAGGGCCGCAAATTCGAACGGCGGCTGCAAATAGACTGGAAGGCATGGCCGCAGCAGCAGGATTCTCAGCAAGCAGGCGTTTCCTGCGCGGACGGATGAAAACCGGGCTGATCCGCAGCCGTAACTCCCTGTTCCCCGCCATTCAGATGACCGGGTGTGCCGTGGGCGCCTACGCGTTCGCCCAATATGTGCTGGGACACTCCGGCCCCCTTTTTGCGGCCACGTCGTCGCTGATAGCTCTGGGCTTCTCGCGTGAGCCGCGGCTGCGGCGGGTGATGGAAGTGGGGCTGGGCTGCACCATCGGCATCGCGGTGGGTGACCTGCTCCTCCACTGGCTGGGCGGCGACATCTGGGTTGCCGCCGTCGTTCTTCTCGTGTCCATCCTGCTGGCGCGCTTCCTGGACAGCGGCAACATCTTCACCACGCAGCTGGGGCTGCAATCGCTGCTGGTGGTGCTGTTGCCCGCCCCGGCCGGCGGGCCGTTTACCCGCAGCATCGATGCGATCGTTGGCGGCCTTTTTGCACTGCTCGTGACAGTCCTGATCCCCAAGGACCCGCGCCGCGAGCCGCGCAGCGACGTCCGGAAACTGCTCCACGAGCTTGCCGAAGTGCTGCGCGAATGCGCGTCCGCCTTGATTGAAAGCGACTCCACCAAGGCCTGGCACGCGCTGGTCCGGGGCCGGAACTGCCAGCCGCTGGTGGACCGCATGCGGCAGTCCCTGCGCGCCTCCGGTGAGGTGGCCACCCTGGCGCCTGCGTACCGCAGGCACCGGGACGAGCTGGAACGGCTGGAGCATTCCCTTGACTTCATTGACCTCGCGTTGAGGAACAGCCGCGTTTTTGCCCGCCGGCTCACCAGCGCCATCAACCACGCGGCGCTGTCGAACGAAGCCACTGAAAACATCGCCGAAGTCCTTCGGGAAACCGCTGCCGCCATTGATGAGCTGTCGCTGGGCCTGGCTGAAACGCACGACGGCGTCCGGCGCGCCCACCTGCGCACCGCCCGCCAGGACTTCAGTGAGATCGCCTTGCGGCTCCACCCCAAGCTCCTGGAAGTCGAGCGTCTGGAGGGCGAGACCGTGGTGATGCTGTTCCGGCCCCTCATGGTGGACCTGCTGGAAGCTGCCGGCATGGATGCCGATGAGGCCAGGGACGTGCTGCCTGGGCTGTAGGCCTGGGGCTGGGAATGGGAATGGGACCGGCGGTGGCCGTCGGTGTCGGTGCCCGACAGTAGGGTGGAATCCATGGCTACCAAGACAACCCGCGCGTCCAAGGCGCCCGCGTACAAATGTGCAGAGTGCGGCTGGACGGCAGTGAAGTGGGTGGGGCGCTGCGGCGAGTGCCAGGCCTGGGGCACCGTTGAGGAAACCGGCGCCGCGGTGGCGCGGACGACGGCGGCGACAACCGTTCTCGAACCGGCCCGCCGGATTGCCGAAGTGGACGCCACCACGGCGGCGTTCCTGCCCACCGGCGTTGACGAGCTGGACCGCGTGCTGGGCGGCGGCCTTGTTCCGGGCGCCGTCATCCTGCTGGCCGGGGAACCCGGCGTGGGCAAGTCAACGCTGCTACTGGACGTCGCAGCCAAGTTCGCCCGCACCGCGCAGGACGTCCTGTATGTCACCGGTGAGGAGTCCGCCGCGCAGGTGAAGCTGCGCGCCGAACGGATCGACGCCGTCGCCGATTCCCTCTACCTGTCGGCGGAAACGGACCTCGGCCAGGCACTTGGCCAGGTGGAAAAGATCGAACCACGGCTGCTGATTGTCGACTCGGTCCAGACCCTCAGCAGTGCGGATGTGGACGGCAGTGCAGGCGGTGTCTCCCAGGTCAGGGAAGTGGCCGCGTCCATCATCGCTGCGGCGAAGCGGCGCAACATGACCACGCTGCTGGTGGGGCACGTGACCAAGGACGGTTCCATCGCCGGCCCCCGGCTCCTCGAACACCTGGTGGATGTGGTCTGCCAGTTCGAGGGCGAACGCCATTCCCGGCTCCGGATGCTGCGGGCCGTGAAAAACCGCTATGGCCCCACGGACGACGTCGGCTGTTTCGACCTGAACGAGAACGGCATCGAAGGACTCACCGACCCCAGTGGGCTCTTTGTCAGCCGCACCAAGGAGCCCGTCTCCGGCACCTGCATCACCGTGACCATGGAAGGGCGGCGGCCGCTGCTGGCCGAGGTGCAGTCGCTGCTGGCCGAAAGCGCCAACTCCCAGCCCCGCCGCGCCACCAGCGGCCTGGACAGCTCGCGCGTTTCCATGCTGCTGGCGGTATTGCAGCAGCGGGCCGGCTGCCTGCTGCACAAGGACGACTCCTACGTGGCCACAGTGGGCGGGGTGAAGCTCAGCGAACCCGCCACGGACCTCGCAGTTGCCCTGGCGGTTGCCTCCGCCAAGGCCCGCAAACCGCTGCCCATCCGGCTGATCGCCTTCGGGGAGGTTGGCCTGGCGGGCGAGGTGCGCCCGGTGCCCGGCATTAACCAGCGGATCCAGGAGGCGCACCGGCTGGGTTTCACCCACGCAGTGGTTCCCGCCAGCCACAACGGACCGGGCCCCGTTCCCGCCGGGTTCTCGGTCCGGGAGGTCGAACACCTGACGGAGGCCCTGAGCCTGCTGATCGGGTAAACCTAGGGTTCGTGGCTCAGCGGCTTGAAGGACCTGGCGCCGGCAAACCAGCCGTCGTCGGGCGCTTCGGGCACCTCAGCCGTCCGGTCCCCTGCCGTGCCGTCCACGAGCCGTCCGATCTTGTGGAACCTGCCACCAAAGTAGAGCAGCGGTTCACGCCCGGTGACCTCGAGGGCGATCACCTCCCCCACCACGATGATGTGGTCGCCGCCGTCGTAGATGTTCCACGGCCGGCATTCAAGGGTGGCCGCATTCCTCGTCAGGATGGGCACATCGCCGTCCAGGGTCCATTCCGGTTCCTCTTCCATGACCCTGCCGGCGAAGTGGTGGGCCACGTCCATCTGGTCAAGGGACAGGATGTTGATGGCGAACGGCGCACCCTCCAGATAGCGGGCTGCCCGCGAGGTGCGGGTCAACGTCACCTGGGCAAGCGGCGGATCCAGGGACACCGCTGTGAAGGCGTTCACTGTGGCGCCGTGCGGCACCCCGTCATCGGCATTGCACGTCACCACCGTGACACCGGTGGCAAACGTGCCGAATGCCTGCCGGAGTTCGTGGGTGCCGAACGGGGCCCCGGGTGCTTCCGTGGTCACCGCAGCCTCCTTGCTGTTGACTCCGGTCCCAGCGTACTCCGGCCTCAACTACGCCTTGGTGATCACCAGGGCGACGCTGTGGCCGCCGAAGCCGAAGGCGTTGACCAGGCCTGCAGGCGCAGAACCGGGCGCCAGGGTGTGGACCGTTTCCGTGACGACGTTCAGGTTCAGCTCCGGATCGAGCGATTCAATGTTCAGCGTTCCGGGGAGCTGCCCGGTCTGCAGGGCCTGGACCACCACGACGGCGGCGAGCGCTCCGGCGCCGCCCAGGAGGTGGCCGGTGTGGCCCTTGGTGGAGGTTACGGGCACGTCGGAGCCCAAAATCGCGCTGATGGCCTGTGCCTCGAGCCGGTCGCCCACAGGGGTGGACGTGGCGTGGGCGTGGACGAAACCGATGTCCGAGGCTTCCATTTCGGCCGATGCCAGGGCCTTTTGCATCACCCTTCGCTGCATGGCGGGATCGGCAGCCACGATGTCGTTGGCGTCGGACGTTACCGAGCCGCCGGCGACGGCGCCGAGCACGGCCGCGCCGCGGGCGCGGGCATGCGCTTCGCTCTCGAGCACCACGATCCCGGCTCCCTCAGCGAGGACAAAACCGTCGCGGCCGCCGTCGAACGGGCGCGACGCGCGCTGCGGTTCCCCGTTGCGGGTGGAGAGGGCACGGATCTGGGAGAAGCCGGTGATCACCAGGTCATTGACGGAGGCGTCCACCCCGCCGGCTATGACGACGTCGGCAGCTCCGGACCGGATCATCTCGGCGCCCTGCACAATTGCTTCGGCACCGGACGCGCAGGCGCTGACGGGCGTCCGGGCTCCGCCGCGGGCACCGAGGTCGATGGACACCCAGGCCGCGGGGCCGTTGACCATCAGGCGGGTGAGCGTATGGGGGGAAACCTTGCGGGGGCCTGATTCGGCAAGGGTCCGGTCCTGTTCCAGGGTGGAGCCGAGTCCGCCGTAGGCCGAGCCGATCACCACGGCAAAGCGTTCAGGATCGACGTCGGGCGCACCTGCCTGCTGCCAGGCCTCGCGGGCCGCGATGAGCGCAAGCTGGCCGCACCGGTCCATCCGCTTGAGCTCGCGGGTGGTGAGGTGTTCGGAGAGGTCCGTGGTGACCTGTCCGGCGATGCGCACGGGCAGCTTTTCCGCCCAGGCTTCGTCCAGGGCTGCGATTCCTGATTCCCCGGCAACAAGCCTGGACCAGGTTTCCGCGACAGTGGAGCCAAGGGGGTTGACTGTCCCGGCGCCGGTGATCAGGGCACGCGGCTGAACCGGGCCTGGTTGAACTGCAGTCATTGTGGCCTACTTCGCGGGGTTGTGCGTGCCGATCGGCACCAGGGTCAGATCGGGGTGGTTCTTCTCGATCCGGCGCAGGGCCCAGACGTCGTTGAACAGGGCGAGGTATTCGCCGTCGGAGCGCAACAGCACCTCGGCGCCCGGGACGTTGGCCAGCGCAGGCATGGCATCCGCCGTCGAGATCCTGGCGATCGAGTACGGCAGGCGTTCCAGCCGCATGGGGGCGCTGAAGTCGTGTGCCATGCGGTCCTCCACCACTTCGAACTGCATGGGGCCGACGGCGGCAAGCACCGGCGCCTGGTCGCCGCGGACGTCGGAGCGGAGCACCTGAATGACGCCCTCGTGTTCGAGCTGCTCGATGCCGCGGCGGAACTGCTTGAAGCGGCTGGGGTCCTTGGAGCGTGCCACCTGGAAGTGCTCCGGGGCGAACAGCGGGATGGCCGGGAATTCGACGGCGTCCTCGATGAAGAGGCTGTCACCGACGCGCAGGGAAGAAGCGTTAACCAGGCCCACGACGTCCCCGGGGTAGGCCTCGTCGATGACCTCGCGTTCGCGGCCGAAGACCTGCTGGGCGTACTTGGTGGCGAACGATTTTCCGGTCCGGGTCTGGGTGACCACCATGCCGCGTTCGAAGACGCCGGAGCAGACGCGGATGAAGGCGACGTGATCGCGGTGGGCCTTGTTCATGCCGGCCTGTACCTTGAAAACGAACCCTGAGAAGGGCGATTCGACCGGGCGCGGGCTGCCCTCAATGTCGGGGCGCGGAGCCGCCTGCGGGGCGAAGTCGACGAGGGCATCCAGCAGTTCCTTCACACCGAAGTTCAGGGCTGCGGAGCTGAAGAGGATGGGGGTGGCGGTGCCGGCGTGGAACGCCTCGACGTCGAACTCGGAGTTGGATTCGATCACCAGTCCGGCTTCGTCAACGGCGTCGGACCAGTTGCTGCCCTGGCTCTCGGCGGCTTCCTCCGGGGTGAAGTACTCGGTCAGCGCGATGTTGGCGCCGGAGTTGTTGCGCTTGAAACTGGCGAACCTGTCGTTGCGGAGGTCCCAGACGCCGCGGAAATCGCCTGAGATGCCCACGGCCCAGGTCAGGGGCATGGGCTGCAGGCCGGTCCGTTCGGTGAGCTCGTCCATCAGGGCCAGTGCGTCCAGGCCGGGGCGGTCCCACTTGTTGATCACGGTGATGATGGGCAGGTTGCGCTGCTTGCAGACCTCGAACAGCTTCATGGTCTGGGTTTCCAGGCCCTTGGCGGCGTCCACCAGCATCACCGCGCAGTCGACGGCGGCCAGCACGCGGTAGGTGTCCTCGGAGAAGTCGGCGTGCCCGGGGGTGTCCAGGAGGTTGATAACGGTGTCCCGGTAGGAGAACTGGAGCGCCGCCGAGCTGATGGAAATGCCGCGGTCCTTCTCCATCTGCATCCAGTCGGAGACCGTTTCCTTGCGGTTGGCCTTGCCGCTGGAGGCGCCGGCCGTGCCGATCACCTTCGCGTGCAGGGCCAGCGCCTCGGTCAGCGTGGACTTGCCGGCGTCAGGGTGGGAAATAACAGCAAAGGTCCGACGCCGGGCCGCCTGTTTGTGAATCTCATGGACTCGGGCGGGGCTCAGGACATCTTGGGACACGGTGCTACTTTCGCTGCGATGGGGTTACCCCAGGCGCTCGGCGGGCCATCCGGGGAAGCGTGGCTCTCTGACAGCCAAGTTCCAAGTTTATCGCAGCAACGGCCACAAGCCGAAGGGGCGCCCCTGGGGACACTCATCAACGGTAATCAGCTGGACGAAGCCGGCGAAATGCTGGCCGTGAACGCGGGCCGGCCAGGGCTATCCCGCGAGCTCGAACACACCGCAGCCGAAGCCGTCGGCGTAGACGGTGCCGGCGTCGATCCGGACGCCGGCACCAATAAGGTGCCGCGCCGTTGAACCACCGGGAAGCTCCACGGCAACCTGCGTGGCGCGCCGAAGCGGGTTGATGACCACCAGGTGCGTGCCGTTCCTGACGTAGACGAGCGGATAGCCGACGGCGAGCAGCCTCGTGGGCGTTCCGGTCCCCACGGCCGGGGTTGATTTGCGCAGCTGAACCAGGCTCCGAACGAAGTGCAGGAGCGAGTCGGGATCCTCCCTTTGCGCCGCCACCGCGGGCCGGTCCGGGTCGGGATCCAGGGGCAGATACAAATCGTCGGGCGGTGCTGTCGAGAAGCCGGCGTTGGCAAGGACGTTGTCCCACTGCATGGGGGTGCGGCAGCCTGCCCGGTTGTATTTGGGCGTCCAGATGCTGCCCTCCTTCTCGGGCACCCCCTCCAGGTAGCGCATGCCAATTTCGTCGCCAAAGTAGATCGACGGGATCGAACCCCAGGTCAGCAGGAACGTGAACGCGGCGGGGAGCTGCCCGCTTGTCCTGTTCCCGCAGGCCAGCCGCGAGAAGTCGTGATCGGCCGATGGCAGCACCACAAGGCGGTCCGGCCCGTTGGTTTCGAGGTGGTGGTTCCACAGGCCCAGGAACTTTCCGAAGGCGAGGGTGCCCTCGGCGGGGTCAGCGTCCGGATCGAAATAGCAGGGCTCGGTGCTTTCCTGCCACGGCAGCAGGCCGGCGCCTCCGTTGTTGAAGAGCGCGCTGTGCTCCTCATGGATGACGAGCGAAAAGTCTGCGTCGAAGCCGCCCCGGGCGCCGGCGTCGACCGTTCTCCATTCGTCACTTTCCGGAAGGAGGACCGCGTCCGGGTAGGCGCCCTTCATCCACACCGCCAGCTCCCGCCACAAAGCAGTGGTTTCGACCAGGCCCGGATCATCCTTGACCAGTGAGAATGCCATGTCCACCCTGAAGCCGGCCACCCCGCGATCAAGCCAGTAACCGATGATTTCCCGAAGTGCCGCCCGGTTTTCCTGCGGTCCGGCGGCATCCGTCAGCTGCCGCCACGGCTCGTCCTCGGCCAGCCGTGCGTAACCGAAGTTCAGCGCCGGCTGTTCGGGGAAAAAGTTCTTGAGGTACCAGCCCGGTCGCCGTCCGGGCGAGGGGACAAAGGCATCACCGGGGCGGTCCGACCAGACATAGCGGTGGTCGGATTCCTCGTTCATGGAAGCGCGGAACCACGGATGATCCACAGAGGTATGGCCAGCCACAAGGTCCAGCAGGACCCGGATTCCACGCTTTCCGGCCTCCTGGATCAGGGCAGTCATGTCCTCATTGGTCCCGTAGCGGGGGGCGATGGCAAGGTAGTCGGAAACGTCGTAGCCGGCATCCCGGAAGGGCGACGCGAAGCACGGATTGAACCAGATCACGTCCACCCCGAGCCACTCCAGATAGTCCAGGTGCTCCCGGACGCCCGGGAGGTCACCGATGCCGTCGCCGTTGGAATCCGCGAACGACTGTGGATAGATCTCGTAGATGACGGCGTTCGCCAACCATTCAGGGGGTTTCGGAAGGGCAGCGGACGATTCGCTGGCTACTGCGGTTCCCACTGCCGCGCCCGGGTTCTGCTCGTCCATACGCGTACACGCTCCCTGTCCGGTTTCCGTTTCTGGCCGCTTCCAAGTGCCCCTGCCGGGCAGCCGCCGCCGAACCCGATATGCGCATTTTAGGGGCACCCCGTATGGGCCACTTTAGGGCTTCGTTGTGCGGTTGTTGCCCATTCTTACCTCTAGTATTGAGCTTGCGGGAAACTGAGTACTTTTGGACCCGCCGGCGGAGCTTAAATCCGGCGAACACCGCGGGCGGCAGTCTGCACCTTTGAAGGGAACACTATGGCTCGGAGCCCCGAAGAATCGCTCAAGGCGACTCTGGGCAGAGTGGCTCCTGGCACTCCCCTACGGGATGGGCTCGAACGCATCCTCCGGGGGCGGACAGGTGCATTGATCGTGCTGGGCATTGACCGGACCATCGAATCCATCTGTTCGGGCGGGTTCGACATCGGCATCGACTTCTCCCCTACAAGGCTTCGCGAGCTGGCCAAGATGGACGGCGCCATCATCTGCGACAAAGACGCCGGGAACATCCTCCGCGCCGCAGTCCAACTGGTGCCCGACTCAAGCATCGAGACGCAGGAATCCGGCACCCGGCACCGTACCGCCGAGCGTGTGGCCATCCAGACCGGCGTGCCCGTGATCTCCGTGAGCCAGTCCATGCAGATCATCGCGCTCTACGTGAACGGGCTCCGGCACGTCCTGGAGGGCTCCGAGAAGGTCCTGGCCCGCGCCAACCAGGCCCTGGCCACCCTGGAGCGCTACCGCTCCCGGCTGGACCAGGTGACCAGCTCGCTGTCCGCGCTGGAGATCGAGGCCATGGTGACGGTAAGGGACGTGGCGGTCACCCTGCAGCGCCAGGAGATGGTCCGCCGGATCTCCGAGGAAATCTCGCAGTACGTGCTGGAACTGGGCGAGGACGGCCGGCTGCTGTCCCTCCAGCTGGATGAGCTCACCGTGGGCCGCGGGCCAGGCAGCGATGTCATCATCCGTGACTACGCCCGGCCTGATGCCACCCCTGAGGACATCGAAAAAGCCGTGAGCGCCCTGGTCAGCCTCGGCCCCACCGAGCTGATCGACCTCGGAAAAATCTCCGGAATCGTCGGTTTTGCCGGCGGCGAGGCCAACCTCGACGCCGTGGTGCAGCCCCGCGGCTACCGTCTGCTCTCAGGCCTCAAGGCAGTCCCCAAGGCTGTGGCTGACCGGCTGGTGGACCACTTTGGCGGACTGCAGTTCCTGATGGCGGCCACCATCGATGACCTGATGACCGTGGACGGCATCGGCGACCAGCGCGCCCGGACTGTCCGCGAGGGCCTGAGCCGCATGGCCGAGGCCAGCCTCCTGGACCGGTTCCTCTAGTCCCGGCGCCTGCACGTGGGAGACACTTCGGTGGGCAGGTTCGTTCTTGTACCGGGTGCGGGTGGCGCAGCCTGGTACTGGAGCCGGGTCCTGCCTCTGCTGCAGGAGGCGGGCCACGACGCCGTCGCAGTCGTCTGCCCGGTGACGACGAAAGCGCCGGCCTGCAGGAGTACACACGCCTGGTGCTCGAAGCCATTGGTGACAGCCAGGACGCCGTCCTCGTGGCGCAGTCGCTGGGCGCGTTCACCGCCCCGCTTGTGTGCGAAAAGGCTTCGGTCCGGGAGCTCGTCCTGGTGAATGCGATGATCCCCCTGCCAGGCGAGTCGCCCGGGGCCTGGTGGGAGAACACCGGCTGGGCTGCAGCACAGAAAGCCGCGGCGACGGCGCGCGGCTACAGCACCGAATTCGACGCAGAAACCTATTTCCTGCATGACATTCCACCGGAAGTGGCAGCCGACGGGGAAAATCATCAACGGAGCGAGGCAAGTGCCGCCTTCGAATCGGAATGCAACTTCACCCGGTGGCCCAACATCCCCATCCGGGTGCTCATTGGCGCGGCGGACCGGTTCTTCCCGCTGGAATTCCAGCGACGGGTGGCCCGCGAACGCATGCGCGTTGAGCCGGATGTTGTGGCCGGCGGCCATCTCCTGGCACTGGCAAACCCCGCCGGGGTGGCGGACTACCTGCTGCGCCGCTGAACGCAGGACCTCAGCTCAGGCGCTGGTTTTGCGTTTCATCCAGCCCCAGACGCCTGTGGCGACAAACAGGATGAGGGCGATGACTGCCAGCCAAATCAGTCCCTTCACGGCAAAGCCAACGATAGACAGAACGAGCCAGATGACCAGAAGCGCAATGATGAGTCCCATACCGGAATCCTACGCCCGCCGGATCCGTCAAACCCGGAGGGCACGGCCCGGCGGCCCGGTCAGTTGAGCTGGAAGACGGCCTTGGGGCTGGCTTTGGCGCCGAGCTTTGCCGTGAAAATGTAATACGCGCCGCCTGCTCCGGGCTTGGCCTCGATGGGGCTGCAGCCTTCGAGCGTCCGGTTGCGCGGCCATGGCATGTTTGCTGTCTCGCTGGCGCCCGGGGCGATGGTTTTCACCAGGTCGTCGCTCTTGGCCTGGCAGTCCCGGGAGGAGAAGATTCTGTCTGCTCCGCTGGTGATGAGGTACTCCATCTGCGACGTGCCGATGTTCACTTCGCAGGGCATGGTGCCGCCATTGGTCACTTTGAGGCTGAGCAGCGGGCTCTCATCGGGTCCGTAGGCGGCCTTGTCGGTGGACGCGGACACCGTCACGAGGTTTTGGTTGCACGAGGGTGTGGGGGTGGGCGTCGGTGTGGCGGCCTGGGGTTCCGACGGCGTCGCAGCGGGTGAGGATGCCGGCCCGGTGGCACCGTCCGTGGCGCCGTCGGTGGAGGATGCGTGCTTGCCGCTGAACGCGCCGGACACGGCAAAGCCGCCCAGCCCAAGGGCCACGGCCACCAGGAGTGCTACGCCGACAAACAGCCGACGGCGGCGGTAGACAGCGGCGCTGGTCTTGCCGCTGCCGCCGGAACCGGCCCCGTACCCGGATGCCGTCTTGCGTGGTGATGAATTGCCTTGCCTGCCCATTCTTCTAGGCTAGAGAACAGGCCGGATTCCGCCGTCCCACCACGCCGGGCGTTCAGCCAACGCTCAGGTCACAGTTTGTCGTGGGCTGGACTGCCCGCCGGTTCAGGCGCATCCACTACAGTGTTGGGATCGACGCTTCAACCCTCACCCCAGCCGTGCTCGCGGACAGCGGCGCCCTGCCTGTGCCCGGACGGCCCGGCACCAGCCGGCCCAGCACCACCGGACTGAGCAGCACCGAACTCATCTCCCTGCACCACAGGATCACTGGCTGGTTCGCCGAGACCGCACGCGATCTTCCCTGGCGGGAGCCGCATTGCTCGCCGTGGGGCGTCCTGATCAGCGAGATCATGCTGCAGCAGACCCCGGTGGTGCGTGTCCAGCCGGTCTGGCGGGAGTGGATTGAGCGCTGGCCCACCCCTGCGGGCCTCGCAGGTGAACCTGCCGGTGAAGCCGTCCGTTCCTGGGGACGGCTCGGCTACCCCCGCCGGGCTTTGCGGCTCCATGCGGCTGCCGCCGCCATCGTCGCCGATCACGGCGGCAAGGTCCCCGGCACCTACGCCGAACTGATTGCCCTGCCCGGAGTGGGAAGCTACACCGCCGCCGCTGTTGCTGCCTTCGCCTTCGGTCGCCGTGAGACCGTGGTGGACACCAACATCCGGCGCGTGCACGCACGCCTGGTTTCCGGCGTCGCGCTCCCCTCCCCGTCTTTGTCGGCCGCGGAGATGAGGCTCGCGGCCGAACTGCTGCCGGACGACGGCGGAACGTCGGTCCGGTGGAACGCCGCCGTCATGGAACTGGGGGCGTTGGTCTGCACGGCCCGGGCACCGAAGTGCGCAGCATGCCCGGTCCGCGACTCCTGCGCGTGGCTCGCGGCGGGCGAGCCGCCGCCGTCGTACACCCCTAAGGGCCAGGCGTGGCACGGCACTGACCGCCAGGTCCGCGGGGCCGTGATGGCCGTGCTCCGGCTCGCCGCCGCCCCGGTGCCGGCTGTGATGTTCCAGCAGGAGCCGGCCGATCTCGGGTTCGCACCTGAGGGCATCGGGGTACCGCTGGCCGCGCTGCACCGGCTCAACACCGCGCCGGAACAGCTCGAACGCGCACTGGCCGGACTGGTCAGCGACGGCTTGGCCCAGCTGCACCAGGACGCATACCGGCTGCCCGCCTGACAGCCAGGCCTGAGTCACTGCGCCGGACGCTGGTTACGGAACGGCGCCGTCCGGATGGCATACTTTCAGGTGACTCGAACCGGGGGATGTTTATGAGAATCGTGCTGTACATTATCTGGGCGCTTTTTGTCGCGGCCGCCATTTTCCTCCTCGTCCGAAACCTGCGGAAGACCAAGCGGCATGAACAGCTGATCGCCAGCTGGCCAAAAGTGCAGGCCACCGTTACAGGCAATGTAGGGGGCTGGACGAACGGCGGGGGCGGCGGCAGCCGAAGCCGCGTCTTCTATCCCACGTATCAGTTCGCTGACCCGAACGGGACCCTGTATGCCGGTGAGTCGGAGGTGGGGCACCGTAACCAGCAGGTACCGGGCTCGCTCCTGGAGGTGGCCTACAACCCGGCGAATCCCAACCAGTCCTTCGAGATCTCGTCCGAGTCCAAGGCGGTCATCGGGTGCCTGATTCCGGCTTTCGCACTTTTCGCCCTGCTGCTGTTCTGGGTTGCCGGCGCCTTCCCGCTGGGCTGAACCATGGACTCTGTGAAACTGATCTTCATCGTCCTGCCCGGACTCTTCCTGGTCCTTGGCCTGATCCTGGTGGCGATGTCCTTGACTGCCTCTTATCGGCGCCGCGCCTCCACGCGCGGGTGGGTGGAGGCTTCGGCCACCGTCACCGGAAACCTGCACGGCAAAGACGGCCACGGGAGCAACGGCAGCAACCGCTTCGCGCCGTCCTTCGAGTTCCACGACGCCGCCGGGAAGCGCTGGCTGGGCCAGTCCGATATCTACGGCCCGGACCAGGAGATCATCGGCACGGACATTCCGGTGCGCTACAACCCGGCCAACCCGGCTGAATCCACCCGTCCGGGATTTGTGGTCGCCAAGGGCCGCATGGCTACAGGTCTCATTCTGGTGGTCTTCGGCGCCGGGGCCATAACAATGTTTGCGTCACTTCTCTGGTAGCCGTTCAGCACTGATTCCGCCGGATCTACGCTGAAGTATGCGCAAGTCCGCGGTGCTTCTGGCATTGATGACGACGACGGTACTCACCGGCTGTTACCACTACCCCATCCCGGCGCCATGCCCTGCGATCGCGCAGGCCACCGTAGTTTCCGTGACGGTGGCGCGGGACTACACGGCCCAGGTGGGGACATTGCACCTCAAGGCGTGCCAAGGCGGCGTCTGCAAGGAGTCCGACCTCGAGCTGTTCGCCGGCAGTGACTCCATCGACCAGGGCTGCACGCCGGAAGGTGGCTGCTCAGCCACGGCTTCGCCGAACGGAACAAGGCTCGGGATGCTGATGCTTGACTCCCTCACCGAGGAGCTGATGGACCTCACGGCAACGGGGACTGCACCGGACGGATCGGCCCTGCCGGTGCGCACCCTGGAGTTCCGGCCTCGCGGCGCCTACCCGTTCGGGGAGCACTGCGGGCGGTTCATCACCGCTTCGGTGAACCTTGACGCCAACGGCCTGCGCCAAAGCGACCCGGAATAGCGGCCGGGAGGTTCCTGCCTTTGCGGTCCCTAACTGCCCGTGAGTTCGGCGTAGAGCTTCCCGACCCTTGCGTTGATGTCGTCGCGGACCAGGCGCATGCGTTCCATGCCTTCGATGCCGCGTTCGGAAGGCTCGTCGGTTTCCCAGACTTCGAAGCGGGTGCCCGCGATAGGGTCAAGCTTCGCTTCGGTTCCGAGGACAATGACGGCGTCCACGGAGGCCAGGACCTCTTCGGTGACTGCTTTGGGGTGTTCGCCGGTGATATCAATGCCCAGTTCGGTCAGCGACTCCACGGCCTGGGAGTTCAGGGATTGGGCGGGTTTCGTTCCGGCGGAGTGGACGGTGACGGTGCCTGCGGCCAGCTGGTTCATGAGCCCCGCTGCGAGCTGTGATTTGCCGCCGTTCTTGCTGCAGACAAACAGCACGGAGGGGGTCTTCGAAGTGGCGGAGGTTTCCTGGGTCATGAGGACGTTGTTTCCTTCGTGAGTGAGGCGGCAAGGGTTTGGTCGGACAGGTTCAGGCCAGGCCTGAGCGGCCGTGGGACAGGCCGGTTGGGAAGCCGAGACTCACCGTCTCCGGCACTGAGCAGCACGAGTCTGCTTCAGCGGCGGCGGGGACTTCGCAGCTGGAGCCGCCGTCGGTAGAGCAGACCCCCGTCTCGGGAAGTTCGAGCTGGACGGTGTCGGCTGCCTCGGCGTCCCCGGCGAGGGCTGCGGCCACGGAGCGCACTTGTTCATAACCGGTGGCCAGCAGGAACGTGGGTGCCCGGCCGTAGGACTTCATGCCCACGATGTAGAAATCCTTTTCCGGATGGGCGAGCAGCCTGGCCCCGTGCGGCGGGACGGTGCCGCAGGAGTGGAATTCCGGGTCGATCAGCGGCCCCAGCTCCACAGGCGCCTCAACGGCCGGGTCCAGGTTCAGCCGGAGTTCACGGAGGATGTCCAGGTCCGGGCGGAATCCGGTGCAGGGGACCACGACGTCGGCATCGATGGTGCGCCCGTCGACGGCTTCGACGCTGAGGTGCGAGTCCAGGGCTTTCAGCGAAGCAATACCGAAGCCCGTGTGCAGTTCGATGGATCCGGCCCCGACCAGGCGGCGGAGCCGGGCGCCGAGCTGGCCCCGTGCCGGCAGGCCGTCGGCGTCGCCGCCGCCATAGACCTTCTCGGCAGAGTCGCCGCGGACCGCCCAGAGGATTTTGGTGTCCGGCTCGTCCTTCGCGAGATCAGCCAGGCTGATGAGGGTATTTGCGGCGGAATGCCCTGCGCCGACCACCAGGATCCTGCGGTTGGCAAACGAGGCACGGTCCCGGCCAAGGACATCCGGAAGCGGCGGGGAAATCCTGCCTGCGGCGTCGTCCTCGCCCATGGCGGGCAGGCCGGAGGTACCGAGCGGGTTGCGGCGGGACCACGTTCCGGACGCGTCGATGACCGCTCCGACAGTGTGGTCGCGGGTCTCACCGTCCGAGTGCCGGACCCGGATCACGAAAGGTGTGTTGTCGCGGTTCTTCGTGTGGGTTTTGTCCATGCCCAGCCGTGTTACGGCCAGCAGCCGGGCCCCGGTCTCAAGGCGGGAACTGATGGCCGGAACAGCTGCCAGGGGCGCGAGGTAGCTGTCGATAAGCTCACCGCCGTAAGGCAGGGCAGTGGGCCGGGGCATCTTCCAGCCCGTGGATTCGAGCAGGCGGACGGCGGCAGCGTCGACATTAAAGCGCCACGGTGAGAACAGGCGGATGTGTCGCCACTGGGCTATCGCGGACGCCGCGGTGGGCCCGGCCTCAAAGACCAGCGGTTCCAGGCCGCGCTCAAGCAGGTGGGCCGCGGCGGCCAGGCCTACGGGTCCGGCACCGATCACGGCAACCGGCAGGTTCTTCGCTGAATCCATGGTGTCCTCTGTTATTTCAAAGTTGTGGCTGTTGTGGCGGGAGGTGCCTGCCGGCCAGCAGGGGCCGGCAGGCGGCGATGGTCAGCAGCAGTCCTGCTCGTCCTCGCAGCAGCCAGAGTCATCGCAGCAGCCAGCATCCCCGCAGCATCCGGTGATCATTTACGCTCACCTCCTCCCCTGTCCTGGGGTCTAAGCGTGGGTTGGTTCTTCCACCAGGGCCGTGGCGATGCTGTCGGCGTCGTCCAGGGCGGCCAGGTAACGCTCGGCGTCAAGCGCCGCGGCACAGCCGGTGCCCGCTGCCGTGATGGCCTGGCGGTACCGGTGGTCAACGGCATCCCCGCAGGCGAAGACGCCGGTCAGGTTGGTGCAGGTTGTGGGCGAATCAACCTTGATGTATCCCTCGTCATCAAGGTCCACCTGCCCATGCAGGAGCTCCGTGCGCGGGACGTGCCCGATCGCCACAAAGATCCCCGTGGCCGCCTGTTCGCGTGCCTCACCGGTCCGCGTATCGGCCAGGGTCACACCGGTGACTTTGCCGTCTCCGTGAATGGCAGTGACAGCCGAGTTCCAGGCAAAACTGATTTTGGGGTTGTCCTTGGCACGCTGGGCCATGATCCGTGAGGCACGGAGTTCACCCTTGCGGACAACGACGGTCACGGACTTGGCGAAACGGGTCAGGAAGGTCGCTTCCTCCATGGCGGAGTCGCCGCCCCCGACCACGATGATGTCCTGCCCGCGGAAGAAAAACCCGTCGCAGGTGGCGCACCATGAGACTCCGTGTCCGCTGAATTTTTTCTCTTCCGGAAGTCCCAGTTCTTTGTAGGCCGAACCGGTGGCCAGAATGACGGCCGGGGCCTCGTAGGTTTCGCCGGCGCCGGTGACCACCCGCTTGAGGTGCCCCTTCAGCGTCACTTCAGTGACGTCGTCGAACATTACCTGGGCGCCGAACTTTTCCGCCTGCTGCTGGAGGCCGTCCATCAGCTCGGGGCCCTGGATGCCGCCGGGGAAGCCCGGGAAGTTCTCCACTTCGGTGGTGTTCATCAGCGCACCGCCGGCAGTGACGGACCCCGCCAGCACGAGAGGCTTCAAGCCCGCACGGGCAGCGTAGATGGCCGCCGTGTAGCCGGCAGGGCCGGACCCGATGATGATCAGCTGTTCGGTGTTTACGGTCTCGCTCACGAAACGGTCTCCTGGTGCTCGGAAGTGTCTTACTTGGCGGCTGGGGCCAGGGATGCGATGAGGCCTTCAATGCGGCCCTTGATCTCGTCCCGGATGGGGCGGACGGCGTCCACGCCCTGGCCTGCAGGGTCTTCGAGTACCCAATCCTCATAGCGTTTGCCCGGGAAGTACGGGCATTCGTCGCCGCAGCCCATGGTGATGACAACGTCCGACTCCTTCACCGCCTCGGTGGTGAGGACCTTGGGGATCTCGGCTGACATGTCGATGCCCAGCTCGGCCATGGCCTCTACGGCGGCCGGATTAACCTTGTCGGCCGGCTGGGAACCCGCGGAGCGGACCTCGATTTCGCCCTTGCCGAGAGTAGTCAGGAATGCTGCAGCCATCTGCGAACGGCCGGCGTTGTGGACGCAGACGAACAGGACTGAAGGTTTCTTGGTTTCGGTGCTCACGGGTCTCTTCTCTCAGTTCTCGGCAAGAACATTGATAGTTATCGATACAGGAAGTATCGAGCAATACATTGATGGATGTCAATATTTGGCCAGCACGCGGGGCACGAGGCCACTGATGCGTTGGGCAAGGTCCTCGAACGCCGCGTCGAAGGCTTGAGCGGTGCCCAGTCGGAGGGGATCCGGCACAGACCAGTGGACATCACCCCGCCCGGCCAGCTCTTCATGGGCATTGTCACAAACGGTCACCACGAGCCCGTCCTCCAAGGCGGGCAGATCCAGCCCGCTCGGCGGACGGTCGGGCAGATCAAGGCCATGGCGGCGGGCAGTCTCGATGGCACCCCGGGCAATCCGGTCCGCAGGGTGTGTTCCCGCAGACGCAGACGGGATGTCACTGACCTGCCGCCAGAGCGCGGCGGCCAGCTGCGACCTCGCACTGTTCCTGGTGCAGACGAACAGCACACTGCCTGCGCTGTGCTCCACGCCCGGCACCAGGCCTTCAAGGGCTCCGGCCGCCAGCCGGAGGTAGCTGCGGCGCTTGTCCGCCTCCGACCGGTGGCGGGTTGCCAGCCCGGCTTCTTCCAGTGCGCGTAAATGGTGGGACAGCAGGTTTGACGACATTCCCAGCTCATCCTGCAACTCCGTGGGAGAAAAGTCCCCCAGGGTCAACAGGTCCACGATGCGAAGCCGGGTGGGATCGGCGAGCGCCGCATGCCTGGCCGCCCGCGCCCGGAGCTTCTCGCTTGCCTCAGTATTCATTGAGTCAATTTTGACTGAGATAGTTCTTTCCGTCAAGCTTGTGGCATGACTTCAACCCAGCCACCACTGTGGCGCCGTGCCGTTGCCGAGATGCTCGGCACAGCCCTGCTCGTGACCATCGTTGTCGGATCAGGGATAGCCGCCCAGCAGCTCTCCCCCGGCGACACCGGCCTGCAGCTGCTGCAGAACAGCACGGCCACCGTCCTGGGCTTGACGGTGCTGATCCTGATGTTGGGTCCGGTAAGCGGCGCGCACTTCAACCCGGCCGTTTCCCTGGCGGACTGGTTCCTGGGGCGCCGCAGCGGCTCCGGGCTGACCCTGCCGGAGCTCACTACGTACGTGGTGGCCCAGACTGCAGGCGCAGCCGGGGGCAGCGTGCTGGCGAATGCAATGTTTGACGTGGGCTCCTCGATCTCCGCCAAGGAGCGCGCGACACCCGGCCACCTGCTGGCCGAGGTGGTTGCCACGGCCGGGCTCATCCTGCTGATCTTTGCCCTCGCCGCCACCTCCCGCGGCGTGCTTGCGGCACCGGCAGTGGGCGCCTATATCGGAGCCGCCTACTGGTTCACTTCCTCCACCTCATTCGCGAACCCGGCCGTCACGGTGGGCCGCATCTTCAGTGATACTTTCGCCGGCATCGCACCGGGCTCTGTGCCCGGCTTCATCGCAGCGCAACTGGTCGGCGCAGTGCTGGGCGTGGGTATCCTGGCCATCCTTTTCCCCGCGGCGGGCCGGGCCGCTGACGATGTCATCCTGCCGCATGGCGCCGAGCGGGCCAGCCAGTAGCACGAATATATTGATGGCTGTCAATATGAGGGCATAATGGAGAGATGAACTCACTGCCCGTGCTTGCCGCCGAGACGGACGAAGCCTGCTGCGCCCCGTCGGCCATGCCCGCCCTTGGCGCTGAGGAGGCCCTGGAGAAAGCCCTTGTCTTCAAGGCCCTGTCAGATCCGAACCGCCTTCGGCTGCTTTCCATGGTCAAAGCCGAAGCCGCCGGGGAATCCTGCGTTTGCGACCTGACCGGACCACTGGACCTGGGCCAGCCCACGGTGTCCCACCACCTGAAGATCCTGGTGGATGCAGGTCTGCTGCACCGCGAAAAGCGCGGCACCTGGGCTTACTACTCCCTCGTTCCAGGCGCCCTGGAAAAGACCGCCGGCCTCCTCGCCGCGCTCTGACAGCTGCCGGCCATGTAACCCTTAGCCCGCGTCCCGGGGTGTGAACATGATGACAGCCACACCCGCCAGGCACACCATGGAGCCAACGACGTCCCAGCGGTCCGGACGGAAGCCGTCAAAGACCACACCCCACGCCAGTGACCCTGCGATGAAGACGCCACCGTAGGCGGCCAGGATCCTGAAAAGCAGAACAGATTTGGCGATGGTCATGATTCCATCATCGCCTGCCCGTCCGGGCGGCCGCTTTCGACACCTCCGGAACCGCCCCCTTGACTTCCCTCAAGGACGCTGTACTTTCAGTATTACTAACACTGCAGATGTTGGATTTAGAGAACACTGCACGCCGGGAAGGGGTTTCGGTGCCACTTTCAGATCGGGAGCGGAAACAGCTCGAAGAGCTGGAATCGGGACTGGCAGCCGAGGATCCGCGGCTCGCCCAGGAGCTCTCATCCGGCTCAGTGGGCTCACGGTTCAAGCGGAGCACCTATCTTGGAGCGGTCGCGGGAATGTTCGGGATCGTTCTGTTGATCGCCGGCGTAAGCACCCAGATCATCGCCGTGGGCGTGGCCGGCTTCCTTCTGATGGGCGTCGGCACCTACCTGCTGTTCGAGGGGCATAAGCCGACCCTGCACCGCCGGCCGCAAGTAAAATAACAAACCCGCACGCGCAGCTTGTGGTCCGGGGTCAGGGCTCTCCGAAGCCTGCCTGGACCAGG
The DNA here is from genome assembly GCF_051857465.1 of Pseudarthrobacter cremeus. NCBI lineage: Bacteria > Bacillati > Actinomycetota > Actinomycetes > Micrococcales > Micrococcaceae > Pseudarthrobacter > Pseudarthrobacter cremeus. The sequence goes on along the minus strand of NZ_JBPZHC010000006.1, from coordinate 14,727 downwards.
CCTCCTACATAGTTGATGGCCCGCTCCGCATCGGGACCCCATGCCTCCACGTGGAGCACCGAGCCCTTTCCTGCGGCCAGGGTCATCAGGGATGTCATCGCTGTCCCGTCCACCCCGTTGACGGTCACTTCGGCGTTAAGGGCTGCAAGGCCACCCGCGATTTTGGCAGCCGGACGGGCATGCATGCCGGCTTCGTTAACCAGTTCGAAGTCACCGGTGAAATCCGGCCCCTGTCCGGTAACGGACCCTTCGGTGACGGTGCCTGCCGCGAACCTGGCCGCCTGCTCTGCGTCCGCCGGGCCCCCGCCGCACACGGCTTCCGCGGCCCGCTTCACCGCTTTGAGGTCTGCGCCGCCCTGAGCTGCCACCGCGGCCGCCACGAGGCCTTCCACCAACGGGGCGTCGGCCAGGAGCACGCCGGCCGGGTCCGCAACCAGCTCAAGGGCGGATTCAGCCGTCATCACGGCCGACCCGAGGTCCGTCACCACCACCACTCCATCGCCCCCGACCGCTCGGTCCAGGGCGGACATGACCTTCTCCAGGCTGGTCCCGATCCGGCCGTCCCCGGTTCCCCCGGCGGCGAGGATCAAGACGTCGGGCGCCATCTGGGCGGCCAGTTCCGCGGCGCCGTCGGCGATCTTTTCGCTGTGCGAGACCACCACGAGACGAACGGTCACGCGGCTGCCTCGACGGCGGCACGGAGGATCAGCGCGCTGGAGGCGGCTCCGGGATCGCGGTGGCCCGCGCTCCGCTCCCCCAGGTAGCTGGCACGGCCTTTCCGTGCGATCAGGGGGTCTGTGGCAATGGCGCCGGCCTCGGCGGCCTCGGCCGCGGCAACCAGAACTTCAAGCACGTTGCCGGCACCGTGCGAGGCGGCCGCCTGCGCCGCCCCGGCGGCCGGGGTCCAGGCATCCACCATGGTCTTGTCGCCGGACCCGGCCTTACCCCGCGCCACAATCCCGTCGCGGGCCGCCGCCACCACCCTTGCCCAGGCCTCCGGACCAACCTCGGCCGCGTCGCCCACCGCAGCAGAGGCCCGCAGGAACGCCGTTCCGTACAGGGGGCCCGCGGCGCCGCCAACCTTGGACATCAAGGCCATGGCGGCCAGCTTCAGTGCAGCGCCGGGTGTCTCCGGCGGGGTTTCAGCCAGTTTCTCCAGTACTGCCTGAAAGCCGCGGTCCATGTTTTCGCCGTGATCGGAGTCCCCGATGGGCCGGTCCAGTTCGATCAGGTAGACCCTGTTTTCCGCCATTGCCTGCGCGCACAGAGTCAGCCACTTAATGGTCCAGTTCACATCCAGCACCATGATCACACGCCCCAGCGCAGCGCGGCCGTGTGCACCGGAGCGTCCCACAGCTGCGTCAGCTCATCATCAAGGCGCAGGACGGTGATGGAGCAGCCCTGCATGTCCAAGGCGGTGATGTAGTTCCCCACCAGTGAGCGCTCCACGCTGGCTCCGAGGCCGGCTATCACCTGCGCTGCGCGGCGGTACACGATGTACAGCTCACTCAGCGGCGTACCGCCCATCCCGTTGACGAACAGCAGGACCTTCTCACCTGCTGCGATTCCCAGGTCGGCAAGCACGGGGTCCAGCAGGCGGTCCGTAATGCCGTCCGCGCCCTCCATGGGAATCCGGTGCCGGCCCGGCTCACCGTGGATGCCAACGCCGATCTCAATTTCGTTGTCCGCGAGATCGAAGCTGGGTGTTCCCGCATGCGGAACGGTGCACGCGGACAGCGCGACGCCCATGGTGCGGACGTTGCGGTTGACGCGGTCACCGATTGCGGCCACCGCATCCAGGTTGTCGCCGCGTTCCGCGGCTGCCCCGGCGATCTTCTCCACCAGCACGGTGCCACCGACTCCGCGGCGTCCCGCGGTGTACAGCGAGTCCTCCACCGCTACGTCGTCGTTTACCAGGACTGTGCGGATGGCTACGCCTTCAGCCTCCGCCAGCTCCGCGGCCGTCTCGAAGTTCAGGACGTCACCGGTGTAGTTCTTCACGATAAGGACGACGCCGGCACCAGAGTCAACGGCCAGCGTCGCGGGAAGGATCTGGTCCGGCGTGGGCGAGGTGAACACCGGCCCCGGCACGGCGGCGTCGAGCATTCCGCGTCCGACAAATCCGGCATGAAGCGGCTCATGGCCGCTGCCGCCGCCCGAAAGGAGCCCCACTTTTCCGGCGACCGGCGCGTCTTTACGCGTGATGAACAGCGGATCCGCGTTGACCGTCACGAGGCCCGCGTGGGCAAGCCCGAAGCCCTGGACGGACTCGGCAACCACGGCGCGGGGGTCGTTGATGAGCTTCTTCATGGCCGAACTCCTGGGGACGGTGCTTCCGGAGGATGCACCTTGACCCTACTATCGCTGCATTGAGTCCGGTAGCCCGCGTCGTCCGGTGAGGAGCGGCCGGCCGCGGGGAACGGTTCAGAGAGCGGTTCCGGCAAAGGTTGCGGGCAAAAGGTTGCGGGCAAAAGGTAAGGGACAGCCCCCAATGACTGTCCCTTACGTGCGGGCCACCCTGCAACCGGTTCAGTTTATCCACCAAATAGATTTAAAGCCAGCCAGAGGCTGCAACACTCCGGGGAGCAGGAGCCTGCGGTGTCGTTCGCGCTACAGGAACTTGATCATGCGGGTGTTTCCCAGCGTGTTGGGCTTCACGCGGGCCAGGTCCAGGAACTCGGCCACGCCTTCGTCATGGGAGCGCAGGAGCTCGGAGTAGACCGTCGGGTCCACGGCTGTCTGGTCGGCCATGACCTCGAACCCATGGCGCTTGAAAAAGTCCACCTCAAAGGTGAGGCAGAAGACCCGCGCCACCCCCAGTTCGCGGGCTTCCTCCAGCAGGCTTTCCACCAGCACGTGGCCCACCCCCTTGCCGCGCCAGGCGTCGGATGCGGCCAGCGTACGGACTTCTGCGAGGTCCTCCCACATCACGTGCAGCGCCCCGCAGCCGATCACGTCGCCGTCGTCGGACTCTGCGATCCGGAACTCCTGGAGGCTTTCGTAGTAGGCCACGGTCTCCTTCGCCATGAGGATCCGCTGCTCGGCCAACGGCGCCACCAGGCTTTTGATGGCGGCGACATCACTGGTGCGGGCAGGGCGGATATGGAAGGCGTCAGTCACAGGATCCATCCTACGGTGGGGCTTTGGTGGCTCTCCGTGGTTCGTGGTGAAAGGGATTCCGTGTCTTGAAAGCTGAAGGGCTCGTAGCCCTGCTGTGATGGATGTTCTCTACGCATTCATCAAGAGTCAGGAGCTACGAGCCTTGATCGAGCCTACTTCCCCGCGCCCAGATGCTGCCACCGCCATTTTTAACCTGCCCGACTACCGCGTCACAGACACTGAGATCCTCGCCTTCGGGCAGCGGCGGGTCAGCGTCGAAGCCACTGCCGAGGCCGGGTGTCCATCGTGCGGCGTGATCAGCAGCCGGGTGCATTCCCGCCGCCCACAACGCCTGCGTGACGTCCCTGTCGCCGGGCCGATCGAAGTGATTTGGGCCAAGCGGAGATTCTTCTGCGATGAGTACCTGTGCCCGCGCCAGACATTCGCTGAGGAAACAGCCCAGGTCCCGCGCCGGGCTCGGTCCACCCGTCGGCTCCGCGATGCCCTCGTCGCCGCCGTGATCGGATCCGGCAGGGCGGCGGCGGAGGCTGCCTCCTCGTTCGGTGTCTCCTGGTGGCTGGTCCAGCGAGCTCTGGACTCGGCTGCGCTGACGCTACCTGATGTTGATGCGCTGGCCCCGCGGATGCTCGGCATCGATGAACACCGCTACCGGTCCGTGCGGTTCTTCCGCGACCCGGCCACCAAGGCCTGGAAACGCTACGAACCCTGGATGACCACAATCGTCGATCTGGACACCGGACAAGTGCTCGGGATCGTGGATGGGCGCGACAGCGATGGCGTCGGAGAATGGCTGTTCGCTCGCCCGCTGCAGTGGCGCCTGGGCGTACAGGTCGTCGCGATCGACCCGTCAGCGGCATTCCGCAAAGCCTTGCGGATGTGGCTCCCACGCACTGCAGTCTCGGTCGATGCGTTCCACCTGGTCAAGCTCGGTAACGACATGCTCACCGAAGTCCGGCAGCGGCTCACCCAGCAGGTCCATGGCCGGCGGGGACGCTCCATCGACCCGGTCTGGGCCAACCGGCGCCTGCTCCTGCGGGCCGGCGACACACTCTCAGACCGGGCCCGGGACAGGCTCAGCACCGTGTTCGCCACCGATGATGCCACCGGAAAATTGCGGGCAGCCTGGCTGGTCAAAGAGCAGCTTCGGACGCTGCTCGCCACCGGGTCCCTCGCCGACGCTGCGGCCGCGAAAGACCGCATGCAGACCTTGGTAGAACAGGCCGCGCAGCTGGAAACCAACCGGCTCTGGCGCACGGTCTGCCGGTGGTGGAGAGAGATCGAAGTCCTCATTGTCACCGGCGCGACAACAGCGAAAGTGGAAGCCAACAACACCGCGATCAAGCACATAAAAAGGACAGGCAGGGGATTCACCAACGCACGCAACTACAAGACGCGTATCCTGTTGCGCAGTGCCGCCAGAACAGCGGCATGAATATTCATCACGGCAGGACATTCACCACGAACCGTGAAGAGCCGCTTTGGTCGCGCCCGGCACAGCGACGGCGCCGGAGGCATTTGTGTAGCTTGCGTCAAAGCGACGAAGGAGCAGCAAGCGGCAAATGGCTGCGGTGCCGCCGGGACTCCCGCCAACGCGCGAAGACCCCGCCACTCCTCAAAGGGATGGCGGGGTCTTCGGTTTATTGATTAGACGCTCGGGGCGATCTCCGGAATGCGCGGCTTGGCATTGCCGGCAAATGTGAACTTGGCGGAGTCGCCTTCGCCGTCCACATCCACCACGACGATGTCGCCGGCGTGGAGTTCACCGAACAGGATCTTCTCGGAGAGCTGATCCTCGATCTCGCGCTGGATGGTGCGGCGCAGCGGCCGGGCACCCATGGCGGGGTCGTAGCCGCGGGTGGCCAGGAGCACCTTGGCCGCGGGCGTGAGCTCGATGCCCATGTCCTTGTCCTTGAGGCGCTTCTCGAGGCGGCCCACGAACATGTCCACGATCTCGATGATCTCGTCCTGGGTGAGCTGCGGGAACACCACAACGTCATCCACACGGTTCAGGAACTCGGGGCGGAAGTGCTGCTTGAGCTCCTCCGTCACGCGGGCGCGCATCCGGTTGTAGCCGGTCTGCGTGTCCGTACCTGACTGGAAGCCGGTGGCAACGCTCTTGGAAATGTCCCTGGTGCCCAGGTTGGTGGTCATGATGATCACCGTGTTCTTGAAGTCCACCACGCGGCCCTGGGAGTCGGTCAGGCGGCCGTCTTCCAGGATCTGCAGCAGCGAGTTGAAGAGGTCCGCGTGGGCCTTCTCAACTTCGTCGAACAGGACCACGGAGAACGGACGGCGGCGGACCTTCTCGGTCAGCTGCCCGCCCTCTTCGTAGCCGACGTAGCCCGGAGGGGCACCGAAAAGCCGCGAGACGGTGTGCTTCTCGGAGTACTCGGACATGTCCAGGGTGATGAGGGCGTCCTCTTCACCGAAGAGGAACTCGGCCAGGGCCTTGGCCAGCTCGGTCTTGCCGACGCCGGTGGGGCCGGCGAAGATGAACGAGCCACCGGGACGCTTGGGGTCCTTCAGGCCTGCACGGGTGCGGCGGATCGCCTGGGACAGGGACTTGATGGCCTCATTTTGGCCGACAACACGCTTGTGCAGCTCATCTTCCATCTTGAGCAGGCGCGAGGATTCTTCCTCGGTCAGCTTGAAGACGGGGATGCCCGTGGAGTTGGCCAGCACCTCGGCGATGAGATCCTCATCCACCTCGGAGATGTCATCCATTCCGCCGGACTTCCAGTGGCGTTCCTTTTCGGAGCGCTCGGTGATGAGCTTCTGCTCCTTGTCACGGAGCGCTGCAGCGCCTTCGAAGTCCTGGGCGTCGATGGCGGATTCCTTCTCCATCTTCAGCTTGGCGATGCGCTCGTCCATGGCCTTCAGCTCGGGCGGAGCGGTCATCCGGCGGATGCGCAGCCGTGCACCGGCTTCGTCGATCAGGTCGATCGCCTTGTCCGGCAGGAAGCGGTCCGAGATGTAGCGCTCGGAGAGGCTGGCAGCTGAGGCGAGGGCGCCGTCGGTGATGGTCACCCGGTGGTGCGCCTCGTAGCGGTCACGCAGGCCCTTGAGGATCTCGATCGCATGTGCGACCGAAGGCTCCTTGACCTGAATGGGCTGGAAGCGGCGCTCAAGCGCGGCATCCTTCTCAATGTGCTTCCGGTACTCATCCAGCGTGGTGGCACCGATGGTCTGCAGTTCACCGCGCGCCAGCATGGGCTTGAGGATGGACGCGGCATCGATGGCACCCTCTGCGGCACCTGCACCAACGAGGGTGTGGATCTCGTCGATGAACAGGATGATGTCGCCACGGGTGCGGATTTCCTTGAGAACCTTCTTCAGGCGCTCTTCGAAGTCACCGCGGTACCGGGAGCCGGCCACCAGCGAACCGAGGTCCAGGGTGTACAGCTGCTTGTCCTTGATGGTCTCCGGGACGTCGCCGCGGACAATCGCCTGGGCAAGGCCCTCGACGACGGCCGTCTTGCCGACGCCCGGTTCACCGATCAGTACCGGGTTGTTCTTGGTGCGGCGGGACAGGACCTGCATAACGCGTTCCATTTCGGATTCGCGTCCGATCACGGGGTCCAGTTTGTTCTCGCGCGCAGCCTGGGTCAGGTTGCGGCCGAACTGGTCCAGGACCACCGAACCGGCAGGAGTGCCTTCGGGCTGGCCAGCACCGACGCCTGCGCCGGTGGTTTCCTTGCCCTGGTAGCCGGAGAGGAGCTGGATGACCTGCTGGCGGACCCGGTTCAGGTCAGCACCAAGCTTCACCAGCACTTGGGCGGCAACGCCCTCGCCCTCACGGATGAGGCCGAGCAGGATGTGCTCGGTGCCGATGTAGTTGTGGCCCAGCTGTAGGGCTTCGCGCAGCGAGAGTTCCAGCACCTTCTTGGCGCGCGGCGTGAAGGGGATGTGGCCGGACGGGGCCTGCTGGCCCTGGCCGATAATCTCCTGTACCTGCTCGCGAACGCCGTCGAGCGAAATGCTCAAGGACTCCAGAGCCTTGGCGGCAACGCCTTCACCTTCATGGATAAGACCCAAGAGGATGTGTTCGGTACCAATGTAATTGTGGTTCAGCATGCGTGCCTCTTCTTGGGCAAGCACAACTACTCGACGGGCACGGTCCGTAAATCGCTCAAACATTTCGCCACACTCCTAGCTACGACGTACTTTGATGCTACGTGGCAGACCCGGACTTGTGGAGCGTGTTCGCCACAGGGGAAACCATGGGTGCACTTGTGACGGGGCCAAGCGGCTAGCGCGCGGCCTCCACAGTCGAACCTTCGTCCGGAATGGTGTTTTCCCGGAGAAGGAAACGTTGCGATCGGCGGGGCTTTTCGTAATAGCGGCTGATGCGCAGGGGAAGTGCCTGAGCCGTCCACGGGTCAAGCCTGTCCATCGCCTGCAGGTGTACGTGAGGCTGGGTGGAATTGCCGGAGTTGCCGCAGTTTGCGATGTGCTCTCCCACCGCGACCTCCTGGCCGACGGATACCCGGATCGAGCCGGCCTGCAGATGCATGACCGCAACGAAGGCGCTGGTGCCCGCTGCTGAAGAGATGATGACGCAGTTTCCGGTGATCCTGCCGAGCCCCTGCCGGAGCCGTGAAGCCTGTCCCACCGCGTAGGGCACCAGCACCAACGGGGAGCGTCGTGCCTCGTGGTCCGGCTCCCCCTGATGCACCGCGGCTACCCGCCCGGCCACGGGGGCGAGAATCTCCCGGCCGAAGGCGAAGAACTGCTCCGGCGGCTCCGTGGCGAACGCGGTTCGCCAGCTCACCCCGGGCGCAGTCCTGTCATGGTCATCGACACCAACGAAGTCGATCGAGCAGGCAGTGCCCAACATCATGGTGCCGTGGCTGGGAATCCGCCGCTTCGGGCTGTTCTCCACTTTCCACCGTCCGAAGAACGGGAGCGAAACCTCCACATCTTGGAGCTCCGGGTTTGCCTCAAATGTCATGGTTTCCCTTCCCGTTGCCCGACGCGCTGGAATATCCACCCGTGGGTGTCCCTGGTTTCCGGGTGGCCCGCCGAACCGGGTGGGCAGCGCGGGCGTATTCCGGAGGACCGCCGCCGTACTGCAATGAACCGCCCGAATCCGCTAATTCCAATTACGGCGCTACACGCCATATTCAATGGACCAAAAAACCCCGCCGCCGCCTGATGGCGAAGACAGGGTTCCCGGTGGGGCAGGAGGGCTGCTGCTAGGAATTGGCCTTTTGGTAGGCTTCCTGGATTTCCGCTTGAATTCGGCCACGGCTGTTAACCGTGTAGCCGTTTTCACGGGCCCACTGCCGGATTTGCGCGGAATCATTGCCGCGTCCGGTAATGGCCGTTTTAGTGCGGGCAACCCGCCCGGCCGACGTCTTGCGCGCTGCGGCTATAAACCGCTGCAATGACGTACGGAGCTCGGCCGCGTTGGCCGAGGACAGATCAATTTCGTAGCTGACCCCATCGAGGCCAAAGCGGACATTCTCATCCGCGGATCCCCCATCCAGATCATCTACGAGGACGATGTTTACTTTCTGTGCCATTAATAGTCTTCCTCTGGGAAAGGTCGGGGTTTTCAGAAAAGCAGGATGTTCCTCTAAAAAGTATGACCCTTATTATGGCAACGCGTCAAAGTATCAAATGGTTCCTGTGGATATCCGCAGGAAGTTTGCGGACCTTATATCAGGATTCCAGGTCCGGGCGGGCCGGCGGAGAAGGATGTTTCTCTGCTTTTGTATCTGCCGGGGCATTTGTCCGGCCTTGGGCTTCTGCCTGGGCGCGCGCTTCCGCCTGGCGCTCGGCCTTATCGGCATTAAAGATTGATTTCATCGCAAACCAAAAAATCAGGCCAACCACCACCGAAGGCAGGAGAACGGCGACATATTCCATGGGTCAGTGTCCTTCCGGCTTCAGGAGCGGGAAAAGAATGGTTTCACGGATGCCGGCACCGGTGAAGAGCATCACCAGCCGGTCGATGCCCAGCCCAATACCACCCATCGGCGGGGCGCCGTATTCAAGCGCGCGCAGGAAATCCTCGTCCAGCTGCATGGCTTCGACGTCGCCGGCCGCCGCGTGCCGGGACTGCTCGGTAAGCCGCTCGCGCTGAATGACGGGGTCGATCAGCTCGGAGAAGGCCGTGCCGCGTTCCATTCCGCCGATGATGAGGTCCCAGGCCTCGATCAGGCGGCCGTCCTCGCGGTGCGGGCGCGCCAAAGGCTGCGCGGAAGGCGGGTAATCGTAAACAAACGTGGGGTTCAGGAGTGTGGGTTCCACAATTTCGCCGAACAGTTCCACGGCGAGCTTTTCGGCGTCCCACTTCGGGTCGGCCTTTACCTCGTGCTTGGCGGCAATGGCGCGCAGCACCTCAACGGGCGTGTCCGGCGTGACTTCCTGGCCAACGGCGTCGGACAGTCCGGGATAGACGGAAACCCAGGCCCAGTCGCCGTCGAGGTTGATTTCCCCGGCGTCAGTCTGGAGGGTGCGGCCGGCACCCACGGCGTCAGCGGCGTCGAGGATGATCTCCTTGATGCGGTTGGCCATAACGAACTGGTCCGCCCAGGCTTCGTAGCATTCAAGCGTGGTGAATTCGGGGCTGTGGGTGGAGTCCACGCCCTCGTTGCGGAAAACCCGGCCCATGTCGTACACGCGGTCGATGCCGCCCACCACGGCGCGCTTGAGGTAAAGCTCGGTGGCAATGCGCAGGGTCATCTTCTGGTCGAACGCGTTCATGTGCGTTTCGAACGGGCGGGCCAGGGCTCCGCCGTGGACCAGCTGCAGGATGGGGGTCTCCACCTCCACATAGTTGTGCCGGTACAGGCTCTCGCGGATGGAGCGGGTGATCGCGGCACGCGTGTAGACCATTTCGCGGGCTTCGTCGCGCACCATCAGGTCAACGTAACGCTGCCGGACACGCGTTTCCTCGTTCAATTCCGCGTGCAGGACGGGCAGCGGGCGCAGGGCTTTGGACGCCATTGACCAGGACTCTGCCATCACGGACAGCTCGCCGCGGCGGGAGGAAATCACCTCACCCTTGATGAAGACGTGGTCGCCGAGGTCCACCAGCGACTTCCAGTCCGCGAGCGCTTCCTCGCCCACGTTGGCGAGGCTCAGCATGGCCTGGAGCCGCGTGCCCTTGCCGTCAACGCCGCCTTCCTGCAGGGTGGCGAAGCACAGCTTGCCGGTGTTCCGCACAAAGACCACCCGGCCGGTGACGCCAACAACATCCCCGGTGGTGTCGTCAGCCTCGAGGTGCGCGTACTTTTCGCGGATCTCGGTGAGGGAATGCGTGCGCTCAACACCCACCGGATACGCCTCTGTGCCGCGTTCGATCAGTTTGGCGCGCTTGTCCATGCGGATTCGCATCTGCTCGCTGGTGTCGACCGGCTCTGGGGCATTTTTCGGGGCGGGGGTGTTTTGGGAAGTCACAATCCCCAAGTTTACCGGGCGTTAGCCCGGCCAGCTTCCGGTCGCGCTCCCGGGCATAGACTCGGGCTGTGGAGAAATGGACGGTGGAGACCGAAGACGGCGGACGCCTCGATGCGCATTCCTTCCTCACCCCGGCGGAACTGGACCCGACGACGGCGGGGCCTCCCGGCGTCGTACTTATCCACGGCACTTTGGTCACCGACGCCCTCTACCGGCCTTTCGCCCGGAAGCTGAGCGTCCTGCTGGGCAGGCCGGTACACTGTTACAACCGCCGCGGGCGGGACGGATCATCACCCCAGCCCGATGACTACTCCGTGAAGACGGAGATCAGCGACCTCGCCACGGTCATGCGCGAGACGGGCTCCACGGACGTGGTGGCCCACAGCTACGGCGGATTCGTGGCACTCCAGGCCGCCCGGACCCTTCCGATCGGCCGCCTGGTGACCTATGACGCGGCGGTGTCCCTCTCCGGAAACCTGAGCCACCGCTGGCGTCCGGAGCTTGAGGACGCGGTGGCCGCGGGCCAGCTTAACCACGCGTGGGCCCATCTGGTCCAGGGCCTGGCCACTGCCGGTCCCCTGTCCTACCTGCCCCTCGGCGCCCTGCGGATGCTGAGTATCCTCTCCGCCCGGACCAATCTGGGCGGAGAGATGCGCCAGCTGTTGCCCACAGCGGTTATGGAAATGCGTGCGGTGCTGGATGCCGACGCCGAACTTGACGACTTCACGGCCCTCACCACTCCCATCCTGATGCTGAGCGGCGGCTGGAGCCCCGCGTACTTTGCCGAGACGGGACGGCAGCTGGCAGCCGCTGTCCCGTCCATCCAATTTCAGGTGGTCCCGGGCCAGCTGCATGAGGGACCGATCCGTCCCGGCAAAGGGCTGGCAGTGCGGATGGCCCGCTTCCTCAGCGGCGCCGACGGGCAGGTCCGGCCACTGGGCCGGCGCCGGTAGGCACTGACCGTGCACCCCTAGGATGGGGAGCGTGAAAGAACAGGAAGTGCCCACGCACGACGGCGGCAGGCTGGCCCTGTACAGCTACGGCGCCGTGGATGCGCCGGGAGAACGCCGCGTGGTGGTCATCGGGGGCGCGTTCCTCACCGCCCTGATTTACCGTCCGTTTTCCCTGGCGCTGGCCAAGGGACTGGGCGAGGGATGGTGCGTGGATGTCTACGACCGGCGCGGCCGGGGCAACTCCACGGACCAGCCTGCCGGCTATTCCATGGCCACCGAAATCGCTGACGTCCGGACGGTCATGGACGCCACCGGCGCCCGTACCGTCCTGGGCCACAGCCTGGGCGGTTCGGTGGCCCTGAATGCGGTCCAGGAGTTCGCCGGCACCGCCCACGAGCCGGACAAACTGGCCGTCTATGATGCTGCGGTCAACATCGACGGCAGCCTGGACACGTCCTGGCTGGACGACTTCGAGGCAGCGGTCAACGCCGGCAATGTGGGCCAGGCCCTGGCCCGGCTGAAGAAGGGCATGCAGCCGGCCACCACGCTCTCAAGGATCCCCGAGCCCGTACTCGCCGGCCTGATGGCCCTGGTGTCGCGCACCAAAGTCAACAGGATGTTCCGCGAACTGATGCCTACCGGCGTCGGCGAACTGCGGGCCGCGTATGACGAGGCCGACCGTGTCCGGGACTTCGGCGTCCTGCCCGCCAACACGCATTTCATGGTGGGCGGCAAGAGCCCGGGCTACTACAAGGTCACCGCGCAGCGCCTCCACGCCGCCGTCCCGGGGAGCACCTTCGAGCTCTCCCCCAAGGGCTTCCACGGCTCCATCCCGGCCGCTCTGAACGAGCTGGTCACCGACATCGCGGAGTACTTCAAGAGCTGAGCCTGCTGCCAGCACTCAGGTACCTCCGATAGGCTCGGTTCATGACGCGCGAGAACATCAGAACCCCCGACGGCGGCACACTGGAGCTCTTCTCCACGGGTGCGGAGCTGGCTTCGGCCGGTTCCGGCGTGGTGGTGGTGCCGGCTTCCATGGTGACCGCAGCCGACTACACCAGGTTCGCGCAGAAACTCAGCGCAGCCCTGGGCCGTCCGGTGCACACGTTCAACCGCCGGGGCCGCGGATCCTCTTCGCCGCAGCCTGAGGACTACACCCTGGACACGGACATCCGGGACCTGGACGCCGTCATGAAACACACGTCCAGCACGGACGTCTTCGGGCACAGCTTCGGCGGCGCCGTGGCCCTGCACGCAGCGCGTACCCTCCCCGTGGAACGGCTCGCCGTCTACGACCCGGCGGTGTCAGTGAACCACAGCGTCAAAGCCGATTGGACCGCCGAATACGAACGGGCCACTGCGGCCGGGGACGACGGCCGGGCCCTCGCCGTGCTGAACAAGGGCCTGGAAACGGGCGGTGCGTTCTCCCGGATGCCGCTCTCCATGCTCACCATCGCCAACAAGCTCACCGCCGCCACCCATGGTGGCAAGCAGCAGCGCGAACTGATGAACACCGGCGTCCGCGAGATCAAGGCCATCATCGCTGCCGACATGCCGGCGGAACCGTTCCTGGCACTGCCCCTGGAAACCCTGATCGTGGTGGGCGAGAAGAGCCCGGCCTATTTCGGTGTGGCGTGCGGCCAGATCCACGATGTCCTGTCCGGCTCCAGCTACACCATCCTGCAGGGCGCCGGCCACGACGGCGTACTCCGTGCCCCGGAGAAACTCATCACCGAACTCAGCGAGTTCTTCGCCGGCTGACCCCTCAGGCCGTGCCCGTTCACGCCCGGCCCGTTCAGGCCCGGCCCGTTCAGGCCCGCGGCTAAAGTAGCTGTGTGAACTACCGGCCCCTCCTCGGTGCAGGCTCAGCACTCGCTGCGGCTTCCTTTGCAGGCTGGCTTTGCCTTCAGATCGCCAGGAGTCTGGTGACCCCCATAGTCCAGCGGCCGGAGCGCACCAGGGTCCTGGACGTCGACGACGCCACCGCCACGTTCCGTGCCGACCAGGACACCAGGGCTCCCGGCGTCTACAGCCTGTACTGGAACAACCGCACCGGGCACGCCCGCATCGGTCAGGTGATATCCAGCAACAAGAGGGGTGGCACGGTCACCCGCCGCGTCGAAAAAATCTACAGCGGCCAACTCACGCCGGACACTGCGGGCTACTGGTCCGGCTACGTCTTCCCGGACCCTGAAGCGGCCGGCCTGCCCTTCGAGGACGTGCTGCTGCCGGGGCCCGCTCCCGCGTGGCTTATCCCCGGTTCGGCCCAGGGTCCCTGGGTCATCCACGTCCACGGGCTCGGCGGGCGGCGGATCACCGGCCTGCGCACAGCACCGTTCTTCCACCGGGCCGGCTGCACGCAACTGCTGATCTCATTCCGCGGCGACCCTGACGCTCCCCCGACCGCGGACGGCAAACACCACCTCGGCCTCAGCGAACTGGCGGACGTGGAAGCAGCCCTGGATTACGCGGCTTCGCGGGGTGCCGGCTCGATCATCATCTCCGGCTGGTCCATGGGTGCAACCATGGCCTTGGCCGCGGCCCACACCTCCGGCCACCGGGACCTGATCACCGGCCTTGTTCTGACCGCGCCTGTCCTGGACTGGCACCGGACGCTCTTCTCCCACACAGCAGCCCGGCGTCTACCGGCCGCCCTGGCCACCGGAGTGCTGCGGATCCTCCGCGGGCGGCTGCACCGGCTCGCGGGACTGGCCCAGCCTCTGGACCTCAGGACCTTGGATTTCACCGATATGGCGCCGCCTGTGCCGGTGATCATTCTCCACAGCGTTGGCGATGCCAGCACGCCGATCCGCATCAGCGAAGACTATGCGGCCCGTTTCCCTGACCGCGTGGCCTTGGTCCGGTTCCCTTCCTGCCGGCACACGCAGGAGTGGAACATCAGTCCCGGGCTCTGGGAAAACGCGGTGGCAGGCTGGCTTAACCGCAACGCGGGGATCCTTCTATGGTTGTCAAGCGTGGCAGGGGCCTGGGTTTCGGTAGATCCGTCGGGCGAGGTAGCGTTTCACGCACCGGCGGATCTCCTTTTTTGTGCGTCCTTCGGCTTGGCGTTTCTGGACGTAGGCGATGGTGGCCGCGTCGAAGGTCATCCGGCTCAGGGCGATGTGGTGCAGGGCTTTGTTTAGGGTTCTGTCGCCGCCGCGGTTGAGTCTGTGGCGGACGGTGTTCCCTGACGAGGCCTGGATGGGGCTGGCTCCGGCCAGGGACGCGAAGGCGGCCTCGGAATGGA